>DASUFD010000069.1:0-60721 GCA_036274735.1 Burkholderiales bacterium
GGGACAGACTGACGATGCGCTGGTTCTCGGTGTGGCGGCGCAACTTTCTCGTCTGGCGCAAGCTCATCGTCGCCGCCACGCTCTCCAACCTCGCCGACCCGCTGATCATGCTGTTCGGCCTGGGCTACGGGCTGGGGCGGCTGCTGCCCTCGATCGAGGGCATGTCCTACATCGCTTTCTTCGCCGCCGGGACGCTGTGCTCGGCGACGATGTTCACCGCCTCGTTCGAAGCCATGTTCTCCGGGTTCTCGCGCATGCACGGGCAGAAGACCTGGGACGGCATCCTCTACGCGCCGCTCGTGATCGACGACATCGTCGGCGGCGAGATCGCCTGGGCTGCGAGCAAGGCCTGGCTCTCGGGCTCGACGATCCTTGCCGTCGCCGCGGTGGCCGGCCTCGCCGCCTCGCCGCTCGCGCTGCTCGCGCTGCCCGCCGCGTTCCTCGTCGGCCTCGCCTTCGCCGCGGTCGGCATGATCATGACGGTGCTCGCGCGCAACTGGGACTTCTTCAGCTTCTACATGACGCTCGTCATGACGCCGATGATCATGATCTCCGGGGTGTTCTTTCCCGCGCAGCAGCTTCCCGGCTGGCTCCTCGCCGTGGCGCAGGCGCTGCCGCTTTATCACGGCGTACAACTGGTGCGGCCGCTCGTCGCCGGGCGCTGGCCCGAGGCGAGCCTGCTGCACGTCGCCGTGCTCCTCGCCTACGCCGCCGCGGGCTATATCATCGCCCTTCATTTCGCGCGAAAAAGGTTCACCGCCTAATGCTCTGGGTGAAGTGGCTGCACATCGTCTTCATGGTGACGTGGTTCGCGGGGCTCTTCTATCTGCCGCGGCTTTTCGTCTATCACGCGATGACCGAGGATCAAGCGACGCGCGAGCGCTTCAAGGTGATGGAGCGCAAGCTCTTCTGGGGGATCATGACCCCGGGCGGGGTGCTGACCGTGGCGCTCGGCCTGTGGCTCTGGTTCGGCTGGTTCCCGCCCTCCGGGTGGCTGCACGCCAAGGCGGGGCTCGCCGCGCTGCTCGCCGGCTACCACGTCTGGTGCGGCAAGCTCCTCGCCGACTTCGCCGCCGACCGGAACGCCCGCAATCACGTGTGGTACCGCTGGTTCAACGAGTTTCCGACCGTCGTTCTCTTCGCCGCGGTGTTCCTCGTTGTCTTCAAGCCGTTCTGAGCGTTTTTTCGCGACCTGCCCGCGCGGCCTCGAGCCGCTCCTCGTGCGCGAGCTCACGGCGCTCGGCGTGGCGGACGCGGCGGCCGTCCCCGGCGGTGCCAGCTTTTCCGGGAGCTGGGACGCCTGCTATCGCGCCAATTTGTGGTCGCGCATCGCCTCGCGCATCCTGTGGCGCGTCGGCGAATTCGACTACCGCAATGAGCACGATCTCTACGCGGCTGTACACGCACTGGACTGGCCGAAGTACTTCGCAGTCGAGCGCAGCCTGCGCGTCTATATCACGGCGCAGAAAAGCCCGCTGAGAAGCCTCGAGTTCGCGACGCTGCGCATCAAGGACGCGGTGTGCGACCGCTTTCGCGAAGCGACGCGGCGACGCCCGAGCGTCGAGCGCACGAGCCCGCAGGTGCGCATTCACGCCTTCCTCGAAAGCGCGCGCGG
This sequence comes from Burkholderiales bacterium, assembly GCA_036274735.1. Taxonomy (GTDB): domain Bacteria; phylum Pseudomonadota; class Gammaproteobacteria; order Burkholderiales; family SG8-39; genus SCGC-AG-212-J23. Next base: position 1,616 of record DASUFD010000069.1, read on the forward strand.
CATGCTCTACCTAGACACCTCCGGCGAGCCGCTCTTCAAGCGCGGCTGGCGCGCCGGCGCCGGCGAGGCGCCGCTGCGCGAGAACCTCGCGGCCGGGATCGTCATGCTTTCGGGCTGGCGACCCGAGGAAGCGCTGCTCGACCCGATGTGCGGCGGCGCGACGCTCGTCGTCGAGGCGGCCGCGATGGCGCGTGGCAAGCCGCCGGGCGGGCGGCGCGAGTTCGGCTTTCAGCGGCTCAGCGCTTTCGACGCCGGACTCTGGCAAGGCGTGCAGAAGGAGGAGCGCTTCTCACCGCTCGTCCCTCGCCTCTACGCGAGCGACACCGACGCCAAGGTACTCGGCATGGCGCGGCGCAATCTCGCGGCCGCGGGCGTGGAGCGCTGGGTGACGCTCGAGCGTGCCGACGTGCTGGAGCGCGCGGCACCGGCGAGCGCCGGCGTGATGGTGATGAATCCGCCCTACGGCGAGCGGATCGGCGCCGCCGACGAGCTGGCGCGCTTCTATCCCAAGCTCGGCGATGCGCTGAAACGCAAGTTCGCCGGCTGGCGCTGCTACATCTTCACGGCCGATTTGCGCCTGCCCAAGCTGATCGGCCTCGCCCCGTCGGCGCGCACCCCGCTCTGGAACGGCGCGCTCGAATGCCGGCTCTACGAGTTCAAGATCGTTTCAGGTCGTCCCACGCGCGGTTCCCCCGCGTGACGCGCGGCCCATAAGCGTATTTCAGCCGGGGCACGCGAACGCCGGCGCGGTGGCGCGGCAGCGGCGTTTCGCAGGACTCCTCTACCTGCCACTGCAGGCCGAGCTTGCGCATGAGGTTCAGCGCGTCGAAGGGCGCCTTCACCTTCACGTCGTTGTCGAAATAGACGTAGACGTCTCGCCCGTCGCGGTCCCAGCTCCGGATGCGGCGCGCCCAGCTCGCCAGCGCCCGCTCCGAGTAGCCGCTGGTATAGATCTTCACGTCGCCGTGCAGGCGCACGTACACGAAGTCGGCGGTGAGGTGGAACATCTTCGGCCACTTCCCCGCGGTATCGGCGACGACGAGGCCGATGCCGTGCCGGCGCAGCAGACGGACGAACGCCTCGCTCATGAAGCTCGGGTGGCGGATCTCGACGGCATGGCGCAGCCGCCGGTCGGCGTCGATGGCGAGGCGCGAGCGGCCGTGCATGCGCGCATCGCGCCGGCGCGCGAGCGCGAGCGCCTCGCCGGTCGTGCGCGGCAGGAGCTCGAAGAACGCTTCCAGGCGCTCCGGCCGGAAGGTGAACATCGGCGGGAATTGCCAGAGGAAGGGCCCGAGCTTGTCGCGCAGATTGAGGATGCCGGAAGCGAAGAAGTTGGCGAGCGGCCTCTCCATCTTCGTCAGGCGCAGCATGTGGGTGATGTAGCGCGAGCCCTTCACCGCGAAGACGAAGCCGCGCGGCGTCTCGCGATACCACTGCGCGTAATACTCCGGGCGCTGCAGCGAGTAGAACGAGCCGTTGATCTCGACGGTCGGGAAATGCGAGCCGCAGAACTCGAGCTCGCGCCGGTGCGGCAACCCCTCCGGGTAGAACACCGTGCGCCACGGCTCGTAGCGCCATCCCGAGATGCCGACGCGCACCATGCGCTCAGGCGAACTTAAGGCTCTGCCAGTCCTCGAGCTCGCGAACCCGCGCGAGCTCGCCGTGGTCGGTGAGGTCCAGGCGCAGCGGCATGAGCGACACGTAGCCTTGCTCCACCGCCCAGCGGTCCGTACCCTCCTCGGTGGCATCCACCGGCACGACGGTGAACCAGTAGTGCGTGCGGCCCATGGGGTCCTTGCCGGGCACGACGCTTCCGTCGTAATGGCGCACCGATTGCCGCGTCCAGCGCGTGCCGCGCGGCGGCCGCGCGGGGAAATTGACGTTGATCAGGCACGGATCGGGAAAGTGGAGCAGCCGCTCGAGCACGGTCGCGGCCCAGGGCTTCAGCATCTCGAAGTCCGGCTGGGCCTCGTCGGTGGCCGGGCTGCTGAGCGCGATGCCGCGCAGGCCCAGGAGCGCCGCCTGCTTGGCCCCGGCCAGGGTTCCCGAATGCCAGATCGCGTTGCCGATGTTCGAGCCGATGTTGATGCCGGAGAGCACGAGGCCGACGTTCGCCCACAGCGTGCTGCCGAGCATCACGCAGTCGCTTGGCGTGCCGTTCACCCGATAGGCCTCGACCCCCTCCGGCAGCTCGGCCAAGGCGGTGCGCTTGTAGCTCACCGGGCGCGAGGCGGTGATCGACTGGCCGGCCGAGGACATTTCCACGTCCGGGGCGACGATGCGCACCTCGCCGAATCGGGAAGCGACCTGCGCCAAGGCGGCTATACCCGGGCTATAGACGCCGTCGTCGTTGGTAATGAGGATGCGCATGGTCTCCCCTGCGCCGAGCAAATACCGTGCGCGTCACGCTGATCCACAATCCCAAGGCCGGGCGGCACGCGCGTAACGACGCCGCGCGGCTGTGCCGCTTCCTGCGCGAATTCGGTTACGAAGTGCGCTACCACTCGGCAAAGGACAAGGGGCTGAAGCGCGTCCTGCGCAAGCCGGCGGACCTCGTCATGGTCGCCGGCGGCGATGGTACGGTCGCCAAGGTGGCGCGCCGCATGGTCGGCCGCGGCGTGCCGATCGCCGTGTTGCCCTCCGGCACCGCGAACAACGTGGCGCGCGCGCTCGGCTTGCTCGAGCGGCCCTTCGAGGAGATCGTGCGCGCTCTCGACGGCGGCCTGCAAAACGCGCGGCGAGTGAAGGTCGATATCGGACGCGTCGCCGGGCCTTGGGGCGAGCGCAATTTCATGGAGGGCGTCGGCGCGGGGCTCTTCGCCCGCCTGCTCGCCGAGCCGGCGAGCGAGAAGCTGAAGGACGGGCGCTCGCCGGTGAAGCGCGGTCTGCGCGCGCTGCGCGACGCGGCGGCCGAGTTCGAGCCGATCGAGATCGTCGCCGCGCTCGACGGGCGGGACATCTCCGGCCGTTACCTTCTGATGGAGGCCGTGAACATGCCCTATATCGGCCCGAACCTGCATCTCGCGCTCGAGAGCCGCCCCGGCGACGGGGAGCTCGACGTGGTGCTTGTCACCGAGGCCGAGCGCGAGCGGCTGGTGCACTACCTCGACGAGTGGCAGGAGAACCGCGAGCGCCTGGCGATCCTGCCGAGCGTGCGCGGCCGGCGCCTGGAGCTCGAGTGGACCGGGTTCGCCATGCACCTCGACGACAAGGCGCGGCCCAACCCCGACGACGAGCCGGACGAGTTGGCCGGCATCGTCGAAGTGGCCGTCGACGCGGACAGCGCGGTCGAGTTTCTCATCCCGGCCTAGGCTAAAATCGCCTCGCCGCGCACGACATGGCGGCGCCTGCGCTGTAAGCGTCCCTGGAGACACCGTGCCCCGTACCGAACAGGACTACGACGACATTCCCGGAACTTTCGTCTTCGACGCCGAGCGCTCGCGGCAGGGGTACGGCATCAACATGTTCTGCATGTCGCTGATGAAGGACGAGAACCGCAAGGCGTTCCGCGCGAACGAGGCGGAATATCTGAAGCGCTTTCCGCTTACCCCCGAGCAGGCGCAGGCGATCCTCGATCGCGACTACAACCGCATGCTCGAGCTGGGCGGCAACATCTACTTCACCGCCAAGCTCGGCGCCACGGACGGGCATTCTTTCCAGCATCTCGCCGCCCTCATGACCGGAATGACGCAGGAGGACTACGCGGCGATGATGCTTCGCGGCGGCCGGTCGGTGGAAGGCAACCGCAGCAGGACCGCGAAGAAGAAACCCGGGAAGGGAGCCAAGCGTGGCTAGGATCATCGGCGGTGCGGCCACCTCCCACGTGCCGGCGATCGGCGCGGCGATCGACAACAAGAAGACCGAGCAACCCTATTGGCAGCGAGTGTTCTCGGGCTTCGAGAAAACCAAGGCGTTGCTGGCGAAGATGAAGCCCGACGTGGTGATCGGCGTGTACAACGACCACGCGTCCGCCTTCTCGGTCGAGCTGGTGCCGACCTTCGCGCTCGGCTGTGCACCCGAGTTTCCCCCGGCCGACGAGGGCTGGGGGCCGCGCCCGGTGCCGGTGGTCCGGGGCCATCCCGAGCTCGCCGCGCACATCGCGCAGTCGGTGATCCTCGACGAGTTCGATCTCACGGTGGTGAACAAGATGCAGGTCGACCACGGCCTCACCGTGCCGCTCAACCTGCTGTTCGGCTCGCCGGCGGAGTGGCCCTGCCGCGTGATTCCGCTTGCCGTCAACGTCGTGCTCTATCCGCCGCCGACCGGGCACCGCTGCTTCATGCTCGGGCGCGCGCTGCGCAAGGCGATCCGCTCGTGGCCCGAGGACGTGCGCGTGCTCGTGCTCGGCACCGGCGGCATGTCGCACCAGATCTCCGGCCCGCGCGCGGGGCTCATCAACAGCAAGTTCGACAAGGCCTTCCTCGACAACCTGACGCGCGATCCGAAGAAGCTGACGCGTATTCCGCATCTCGAGTACATGCGCGAGGCCGGCGCCGAGGCGATCGAGCTCGTCATGTGGCTGATCATGCGCGGCGCGCTCGACGACAAGGTCGATGAGGTGTACCGCTTCTACACCGTCCCGGCTTCCAACACCGCGGTCGGCCACATCATTCTCGAGAACAGGAGAGCGAAATGAAGATCTGCGTCGCCGGCCAGGGCGCCTTCGGCCAGAAGCACCTCGACGCGCTGAAGCGCATCCCGGGCGTGCAGGTCACCTCGCTCGTCGGCGGCAGCGCGGCCTCGACTGCCGAGGTGGCGAAGAAGTACGGCATTGCGCACCATACGCTCGACCTCGCCGAGGGCATCCAGCGCGCCGACGCAGTGATCCTCACCACGCCGACGAAGATGCACTGCCGCCAGGCCGAGCAGGTGATGCGGGCCGGAAGACACGTGCTGGTGGAGATCCCGATCACGGACAGCCTCGCGGATGCCGAGCGGCTGGTGAAGATCGCCACCGAGACGCGAGTCACCGCAATGGGCGGGCACGTGCGCCGCTTCAACCCGAGCCATCAGTGGATCCACAAGCGCATCGGCAAGGGCGAGCTGAAGATCCAGCAGATGGACGTGCAGACCTACTTCTTCCGCCGCAAGAACATCAACGCCGCCGGCAACCCGAGGAGCTGGACCGACCACCTGCTCTGGCACCACGCGGCGCACACCATCGACCTCTTCCAGTACCAGGCCGGCGAGACGATCTCCGACTGCTACGCGGTGCAGGGCCCGCAGCACCCCGAGCTGAAGATCGCCATGGACATGGGCATCGTGGCGAAGGTGCCCTCCGGCGCGATCCTCACGCTCTCGCTCTCGTTCAATAACGACGGCCCGCTCGGCTCGTTCTTCCGCTACATCTGCGACAACGGTACCTATCTCGCCTACTACGACGACCTGGCGGACGGGAAGAAGAACCCGATCGACGTCTCCAAAGTGGACGTCTCGATGGACGGCATCGAGCTCGAGGACCGCGAGTTCATCGCGGCGATCCAGGAGAAGCGCGAGCCGAACGGAAGCCTCGCCCAGCTCCTGCCCTGCATGCGCGTGCTCGATCGCCTGGAGAAGATCGTCGACCCGCAGCGGCGCGCGCACGCCTAGCGCTAGCGGAAGCGCAGGTTCTCCCGCGAGAGCTGGCCGACCGAGGTGCAGCCCATCAGCTTCATGTCGCGCACGAGCTCGCTGCGCATAAGCTCGAGCGCGCGCTCGACGCCGGCCTGCCCCGCGGCGGCGAGCGGAAAGAGATAGTAGCGCCCGAGGCCCACCGCCTTCGCGCCGAGCGAGAGCGCCTTGAGCACGTGCGTGCCGCGCTGCACGCCGCCGTCCATCATCACGTCGATCCGATCGCCCACGGCGTCGACCACCTCGGCGAGCTGATCGAACGCCGCGCGCGAGCCGTCGAGCTGGCGGCCGCCATGGTTGGACAGGATGATGCCGGTGCAGCCGATCTCGGCCGCGCGCTGCGCATCCTCGACCGACATTACGCCCTTGAGGCAGAACTGGCCGTTCCACTCGCCGACCATCTTCGCCACGTCGTCCCAGGTCATCGCCGGGTCGAGCATCTCGGTGAAATAGCGGCCGATCGACATCGGCCCCTTTCCCATGTCTACGTGCTCGTCGAGCTGCGGCAGGCGGAACCGCTCGTGGGTCACGTAGTTCAAGCCCCACATCGGCTTGAGCGCGAACTGCAGCATGCCGCCCAGGGTGAGCTTGAAGGGTATGCTGAAGCCGGTGCGCAGGTCGCGCTCGCGGTTGCCGCCGGTGATGCTGTCGACCGTCAGCATCATCACGTCGATGCCCGCGTCCTTGGCGCGCTGCATCATCGCGCGGTTCAGGCCGCGGTCCTTATGGAAGTAGAACTGGTAGGTTTGCGGCGTTGCGTGCGCCTTGCGCAGCTCCTCCAGGCCTACCGTGCCGAGCGAGGACACGCCGAACATCGTGCCGTACTTCGCCGCCGCCGCGGCCACGGCGCGCTCGCCAGTATGGTGGAATAGGCGCTGCAGCGCGGTTGGCGAGCAGTAGACGGGCAGCGCCAGCTTGTGCCCCATCACTCGCACCGAGAGATCGACCTCGGCGACGCCCCGCAGGATGTTCGGCACGAGGTCGCAGCGCGCGAAGGCCTCGCTGTTGCGCCGGTACGTCGTCTCGTCGTCGGCCGCGCCGTCGATGTAGTTGAAGATCGGCCCCGGCAGCCGCCGCCGCGCGAGCTCCCGGAAGTCCCGGAAATTGTGGCAGTCGCTCAGCCGCATGGCAGCGAATGCGCCTTCATGCGCGGGCGTGCAGTTCCGCGGAGCGATCCCAGAGGTTCGGCGTGACGCTGCTCGAATAGCCGGAGATGAAGTTTTGCGGCGCGCCGGTGGCGGCATCGTAAGTGTGCCGGCGCACGGCGCCGATGTTGGCGCCGTAGACGTGGATGCTGACCGAGGGACGGTCGGCGAGCGCATTGGATACTTTGTGGATGTCGCCGACGCGCGGCGAGACGAGGTCGATGCCGCCGGGCGGCAGCGAGTGGCTGCCCGCCGAGCGGAGGCGGCCGGTCGCGGCATCACGCACGAATTCCTCGCACAGCTCCGCGCCGCGCATGACGCCGACCATGCCCCACACCGTGTGGTCGTGCACCGGCGTGGTCTGGCCCGGTCCCCAGACGAAGCTCACTACCGAGAAGCGCTCCAACGGGTCGCAATACAGCAGGTATTGCTGATAGCGCTCCGCGCTCGGCTTGGCGAAATCGTCGGGCAGCCAGTCGTCGTGGCGCACGAGCTCCGAGAGGAGCTTCTTGCCTTCGTCGAAGATGCGCTCCTCGTCGCCGCCGGCCTGCTCGACCAGGCGGGTGAAGGACTGAACGAAATCGCGCAGGCGCGCGGGCTTGCTCATGGCCGATTCTCCTTACGATCGCTGCCAAAGGTACGCCGCGAAGCGGCGTGAGGCAATTCCCGGCGAGAACGCGCTACTCGGCGCGATGTGCGATGAGGTCTCGGAGGTCGGGAGGAAGGAAGGAGCGCAGGCGCTGGCCGATCGCCGCTTCGTGGCGCTGCCAATAGATGCCGGCGCCGATGATGGCGAGGCCGATGGCGGTGAGCGCGACGGGGAAGAGCATGCTGTCCTTGAAGATCGTATGCGACAAATGGCCGAGATAGAAAGCAACGCCAAGGCCGCCGAACACCGCGAAGACCCGACGCGCCAGCGCAGCACCGATGGCGATCATCAGCAGATTGATGCCGCAGTACAGAAGCTTGCCGAGCTCGCTATCCGAGCTCATGCTGGTCAATCCGCCCCAGAAGGTGAGCACGCCAAAGATGTAGAGCCAGAAGGCGAAGTCCTTCGACTTGTCGGATCGCACGTCGACGAGGAACGCGAGCAACGTCATTGCGAGGCCGAAAAACGTAGAGACGAGCTTTCTGCGCTCCGAGAAGAAAGCTACGGCATCTCCGCCGAAGAGAAACGGCGTGAGGTCCATGCTCATGTACCACAGCGTCACCGCGACCGGCATGAGCATGAAGGGCAGCCGGTAGCGCCCGAGGGCGGCGGCCGCGGCGGCGAGCGTCGCGAGCTCCATGATGAGCCAGCGCCAGTCGATGTAGGCGTGGTAGTCGCGGTAGGCCGATGCCCGTGGCGCGCTCGCCCAAAAGCCGAGCCAGTGCTGCGCACCGTAGACGGCCAGGGGAACCATCACGATGGCGAGCGTTGCCGTGATTCCCGCAGGAATCGCGAGGCCCCGGCGGCTCAGGAAGAACTCGGTGAGGAGGAGCGCCGCGCTGGCATACATCAGCGAAATGAGCAGCAGGCCGCCGCCGCCGAAGCGTTCCCAGCCGAGCGTCATGAACAGCGTCATGGCGCCTATCGCCACCATGCCGCCCAGGTAATAGAGGATGTGAGCGGGCTTGAAGGAGGGGGTATCGCGCTCGTTGCGGCTGAGGAAGTCCCAGAGCGCATGCGCCTGCGCATCGCTCAGCACCCCGCTGACGACGGCTTGCTCGAGCGCGGAGCGCGTTACCCGCATGCGAAAGGAAAGCGCGTCAGACGATGTCGAGGTGCTCGATGCCCTTGTTGAGGTCGCGCTCCTTGGCGGTCTTGCTGTTCAGCTTGATGTTGAGGCGCACCTCGTTGGTGGAGTCGGCGAAGCGCAGCGCGTCCTCGTAGCTGATGCGCCCGGCCTCGTAGAGGTCGAACAGGGCCTGGTCGAAGGTCTGCATGCCGAGCTCGCGCGACTTCTTCATGATCTCCTTGATCTCGTGGATCTCGCCTTTGAAGATCAGGTCCGAGATCAGCGGGGTGTTGAGCAGCACTTCCACCGCCGCGGCGCGGCCCTTGCCCTCGCGCAGCGGGATCAGGCGCTGCGAGACCACCGCCTTCAGGTTGAGCGACAGGTCCATGAGCAGCTGCGGGCGGCGCTGCTCCGGGAAGAAGTTGATGATCCGGTCCATCGCCTGGTTCGAGTTGTTGGCGTGCAGCGTCCCCAGGCACAGGTGGCCGGTCTCGGAGAAGGCGATCGCGTGCTCCATGACCTCCATGTCGCGGATCTCGCCGATCAGGATCACGTCGGGCGCCTGGCGCAGCGTGTTCTTGAGCGCCGCGTGCCAGGAGTCGGTGTCCACGCCGACCTCGCGCTGGGTGATGATGCAGTTCTTGTGCGGGTGCACGAACTCGACCGGGTCCTCGATGGTGATGATGTGGCCATGCGAGTTCTCGTTGCGATAGCCGATCATCGCGGCGAGCGAGGTGGACTTGCCCGAGCCGGTGCCGCCGACGAAGAGCACCAGGCCGCGCTTGGTCATCGCCACGTCCTTCAGCACCGAGGGCAGCCTGAGGTCCTCGAAATTCGGGATCGTCGTCGTGATGACGCGCAGCACGGCGCCGACGTTGCCCTGCTGCACGAAGCAGTTGACGCGGAAGCGGCCGATGCTCGCCGGGCTGATGGCGAAGTTGCACTCCTTGGTGGCCTCGAACTCGGCGGCCTGCTTGTCGTTCATGATCGCGCGCACCAGCATCGCCGTGTGCTGCGGCCCGAGCGCCTGCGGCGAGACCGGGGTCATCTTGTTGTCGATCTTCATCGCCGGCGGGAAGCCCGTGGTCAGGAAGAGGTCCGAGCCCTTCTTGGCGACGAGCGCACGCAGCAGGTCGTAGATGAACTTGGTGGCTTGCTCGCGTTCCATGGTTACGCCCCCGCGAAGTTGTCTTTGTTCGCCGCCTTGCTGCGCGCCTCCGAAGCGGAGATCACGTTCCTCTGCACGAGCTCCTGCAGGTTCTGGTCGAGCGTCTGCATGCCGATCTGGCGCCCGGTCTGGATCGCCGAGTACATCTGCGCGATCTTGTTCTCGCGGATGAGATTTCGGATCGCCGGCGTGCCAATCATGATTTCATGCGCGGCGACGCGGCCCGAGCCGTCCTTGGTCTTGAGCAGCGTCTGCGAGATCACGGCGCGAATCGACTCCGAGAGCATCGCGCGCACCATCTCCTTCTCGGCGGCCGGGAACACGTCGACGATGCGGTCGATGGTCTTCGCCGCCGACGAGGTGTGCAGCGTGCCGAACACCAGGTGGCCGGTCTCGGCGCCGGAGAGCGCGAGCCGGATCGTCTCGAGGTCACGCATCTCGCCCACCAGGATCACGTCCGGGTCCTCGCGCAGGGCGCTGCGCAACGCGTTGGCGAAGGAGAGCGTGTGCGGCCCGACCTCGCGCTGGTTGATCAGGCATTTCTTCGACTCGTGCACGAACTCGATCGGGTCCTCGATGGTGAGGATGTGGCCGTGCTCGTGCTCGTTGATGTGGTTGACCATCGCCGCGAGCGTGGTCGACTTGCCCGAGCCGGTCGGCCCGGTGACGAGCACGATGCCGCGCGGCTGGTCGGCGATGTCCTCGAAGATCTTCGGGCACTTCAGCTCCTCGAGCGACAGGATCTTCGACGGGATCGTGCGCATCACCGCCGCGGCGCCGCGCTGCTGCACGAAGGCGTTGACGCGGAAGCGCGCCAGGTTCGGCACCGCGAACGAGAAGTCGCACTCGAGGTTTTCCTCGTAGAACTTCCGCTGCCCGTCGTTCATGATGTCGTAGATCATCGCGTGCACTTCCTTGTGCTCCATCGGCGGCACGTTGATGCGCCGCACGTCGCCGTGCACGCGGATCATCGGCGGCAAGCCCGAGGACAGATGCAGGTCGGAGGCCTTGTTCTTGACGACGAAGGCGAGCAGCTCGGTGAGATCCATTACAATCCTCCCAGACTGGTATTTTTCTTCGCTCCTTCAAGCGATTATGGCAACAATCTTAGAAAACCTGCAAGCTGTCAAAGCGCGCATTGCACGCGCCGCGCAGGCCGCGCGACGTGATCCGGAAACGGTGACTTTGTTGGCAGTTTCGAAGACGCACGCCGCCTCTTGCGTGCGCGAAGCGGCGGCGGCCGGGCAGCGCGCCTTCGGCGAGAACTACGTCCAGGAAGCGCTGCAGAAGATGGACGCGCTGCGCGCGGAGGAGGAAGCGCTCGAATGGCATCTCATCGGGCCGCTGCAGAGCAACAAGACGCGGCCTGCGGCGGAGCGTTTCGCCTGGATACAGAGCGTGCAATCGGAGAAAATCGCGCGCCGGCTATCGGAGCAGCGGCCCGCGGGACTGCCACCGCTCAATGTCCTCATCCAGGTGAACGCTTCGAGGGAGGCGAGCAAGAGCGGCGTAGCCGCCGACCAGGTCGCTGCACTTGCGAAAGCGCTCGGGGCGCTGCCGCGTGTGCGCCTGCGTGGGCTCATGGCGATTCCGGAGCCCGGCGCACCGCCCGAGCGGTATCGCGAGATGAAGGTCCTGTTCGATCGCTTGAAGGAGGAGTGGCCGCTGGACACGCTTTCGATGGGCATGTCGGACGATCTCGAGCTGGCGATCGCCGAGGGAGCGACGCTGGTGCGCGTGGGCACCGCGATCTTCGGTCTCAGGAAGCAGGAGCAAACGACAGCATGAATATCGCTTTTCTCGGCGGCGGGAACATGGCGAACGCGCTGGTCGGCGGCCTGATCGCCCAGGGAATGGACCGACGCGCGCTCAGCGTGATCGAGGTGAGCCCCGCGGCGCGCGAGCGCATCGCCGCGCACGGGGTCCGCGTCAGTACCGCGCCCGATGTCGCGACCGAGGAGGCCGACACGCTCGTCATCGCGGTGAAGCCGCAGGATCTGCGCAAGGCGCTCGCTGCGCTTGCCGCGATGGTGCGCCAGAAGCTTGTCGTGAGCATCGCCGCGGGGGTGCGGCTGGATGCGCTTTCGCGCTGGCTCGGCGGGCACCGGCGCCTGGTGCGCTGTATGCCCAACACACCGGCGCTCGTGGGCGCGGGAATCACGGGCCTTTATGCGCCTGCCGAAGTGGGCAACGAGGACCGCGAGAAGGCCGAAGCCATCCTGCGCGCCGTTGGCGAGGTGGTGTGGCTTCCCGAGGAGCGGCTGCTCGACCCGGTCACCGCCGTGTCGGCGAGCGGGCCGGCCTACGTCTTCTGGCTCATCGAGCAGCTCGCCACGTTCGCCGAGCAGCAGGGCATCGCGCGCAGCGACGCGCTGCGCCTCGCCAAGCATTGCGCCTTCGGCGCCGCCAAGCTAGCGCTCGCGAGCGAGCTCTCCCCGGCGGAGCTGCGGCGCAACGTCACCTCGAAGGGCGGCACGACCGAGGCGGCGCTCAACGTGTTCGAGCACGAGAACCTCGCGCAGCGCTTTGCGCGCGCGCTGGAGGCGGCGACGCGGCGCGGCGGCGAGCTCGGCGATCTCCTGGGAAAGGATTGAGATGCTCGGCCAGATCGCCCTCTTCCTCGTCGACACGGTGGTCACTTTCTTCGTCTACCTGCTGCTCGTACGCTTCCATTTCCAGTGGCTGCGGGTGCCGTTCCGCAACCCCATCGGGCAGTTCGTCGTGGCGCTCACCAACTGGGCGGTCCTGCCGGCGCGGCGCGTCGTGCCGGGGCTCGCCGGGCTCGACCTCGCGACGCTCGGCCTCGCCTGGCTCGCGCAGCTGCTGGGGCTCTGGGCGCTGTTCGCGATCGCCGGCGGCGAACCTACGGCTGCGGCGCTGCTCGCCGTGGCGGCGGTGGACCTCGTGCGCTACAGCCTGTACATCCTGGTGTTCGCCGTCATCGTGCACGTCGCGATCCTGTGGATCAACCCCGACGCGCCGGCCGAGCCGCTCCTCGACATGGTGACGCGCCCGTTCCTCAAGCCGCTCAGGCGCTATGTGCCGCCGGTCGCGAACGTCGATTTGACGCCGATGGTGCTGATCCTGATCCTCTACGTCCTGCTCATCCCGCTCAGCTACGTGCGCATGGCGGCAGCCGGGCTGTGATTCTGGACGTGCACGTGCAGCCCGGTGCGAAGCGCTCCGAGTTCGCCGGGCAGCACGGCGCGCGCATCAAGATCCGGCTCGCTGCTCCCGCGGTCGACAACCGAGCGAACGAGGCCCTCGTCGCGTTCCTCGCCGAGCACTACGGCGTTCCCAGGCGGCGCGTACGTATCGCCTCGGGCCTCAAGTCACGCGACAAGCGCGTCGTCATCGAGGATCTCTAGACCGCTTTCTTCCCGGCGCAGCACTTCACCCATGAGGATCATGCCGGGACCGCCGGCGGCGAGCGATGCCATCTCCGGCAGCGCCGCGAGCGTGCCGCGCCTGATCGTCGCGCCGGGAAGCGAGACGCTCTCGATCAGTGCCACCGGCGTGTCGGCGCGCTTGCCGCCGGCGAGGAGCGTGTGGCATATCGCGGCGGCCTCGCCCGAACCCATGTAAATCGCCACGGTATCGGCCGCGAGCGCCGCCGCCGGCCAGCCGCTTTCGCATTCGCCCTTGCCCAAGCGCGGCGTGAGGAAAACCACCGAACGCGCGACGCCGCGACGCGTGAGCGATACGCCGAGCGCGGCGCTCGCTGCGAGCGCGGCCGTCACCCCGGGGACGACTTCGACATCGATGCCGGCTCGGGCGAGGTGCTCGATCTCTTCGTGCGCGCGACCGAAGAGCATGGGGTCGCCGCCCTTCAGGCGCACCACCACGCGATGACGGACGGCGGCGCCAGCGAGGCGCTTGTTGATGAAGCGCTGCGCGGTGGAATGCCGCCCCGAGCGCTTGCCCACGGCGACGAGCTCGGCCCTCGCCGCGAGCCGCAGTATCTCCTCGGGCACGAGCGCGTCATGGAAGACGATGTCGGCTTCGCCGAGAAGCCGCGCGGCCCGCAGCGTCAAAAGGTCGGCCGCCCCGGGACCCGCGCCGACGAGGTAGACCCTGGCTCGATTCATCCGCGGCGGCGAAAGAGCGGTAGCGGCCGCAACACCGAAGCCTGGTAGGCCTCCCCGAAGTCGCCGAATGCGGCGAGTGCGGCTTGTGGGTCTTCGCCGTCTCTCAGCAGGAAGGCGTCGAAGCCGCAGCTCGCCATGTAATGGAGGTGGTCGCGCGCCACCTGGCCAATAGCGCGCAGCTCGCCGCGGTAGCCGTAGCGCTCGCGCAGCAGCCGCGCGGTGGAATAGCCGCGCCCGTCCTGGTACTTCGGGAAGTTCACAGCGACGAGCGCGAAGCGCTCGACATCCGCGGCGATCGCCTCGGGCCCCTCGTGGCTGTCGAGCCAGACGCCGAGCCGCGCGCCGCGCGCGCGCCGCGCCTCGCGGCGTTCGAGCCAGAGGGGAAGGGGCATGATGACGTCCTCGCTCTCCACCTGCTCCGGCTCGGCGGCGTCAAGCAGCCGCCAGGTGTCCGCGGCGATCCGCCGGTCCTTGATGAGCGTTGCCATAGAGGCGCTCCTTGAAGGGGTCGGCGCCGATGCGCTGCACGACGTCGATGAAGCGTTCGGCGTCGCTGTCGCGATGCTCGAGGTAGCACTCGACCAGGCGCGCGACTACGTCGGGAATCTCGGCGCGGGCGAACGACGGGCCGACCACCTTGCCGAGCGCAGGGCCGGGAGCGGCCTCGCCCGCGCGCGTGCGGCCCTGGTTGCCGCCGATCTCGACCTGGTACCACTCCTCCCCGTTCTTGTCGACGCCCAGGATGCCGATGTGGCCGACGTGGTGATGGCCGCAGGCGTTGATGCAGCCCGAGATGTTGAGGTCGATCTCGCCGATGTCGTGCAGGTAGTCGAGGTCGTCGAAGCGACGCTGGATCGCCTCGGCGACCGGGATCGACTTGGCGTTGGCGAGCGAGCAGAAGTCGCCGCCCGGGCAGCAGACGACGTCGGTAAGGAGTCCGATGTTCGGCGTCGCGAGGCCGAGCGAACGGGCGGCGCGCCACACCTCGGCAAGCTCGAGCTTGCGCACGTGCGGCAGGGCCAGGTTCTGCTCGTGGGTAACCCGCAGCTCGCCGAACGAGTGCCGGTCGGCGAGCTCGGCGATCGCGTCCATCTGCGCTGCCGTCACGTCGCCCGGAGGCACGCCGGTCTTCTTGAGCGACAGCGTCACGGCCGCGTACCCGGATACCTTGTGCGTATGCACGTTGCGCCGGTACCAGGCCGCAAAGCCGGGCTCTGACCAAGCTGCTTCCGGCACTCCATCGTCGAGGCCCGGCAGGTACGCGGGCCGCGTAAAGCGCGATTCGATACGCCGGATTTCCTCCGCGGTGAGCGTGGAGGGGCTATCGACGAGGTGCGCCCACTCCGCCTCGACCGCCTCGCGGAACTTTTCCGGCCCCATTTCCTTCACCAGGATCTTGATGCGCGCCTTCCAAAGGTTGTCGCGCCGGCCGAAGCGGTTGTAGAGGCGCAGGATCGCCTCGAGGTAGGTGAGCAGGTGGCGCCACGGCAGAAACTCGCGCACGGCGAAGCCGATCGTCGGCGTGCGCCCCAGCCCGCCACCCGCCAGGACCCGAAAACCGATCTCGCCCGCCTCGTCGCGCAGGGCGTAGAGCCCGATGTCGTGGAAGGCCACCGCAGCGCGGTCGGCGGCGGCGCCGCTCAGCGCTATCTTGAACTTGCGTGGCAGGTAGTTGAATTCCGGGTGTAGCGCGCTCCACTGGCGGATCACCTCGCACCAGACGAACGGGTCCACGACCTCGTCGGGCGCGATCCCGGCCAAGTGGTCGGCCGTGATGTTGCGCATGTCGTTGCCGCAGGCCTGGATCGAATGCAGCTGCACCGTGGCGAGCTCGGCCAGGATGTCCGGCACCTGCTCGAGCTTGGGCCAGTTGAGCTGCAGGTTCTGGCGCGTCGAGAAGTGGCCGTAGCCGCGGTCGTACTTGCGCGTGATGTCGGCGAGCTTGCGCAGCTGGCGGCTCGCGAGCAGCCCATAGGGGATCGCGACGCGCAGCATCGGCGCGTGCCGCTGCAGGTAGAGGCCGTTGCGCAGCCGTAGCGCCCGGAAGTCGTCCTCGGACAGCGTGCCGTCGAGGAAGCGCCGGGTCTGGTCGCGGAATTGCCGCACCCGCTCGTCCACCAGCCGCTGGTCGATTTCGTCGTAGACGTACATATAAGATGGGCCGCGAGCGTATCCAAGCGACGCCGCGCGGAGAACGAATTTGTCGCGCTATCGATATGGGGAATAAGGTTATGAGCGAGCGCAGAGGTGCGGTCGTCCTGCTCGCGCACGGCTCGCGCGACCCGCAGTGGCGGGAGCCCTTCGAGCGATTGCGCCGGCTCCTCGCCGATCGCCTGGCGGACGCGTTCGTAGAGCTCGCTTTCCTGGAGCTTGCCGAGCCTGGCTTCGACGAAGCCGTGGCGCGCATCGCGGCGCTCGGGAAGCGGCGTGTGAGTGTCGTGCCGCTCTTTCTCGCGAGAGGCCGGCACGTGCGCGAGGACATCGCCGCGCTCGTCGCGCGCGCAGGCGAGCGCTTCCCCGAGCTGGAGTTCCGCGAGTTGCCGGCTCTGGGAGAGGCGCCCGCGCTGCTCGACGCGGTCGCGGCCTGGATCGCGGAGCGCGCTTAGCCGGCGCTTACCGCCATGAGCTTCGCCTTGCGCGCCTCGTCGAAGAACTGCTCGTCCTCGGTCGAGCCGTGCAGCGCCGTCGTCGAAGCCGCGCCGCCCGCCACGAGCTGCGTGATCTCGTCGAAGTAGCCGGTGCCGACTTCGCGCTGGTGCTTCACCGCGGTGAAGCCCTTCTCCGCGGCGGCGAATTCCCTCTGCTGGAGCTCGACGAAGGCGCTCATGTCGCTGCGCGCATAGCCGTGCGCCAGCTCGAACATCGAGTAGTTGAGGGCATGGAAGCCGGCGAGGGTGATGAACTGGAACTTGTAGCCCATGGCGCCGAGCTCGCGCTGGAAGCGCGCGATGGTCGCGTCGTCGAGGTTGCGCTTCCAGTTGAAGGACGGCGAACAGTTGTAGGCGAGCATCTTCCCCGGATGCACCTTCTGCACGGCCTCGGCGAACTGACGCGCGAAGCCGAGATCGGGGCGGCCGGTCTCGCACCACACGAGGTCGGCGTAAGCGGCGTAGGCGACGCCGCGCGCGATCGCCTGCTCGAGGCCGTTGCGCACCCGGTAGAAGCCCTCGGCGGTGCGCTCGCCGGTGAGGAACGGCTTGTCGTTCTCGTCGACGTCGGAGGTGAGAAGGCTGGCCGCTTCCGCGTCGGTGCGCGCGAGCAGCACCGTCGGCACCCCCGCCACGTCGGCGGCGAGGCGGGCCGCCACGAGCTTCTGCACCGCTTCCTGGGTCGGCACCAGCACCTTGCCGCCCATGTGGCCGCATTTCTTCGCCGCGGCGAGCTGGTCTTCGAAATGCACGCCCGCCGCGCCCGCCTCGATCATCGCGCGCATCAGCTCGTAGGCATTGAGCACGCCGCCGAACCCGGCCTCGGCATCGGCGACGATCGGCGCGAAGTAATCGATATCTCCCGAGTCCTCCATCCATTGCACCTGGTCGGCCCGCGCGAGGGCGTTGTTGATGCGCTTCACCACCGTCGGAACGGAAGACACGGCGTAGAGCGACTGGTCGGGATACATCTGCAGCGAGTCGTTGGCATCGGCGGCGACCTGCCAGCCGGACAGGTAGATTGCCGGCAGGCCGGCCTTCACCTGCTGCACCGCCTGGTTGCCGGTGAGCGCGCCGAGCGAATGGACGTAGGCTTGCTCGTGGAGCAGGCGCCACAGCTTCTCTGCCCCGCGTTTCGCGAGCGTGTGCTCGACCGGCATGCTGCCGCGCAGCCGCACCACGTCCTGCGCCGTATAGCCGCGCTTCACGCCCCTCCAGCGCGGGTTCTCTTCCCAGTCTTCCCTGAGCGCCTCGATCTGCTGCCGTCCTCTCTGCATAACTCCTCCAAGAGTTGGATGTGCAGAGCAACATGTCACGGGAGAGAGTCGCCGAGCAAGAAAAAGCTGCCAGCACAACGTCTTATCAGACTGTCGTTTCGCATCGTGAGAGGCCGTTGCAGGACGTTGCTGCAATGCATGATCCGGCCGGTCCAGCCGGAACGCGAACGGGCGGCTAGGTCTGCACCAGCTTGCGGTGGCGATGCACGCTCATCAGGATGCCGGCGCCGATGAAGAGCGTGAGCAGCGCCGTCCCGCCGTAGGAGAGGAAGGGAAGCGGCACCCCTACGACGGGCAGGATGCCCGACACCATGCCCATATTGACGAAGGCGTAGGTGAAGTACATGAGGGCGATGGCAGCGGCGAGCAGACGCGCGAAAACCGTGGCGGCATTCGCCGCGATCATCAGGCCGCGCGCGATGAGCAGCGTGTAGAGCACGAGCAGGATCACATTGCCGATCAGCCCGAACTCCTCCGAAAAAACGGCGAAGATGAAGTCGGTGTGGCGCTCGGGGATGAACTCGAGATGCGCCTGGGTTCCGTTCAGCCAGCCCTTGCCCGACAGGCCGCCCGAGCCCACGGCGATCGTCGACTGGATGATGTGGTAGCCGGCGCCGAGAGGATCCTGGCTCGGGTCGAGCAGGGTCAGCACGCGCTTCTTCTGATAGCCGTGCAGCATGTGCCAGATCGGATAGAGAGCGGCGAGCCCGAGGGCGCCGATGGTGCCCATGACGCGCCAGCCGATGCCGGCGAAGAAGATGACGTAGAAGCCCGCGGCGCCGACCAGGGCGGCGGTGCCGAGGTCGGGCTGTCGCGCGATCAAGGCGAGCGGCACGACGAGCAGCAGGGCGGCGAGGGCGAAATCGCGCAGTCGAAGCGCCGCCTCGTGCTTGTGGAAGTACCAGGCGAGCATGAGCGGCAGCGCGAGCTTCATCATCTCGGAGGGCTGGAAGCGCGTGAGCCCGACGTGCAGCCAGCGCCGGGCGCCGTTCACCACGTCGCCGAAGAGCGCCACCGCGATGAGGAGGGCGAGACCGACCACGTACGTCGGTATTGCGAAGCGCATCATGGTTTGCGGCGGCACCTGCGCCACCAGCCACATCGCCACCAGCGCGATCCCGAGGTTGCCGAGCTGGGTCGCCACGCGCGAGGGCGTGTCGTAGCTTGCCGAGAAGAGGGTCGCCAGGCCGACTATCGACAGCGAGAGCAGGAGCACAAGCAGCGTGCTGTCGATCCCTTCGGCGAGGCGCAGGGCGATGCGCCGCAGCGGGAAGGGTGCCAGCTCCATCAGTCGCTCACCCTTTCCTCGCCGGCCTCGCCGGCCGACTCGTCCTCCGGCGTCGGCTGGTTCATGCCGGCCGGCAGCTTGCCGAGCATGAAGTAGTCGAGCACGGTGCGCGCGAGCGGCGCGGCGGCGCGCGCACCGAAGCCGCCGTTCTCCACCACCACGGCGAGCGCGATGCGCGGGCTCTCCACGGGCGCGAAGGCGATGAACAGCGAATGGTCGCGGTGGCGCTCGGCGACCTTGGCTTCCTCGTACTTCTCGTTCTGCTTGATGGCGATCACCTGGGCCGTGCCGGTCTTTCCGCCCACGGTGTACGAGACCTTGTCGAAGGCGCGCGCTGCGGTTCCCTCCTTCACCACGCCGGCCATCGCGCGCTTGACGAAGGCGACGTTCTCGGGCCGCAGCCGCACCTTGCGCAGCAGCTCCGGCTGCACGTCGCGTCGCTTCGCCGAATGCGGATCGTCGACATGCGAGAGCAGATGCGGCTTGTAGATCGCGCCGCCGTTCACCAGGGCCGAGAGCGCGACCGCGAGCTGCAGCGGCGTGTACGCGTTGTAGCCCTGGCCGATGCCGACGGAGATGGTTTCGCCCGGGTACCATTTCTGCTGGTCGGCACGCCGGAAGCGCGCGCGCTTCCATTCCGGCGACGGCAGCACGCCGGTCGCCTCGCCCGCGAGATCGATGCCGCTCTTCGCGCCGAAGCCGAACGGTGCGAGCGAGCGGGCGATCAGGTCGATCCCCATGTCGTTGGCGAGGTGGTAGTAGTACGTATCGCACGACTCGGTGATCGACTTGTACAGGTCGACCACGCCGTGGCCGCCCTTCTTGTCGTCGCGGAAGCGCCGGCCGCCGAAATCGAAATAGCCGGGGTCGACGAGGGTCGACCCGGGCCTGCGCTTGCCCGCCTCGAGGGCGGCGAGCGCGAGGAACGGCTTGAGGGTTGACCCCGGCGGGTACACCCCGGAGATGGCGCGATCGTTGAGCGGCCGGTCCGGCGAGTCGTTCAGCTCCGCCCAGTATTGCGGGTCGATGCCGTCGACGAAGAGATTCGGGTCGAAGCCGGGCTTGGAGACGAGCGCGAGCACCGCGCCGGTCGTCGGATCGATCGCGGCGAGCGCGCCGCGGCGCGGACCGAGGGCGATCTCGGCGACCTGCTGCAGCCGCATGTCGAGCGTCAGGGTGATGTTGTTGCCCGGCTGCGAGGGCGTACGCGAGAGGGTGCGGATGCCGCGGCCGGCGGCGTCGATCTCGACCTGCTCGAAGCCGGTGGTACCGTGCAGCTCCGACTCGTAGGTCGCCTCGACGCCGCTCTTGCCGATGAAGTCCGTGCCGCGGTAGTTCGCGGCAAGATCCGCGTCCTCCAGCCGCTGCTGGTCGTCCTCGGTGATGCGGCCCATGTAGCCGACCGCGTGCGAGGCGACGTCGCCGAACGGGTACTGGCGGAAGAGCCGCGCGCGGATCTCCACTCCCTCGAAGCGGTAGCGGTTCACCGCGAAGCGCGCCACCTCCTCGTCGGAAAGACGGCTGCGGATCGGCAGGCTCTCGGCATTGCGCGTCTCGACGAGCAGCTTCCGAAAGCGAGCGCGGTCGCGCGGCTGGATGTCGACGAGCTCGGAGAGCCGGTCGATCGTCTCCTCCAGGTTCGCCACCCGCTGCGGGAAGATCTCGAGCGTATAGCCGGAGTAGTTGCGCGCGATCACCACGCCGTTGCGATCGAGGATGAGGCCGCGGTTGGGCGTGACCGGCACGATGGAGATGCGGTTCTCCTCGGCCTTCGCCTGGTAAATGTCGTGCTGCACGACCTGCAGGTAGATGAAGCGCGCCGCGAGCAGGGCGAAGCCGACGAGCACGGCGACCCCGGCGATGCCGATGCGCAGCTGGAACTGCTGCAGCTCGCGCTCGGAATTGCGGATCTCGGCTCTCACGCTCGCGGCCTCGCTCGCTCGGTCACCCTAGATCGCCGGCTCGCGCTCCGGCCGTCGTTGCGGCAGCAGCAGCAGCCAGCTCGCCACGGGCCACAATGCCGCGCCGACGAGCGGACCGACGAATAGGGTCCAGCCGGGGAACGCGTCGCCCGCGGCGAGACGCACGACGAGCCGCGTCGCCTCGGCCATGAGCAGGATCAGCGCGACGTGCAGCGACTGCAGCACCGGGCCGAACCACAGGATGCGCCGCGAAAGCCAGATCGCCACGAACGCGGCGAGCGAGTAGGCGAGCGCGTGCTCGCCGAGCAGCACGCCGTTGCCCGCGTCGTTGAGCAGGCCGAGCGCCCACGCGACGCCGAGCCCGACCAGCCGCGGCTGGCGCACGCACCAGAAGACGAGCACCAGCGCGACAAAGTCCGGCACCACCCGCAGGTCCGGCCAGGGCAGGAAAGCGAGGAGCAGCGCGGCCAGGAACGAGACGACGATCGTCGAGACGCGCACCGGCAGGAGGATCTGCGAGCTGGCCGGGATCATTGGGCCATACCGCGCGCGCCAGCCTCGCCCGCGTCCTTTTCTCTCGCGCGCGGCCGGCGCGATTTGTCGGCCCGGCCCTTGCCGGGCTTTGCCTCCGGCGGGCGCGGCGGGAGCCGCGCCTCCGGCCCGAGCACGAGCACGTAGCGTCCCCGGTTCACGCCCGCGGTGGGGCGGCAGAGCACGCGCGCGAAGCTGTGCTCGGGATCGCGCTCGACGGAAACGACCGTTGCCACGGCGAGGCCGGCCGGGTAGGTGCCGTCGATGCCCGAGGTGACGAGCGCGTCGCCGGTCTCGATCTCGACATTCGCACCGACGTAGCGCAGCTCGAGCATCCCCGAGGTGCCGCCGCCGAAGGCGATGGCGCGCAGCCCGTTGCGCACCACCTCCACCGGGATCGCCTGGTCGGGATTGGTGAGCAGGGTCACCTCCGAGAGCAGCGGGTGCACGCGCGTGACCTGGCCGACCACGCCCGCGGCTTCGGCGACCGGGCTGCCGGGTTGAACTCCCTGCGCGGCGCCGCGGTCGATGAAGATCTTGTGTGCGTACGGATCGCGCGCGGCGTAGATCACCTCGGCTGCCATCGATCGCACCGGCAGGCGCTCGGCCGAGCCGATCAGCTGGCGCAGCTCGGCGAGCTCGGCCTCGGCGGCCGCGTAGCGCTGCCCCGCGGCGGCGTTGGCGAGCGACTGCGCACGCAGCTCGGCGTTCTCGTGCACGAGCGAGGCCTGCGTCGCCACGTACTCGCTGGCAGCGGCGAGCAGGTCGGCCGGCGCCGTGGCGGCGCGCTGCAGCGGATATGCCGCGAGCGCGAGCCAGCTCCTCAGGCTCTCGGCATAGCGAAACCGGGCGTCGATCACGAGCAGGGCGAGCGAGAGCGAAGCGAAGAAGAACAGGCGAACCAGCGGCGCCGGCCCGCGCTTGAAGAAGGGCGGGGGGGTCTGGTCCACCCCCAGGCTCTTAATCGTTGGTAAAGATCGGGCCGAAGTGCTCCATCTTCTCGAGCGCCTTGCCCGACCCGCGCACCACGCAGGTGAGCGGGTCGTCGGCGACGATGACGGGGAGGCCCGTTTCCTCCATAAGCAGGCGGTCGAGGTCGCGCAGCAGGGCACCGCCCCCGGTGAGCACCATTCCCTTCTCGGCGATGTCCGCGCCGAGCTCGGGCGGCGTCTGCTCGAGCGCCGACTTGACCGCCGAAACGATCTGGTTCAGCGGCTCGGTGAGCGCCTCGAGAATCTCGTTCGAGCTGATGGTGAAGCTGCGCGGAATGCCTTCCGCAAGGTTGCGGCCCTTGACTTCCATCTCGCGCACTTCAGAGCCGGGGAAGGCGGAGCCGATTTCCTTCTTGATGAGCTCGGCGGTGGTCTCGCCGATCAGCATGCCGTAATTGCGGCGGATGTAGTTGATGATCGCCTCGTCGAACTTGTCGCCGCCGACGCGCACCGAGCCGGAGTACACCATGCCGCCGAGCGAGATCACGCCCACCTCGGTGGTGCCGCCGCCGATGTCGACCACCATCGAGCCCGTGGCGTCGGCCACCGGCAGGTCGGCGCCGATCGCCGCGGCCATCGGCTCCTCGATGAGATAGACCTGCCCGGCGCCCGCGCCGATCGCGCTCTCGCGGATCGCACGCCGCTCGACCTGGGTGGAGCCGCAGGGCACGCAAATGATGATCCTCGGGCTGGGCGAGAAGAGCTTGTTGTCGTGCACCTTCTTGATGAACTGCTTGAGCATCTGCTCGGTGACGGTGAAGTCGGCAATCACGCCGTCCTTCATGGGGCGGATGGCGATGATGTTGCCGGGCGTCTTGCCCAGCATCTGCTTCGCTTCCTTGCCGACCGCCTGGATCGTTTTCTTTGCATTCGGCCCCGCTTCCTGGCGGATTGCGACGACCGAGGGCTCGTCGAGGACGATGCCCTTGCCGCGCACGTAGATCAGCGTGTTCGCCGTGCCGAGGTCGATGGCAAGGTCGTTGGAAAAGTAGCTGCGCAGGAAACCGAACATGGGCAAGTTCTAGCCTTTGAACTGGTGGTGCAACTTAGAGTTTTGCGCTTTTTCCTTACTATCCCGGACCTTAGCGCAGAGCACAGCGCCCGCCGGAATGGCCGCTATGATACGCTAAGCAGCAGCGGGAGATGAGGGAATCGTCCCGTTCTTCCTGGTCCGAATGTCGCTATCCGCCGACGAAGTCGCTCGCATCGCCCGGCTGGCCCGAATCGCCATCGCGCCCGAGGAGTCGCCGGAGGTGCTGTCCCGCCTCAATCGCGTGCTCGCGCTGGTCGAGGAGATGCGTGCCGTCGACACCGCCGGCATCGAGCCTATGGCGCACGCCCTGGAGGCCTACCTGCCCGCAGGGCAGCGGCTGCGAGCCGACGAGGTGAGCGAGCCCGACCGCCGGGCGCTTTACCAGTCGATCGCACCCGCGGTGGAAGAGGGACTCTACCTCGTCCCCAAGGTCATCGAGTAACGCGTGCCGGCGCTGCTCAACGCCACCCTGAGCGAGCTGGCCGGGCGGCTGGCGAAGCGCGAGCTTTCCTCGGTGGAGCTCACGCGCGCCTGCCTCGCGAGAATCGCCCGCCTGAACGGCGAGCTGAACGCTTTTATTACGGTAGACGAGGAGCGCGCGCTCGCCGGCGCCCGAGCCGCCGACGCGCGCCTTGCGAAAGGCGAGGGCGGCCCGCTCACCGGCTTGCCGATCGCGCACAAGGACATCCTGTGCACGCGCGGCATGCGCACGACCTGCGGCTCGCGCATGCTCGCCGACTACGTGAGCCCCTACGACGCGCACGTGGTGGAGCGGCTCGCCGCCGCCGGCATGGTGTTGCTCGGCAAATGCAACCTCGACGAGTTCGCCATGGGCTCGTCCAACGAGAGCTCGTACTTTGGCCCGGTGCGCAACCCCTGGGACCGCAGCCGTGTCTCCGGCGGCTCGTCCGGCGGCTCGGCAGCCGCAGTCGCCGCCCGGATGGTGCCGGCCGCGACCGGCACGGACACCGGCGGCTCCGTACGCCAGCCGGCCGCGTACTGCGGCGTGAGTGGCCTGAAGCCGACTTACGGCACCGTCTCGCGCTATGGCCTCGTTGCCTTCGCCTCCTCGCTCGACCAGGCCGGGCCGCTCGCCCGAAGCGCGGCCGACCTCGCCCTGCTCATGAACGCGATGGCGGGCTTCGATCCGCGCGATTCGACGAGCATCGAGCGGGCCGCCGAGGACTACACCCGCTCGCTGGAGCTGGACCTGAAGGGGCTGCGCATCGGCCTGCCGAAGGAGTACTTCGCCGAGGGCCTCGAGCCCGGCGTGCGGCGCGCTGTCGAAGAAGCGGTGCGCTGGTTCGAAGCGCAGGGCGCGCGCACGATGGCGCTCGAGCTGCCGCATACGCGGCTCGGCATCGCGGTGTACTACGTCATCGCGCCTGCCGAGGCGTCCTCGAACCTCGCGCGCTTCGACGGCGTTCGCTACGGGCACCGCGCGAGCGGCTACGCCGATCTCGCCGACATGTACCGCCGCACGCGTGCGGAGGGATTCGGCGCCGAGGTCAAGCGGCGCATACTCGTCGGCACGTACGTGCTCTCGCACGGCTACTACGATGCCTACTATCTCCAGGCGCAGAAGGTGCGGCGCCTCATCGCGCGCGATTTTGCCGCCGCCTTCGAGCGCTGCGACGTGATCCTCGGCCCCACCACGCCGAGCACCGCGTTCGCGCTCGGGGCGAACAGCGCCGACCCGGTGCAGATGTACCTGAACGACGTGTTCACCGTCACGGCGCCGCTCGCCGGAGTGCCGGCGCTGTCGGTGCCTTGCGGCCTGGACGCGCGCGGCTTGCCGGTCGGCCTGCAGCTCACCGGCAACCATTTCACCGAGGCTCGGCTGCTCGGCATCGCGCACCGCTACCAGCAGGCGACCGACTGGCACCGGCGGGTACCGGCGCAGGCCGCGCTATGAAAATCATCGCCGTCCTCCTCGCCTGGCCGCTCGTCGCCTTCGCGCAAGCCGAAGCGGGAACGCACGAGCTCGTCGGCCAGGTGGGCAGCCGCGCGGCGCTGCTCACGCTGAATGCGACGCAGCGCGCCGACGGGGGATGGCAGCTCACCGGCGAATACGTGCTGCTGCCGATGCAGCAGCGCCGCTTCGTGCAGGGCGAGTCGAGCCCGGAGATCGGCGTCACCACGCTGAGCGAGGGCGAGACGCCGATCCTCTTCGGCCGGCCGGCGAGCGGCGAGCTGCGCGGGATATGGCGCGCCGGCAGGTTCCACGGCACGCGCTACGGACCTGGAGGACAGGAGCGCGAGCGCTTCGAGTTCTCCGCGAGCTTTCCGTCGCTCGACGCCTATTCGGCGAAGGTGCGCTGCGAGGCGCGCGCGGACGACGGCAGCGCCGCGCTCGACTACGTCGTACAGGCGGGGAAGGTGCGGTCGTTCCAGTGGATCGCGCACGCCGGCGCGGCCTCGTGCCGCGTCGCGGACCCGCTGCAGGAGCCGATGTCGGGCGGCATCCGCCTCGCCGCGGATGGCTGTCGCATCACATTGCGCGACCTGGGCGAGAGCCTGCGCGTCGCCGCCGAAGGCTGCAGCGAGCAGTGCCAGGCGCCGGCGCGGCTCGAGCCGCTGCTCGTCGACCGACGCGGTCGCTGCGAGCTCTTTCGCCCGCAGCCGAGATAGTCATGGCCTGGGAGATCGTCGTCGGCATCGAGACCCACGCCCAGCTCCTGACGAAGAGCAAGATCTTCTCGGGCGCCTCGACGGCGTTCGGCGCGCCGCCCAACACGCAGGCCTCGGCGGTCGACCTCGCGCTGCCCGGCGTGCTGCCCGTGCTCAACCGCGCGGCGCTCGAGCACGCGATCCGCTTCGGCGTCGCCGTGAACGGCACGATCAGCCGCCGCTCGGTGTTCGCGCGCAAGAACTACTTCTACCCGGATCTTCCGAAGGGTTACCAGATCAGCCAGTACGAGCTGCCGATCGTACGGGGCGGTTCGCTGAAGATCGCCCTCGGCAAGGACGAGAAGCGCATCCGCTTGACCCGCGCGCATCTCGAGGAGGACGCCGGCAAGTCCCTGCATGAAGACTTCCACGGCATGACCGGCATCGACCTCAACCGGGCCGGCACGCCGCTGCTCGAGATCGTCTCCGAGCCGGACCTGCGCGGCGCGCAGGAGGCGGTGGCGTACGCGCGCGCCCTGCACGCGCTCGTCGTCTGGATCGGCGTATGCGACGGCAACATGCAGGAAGGCTCGTTCCGCTGCGACGCCAACGTTTCGGTGCGCCGCGCGGGCGAAGCGGCGCTCGGCACCCGCTGCGAGATCAAGAACCTGAACTCCTTCCGTTTCATGGAGCGCGCGATCGAGTTCGAGGCGCGCCGGCAGATCGAGCTCCTCGAGGACGATGGCCGGGTCGAGCAGGAGACGCGGCTCTACGACGCCGAGCGCGACGAGACGCGCGCCATGCGCACCAAGGAGGACGCGCAGGACTATCGCTACTTTCCCGATCCGGACCTCCTGCCCGTGGTGGTGAGCGAGGAGACGATCGAGCGCCTGCGTGCCACGCTGCCCGAGCTTCCCGAGGCGCGGCGCAGCCGCTTGGTGCGCGACTACGCGCTCCCCGCTTACGACGCCACGCTCCTCACGGCAAGTCGCGCCGGCGCCGACTACTTCGAGGCGCTCGTCGCGGCTTCCCGCGTCGAGCCGAAGCTCTGCGCCAACTGGCAGACCGGGACGCTGAACGCCGCGCTGAACGAGAGCGGCCTCGACATCGCGCGCTCGCGCGTCGACGCCGATTCGCTGGCGCGCCTGCTGCGCCGCGTCGCCGACGGCACGTTATCGGCCAAGTTGGCGCGCGAAGTGTTCGACGCGATGTGGGCGGGCGAGGGCGAGGCCGAGACGATCATCGAGCGCCGCGGGCTGCGCCAGATCAGCGATGCCGGCGCCATCGAGAAAATCGTGGACGACGTGCTCGCGGCGAACGCGAGGCAGGTGGCCGACTACCGCGCGGGGAAGGAGAAGGCCTTCAACTCGCTCGTCGGCCAGGTGATGAAGGCGACGCGCGGCAAGGCGAATCCTTCCCAGGTGAACGACATCCTGCGGCGCAAGCTCGCCTAAGGCCGATGACTACCGGCCTCCGGTGAGGTGCAGGTAGCGCTTGCGGTCCGCGTCGTAGCGCGCATTGATGTCCTGGATCTCCTTCTTCTTCACCGTCAGCAGCTCTTCGTTCGCCTTGATGTCGATGTCCGCGCTCTGCATGTCCTCGGCCAGCTTGCGCGGCGGCGTCTTGTCCTTGTAGAACGCGGCCTCCTTCTCGTAGCCGGCGCGCCGCTTGCGCATCGCTTCCAGGCGCTCCTCGACGTCGCGCAGCGCCTTCTGGTTGTCGGCGAGCGCGCGCTTGCGAGCATCCTCGATGTCCTTCTCGCTCGTATAGGTCGCGAGCAGGGCGCGGTTGCGCCGCTGCTCCTCGCGCTGCGCCGCCTCCCGCTCGCGCTTTTTCGCGGCCTGTGCGGCCTTCTGCTCGCTCGCTTGCAGGTCGCCCTGCGGGTCGATGCGCCGCACCACCATGCCCTGGGGGTTCAGCTGCTCGACCACGCGGCCGATGCACTGCCGGGGAATCGTCGAGGCGTAGTATTTCTTGCCGTCCTTCGCGGTGCAGCGGTAGGTCTGCGCTTCGGCGGCGAGCGGCGCCACCAGCACGATCACGGCCCCGAGCGCGGCTGTTCTTATAGGTATCATCGCCATCCTCCGGAGATGCGAGTGCCGCATTCTACCGCGAGGCCTTTTTCCGGCCCGTGGCCTTTTTGGCTGCTAGAATCGCGCCGTCCATGCACTTCGCCGACCAGGCCGTGATCGCCGAAATCACGGCGCGCATGCTGCTCGAGGTGAAGGCGGTGCTTTTCTTCCAGGACAAGCCGTTCATCTTCACGTCCGGCTGGGCGAGCCCCGTCTACATCGACTGCCGCAAGCTCATCTTCTATCCGCGCATTCGCGCGCAGCTCGTCGACTTCGCCGTCGCCACCCTTGCGCGCAGCGCCGGCTTCGAGCAGTTCGACGTCGTCGCCGGCGGCGAGACCGCCGGCATTCCCTACGCGGCCTGGATCGCCGAGCGCCTCGCGCTGCCGATGCAGTACGTGCGCAAGAAGCCCAAGGGCTTCGGCCGCAACGCGCAGATCGAAGGCGACATCCGCGAAGGCGCGCGCACGCTGCTCGTCGAGGACCTGACGACCGACGGCCGCTCGAAGATCAATTTCTGCAAGGCGCTGCGCGACGCGGGCGCCGTGGTCGAGCACGTCTTCGTCAACTTCTACTACGACATTTTCCCGGAATCGCGGAAAACGCTGGACGACCTGCACGTGCGCCTGCACTACCTCGCCACTTGGTGGGACGTGCTCGCCGTGGTGAAGAAGGGCGGCTACCTGCCGGACGCCCAGATCGCCGAGGTCGAGCAGTTTCTCCATGCGCCGGCGCAGTGGTCGGCCGCGCATGGCGGGGTCTCGAGCTTCCCATCCGCGTAATCACGCTCAACGTCAACGGCCTGCGCTCGGCGGCGAAGAAGGGTCTTTTCCGCTGGCTGGCGGCGCAGCGCGCCGACGTCGTTTGCCTGCAGGAGCTGAAGTGTCACGAGGCGGACCTCGACGCGAAGCTGCACGCGCTGAAGGCGTTCTCCTCGTGCTACGCCTTCGCGAGGAAGAAGGGCTACAGCGGCGTGGCGCTGCTCTCGCGCCGGCGGCCCGACGAAGTGCGGCAGGGCTTCGCCAGCCGGGAGTTCGACGCCGAGGGGCGCTATGTCGAGGCGCGCTTCGGCCGCTTGTGGGTGATCTCGGTCTACCTGCCGTCCGGGTCCGCCGGCGCGCACCGGCAGGCTTCCAAGTTCCGCTTCCTGAAGCGCTTCATCCGCCATCTGCGGGCGTTGCACGACAGGGGAGACGAAGTGATCCTCTGCGGCGACTGGAACATCGCGCACCGCGAGATCGACCTGCGCAACTGGAAGTCCAACCAGAAGAACTCGGGCTTCCTGCCCGAGGAGCGCGCCTGGCTGAGCAAGGTGCTCGACGAGCTGGGCTACGTGGACGTGTTCCGGCGGCTGAACGACCGGCCCGAGCAATACACCTGGTGGTCCAATCGCGGCCAGGCATGGAAGAAGAACGTCGGCTGGCGCATCGACTACCAGATCGCCACGCCGGCCATTGCCGCGAAGGCGGTGAAGGAGTCGATCTACAAGACGAAGCGCTTCTCGGACCACGCGCCCTTGACGATCGACTATGAGCACCGGCTGGACTAGTCGCCTGCCGGCGGGCCTGCGGCCCTATCTCGAGCCGGCGGCGCTCGCCGCGCTCTTCCTCGGCGTCTCGTCGGGCTTTGCCTTCGCCATGATCGGCGCGACCCTCACGACGCGGCTTGCGCAGCACGGCATCAGCAAGGGCGCGGTTACCGCCTTCGCCCTCACTTTCCTCGCCTACAACTTCAAGTTCCTCTGGGCGCCGCTGGTGGACAACCTGCGCCTGCCGCTGCTCGGGCGCTTCGGGCAGCGGCGCAGCTGGCTGTGGCTCGCCGGCGCGCTGGTGATGGCGGCCGTGGCGCTGCTCGGGGTCGCCGACCCCGGGCAGGCGCTCGCCCTGGTCGCCGCCGCGGCGATCTTCGTCGGCTTTGCCGGCGCGACCTTCGACATCATCATCGACGCCTATCGCATCGAGCTGCTCGAGCCGCGCCAGCTCGGCGTCGGCTCCGGCATGTCGCAGTACGGCTGGCGCATCGGCGCGGCCGCGGCGGGCGGCCTCGCCCTGGTGCTCGCCGGCCGCCTCGGCTGGACGGCGGCCTATTTCGCGTGCGCGGCCTTCGCCCTGCCGGCGATGCTGGTCGGCGTCCTCATGGGCGAGCCGAAGCGCCACCGCGAGCCCGCGCCCGCGCGCGGCGTCCTCGAAGCCGTGGCCGCCTACTTCAGCCCGCTCGTCGAGTTCATAAGCCGCGAAGGCGCGCCGGTCGTCCTCGCCTTCGTTCTCATCCACAAGATCGGCGACACGCTCGCCAACCTGTCGCTGCGGCTGCTCTTCCAGGATCTCGGCTTCAGCAACGACGAAGTCGCCTTCTACGACGTGGGCGTCGGCTTCGCCGCGCTGCTCGCCGGCGTGTTCGTCGGCGGCCTGCTCTACGAGCGCCTCGGCATGAAGCGCTCGGTGCTGACGAGCCTCGTGCTCATGGCCGTGTCGAACGTGAGCTTCGCGGCGCTCGCCGCGCTCGGCCACTCGAACGCCGGCATGGCCGCGGCGGTGGCCTTCGAGAACTTCGCGAGCGGCATCGGCGGCGTCACGGTGGTCGCCTATCTCTCGGCGCTGTGCAACCTGCGCTTCACCGCGAGCCAGTACGCGCTGCTCTCGGCGCTCGCGAGCATTGCCGGGCGCGTGCTGACCGGCACGACCGCCGGGTCGCTCATCGAGGCGATCGGCTACGTGAATTTCTACCTGCTCACCGCGCTCGTCGCGCTGCCCGGCGTGATGCTCTTCTGGTTCATGATGCGCTCGGGCCTCGCCGACGTGTCGGTCGGCTCCGCCGGGCGGGAGAAGGTGCGAGACTGACTACGCCGAGCAGCGGTAGACGGCCACGCTGCCGAGAAGGTTCGGCAGCCAGGTCACCGGCTGCCCGGCGTGCAGCGCGAGGCGCTCGCGGATGCGCAGGCCGAGCCGCCGGCAAAGGTCCTCGAAGTCCTTGATCGTGCAGTGATGCACGTTCGGCGTCTCGTACCACTCGTAGGGCAGCGTCTGCGACACCGGCATGCGTCCGAGCGCCACCTGCAGGCGCGCGCTCCAGTGGCCGAAATTCGGGAAGCTGACGATCGCCTCGCGGCCCACGCGCAGCATCTCGCGCAACAGCAGCTCGGTGCGATGGATGGTCTGCAGCGTCTCGGAAAGGATCACGTAGTCGAACGAGCCGTCGGCGAAGAGCGACAGCCCGCTCTCCAGGTCGACCTGCAAGACGTTGACGTCGTTCTCCACGCAGGCGAGCACGCTCGCATCGTCGATCTCGACGCCGTAACCGGGCGCCTGCCGCGCCTCCCAGAGGGTGCGCAGCAGCTCGCCGTTGCCGCAGCCGAGGTCGAGCACGCGCGCGCCCGGCGCCACCCACTTCACGATGGCGTCCAGGTCGGGTCTCAACGAGCGCGCCTCACAGCTCGATGTTGGCGAAATAGGCGCGCAGCGCATTGTGGTAGCGCGCATCCTCGAGGAGGAATGCGTCGTGCCCGCCGGGCGCATCGATCTCGAGGTAGGAGACGATGCGCCGGTTATCGAGCAGGGCGCGCACGATCTCGCGCGAGCGCGAGGGCGGGAAGCGCCAGTCGGACTTGAACGAAACGACGAGGAACGCGGCCTGCGCGCGCGCGAGCGCGGCCGAGAGGTTGCCGTTGTAGTCGGCCGCCGGGTCGAAGTAGTCGAGCGCCTTGGTGATGCGCAGGTAGGTGTTGGCGTCGAAGTAGGTGGAGAACTTGTCGCCCTGGTAGCGCAGGTACGACTCGACCTCGAAGTCGATATCGAAGTCGAAGCCCGGCGTGCCGCGCCGCAGGAGGCGGCCGAACTTTTCCGCCATCGCTTCGCCCGAGAGATAGGTGATGTGGCCGATCATGCGCGCGATGCGCAGGCCGCGCGCCGGCACCACGCCCTTCTCGTAGTAATGGCCGCCGTGGAAGTCGGGATCGCTCATGATCGCCTGCCGCGCCACCTCGTTGAAGGCGATGTTCTGCGGCGTGAGGCGTGGCGCCGCGGCGATGACGATCGAGTGGCGCACACGCTCGGGGTAGGAGAGCGTCCACTGCAGCGCCTGCATCGCGCCGAGCGAGCCGCCGATCACCGCGGCGAAGCGCTCGATGCCCAGGCGCTCGGCGAGGCGCGCCTGCGCCTCGACCCAATCCTCCACGGTGACCACCGGAAAATCCGCGCCCCAGGGCTTGCCGGTCGCGGGATGGATCGACGCCGGGCCGGTCGAGCCGAAGCAGCTGCCGAGGTAGTTCGAGCCGACGACGAAGAAGCGGCTCGTGTCGAGCGGCTTGCCGGGGCCGACCAAGTTGTCCCACCAGCCTACGTTCTTCGCATCGTCTTCGTAGACGCCGGCCACGTGATGCGAGGCGTTCAGGGCATGGCAGACGAGCACCGCGTTCGAGCGCGCGGCGTTCAGCTCGCCGTAGGTCTCGTAGGCGATGTCGTAGGCGGGGAGCTCGTCGCCGCTCTTCAGCCGGATCGGCTGGTCGAAGTGCGCCGTCTGGGCGTTGACGACGCCTACGGAGGCGGGGGCGAGGGGAGCGTTCACGGTCTCTTTAGCGGCATTTATTTCGCGCCCGCAAGCTGACTCAAATCGGCGCGCGGAAAGATTATATCGGCTTCGTCAGCTCGTCGATCGCCTGCGGCGTCAGCCCGACTTCGCGCAGCACTTCGGCCGTGTGCTCGCCCAGGCGCGGCGCGTGGCGGCGGTACTCGGGCTTCGACTCCGACCACTCGGAGGGCACCGCCATCGAGCGGATGCGCCCCTCGGTGGGATGCTCGACGCTGCGGAAGTAGCCGGTCGCGGCGAGGTGCGGATCGGCGACGATGTCGGCCAGGCTGTTCATCCGCTGCACCGGGATGTCGGCATGCTCGAGCGCCGCGATCCACTCGGCGGTCGTGCGTTTGCGCAGCTCCTGCGCCACGAAGGCGTAGGCGCGGTCGTAGTTCTTGCTGCGCGCCTCCTGCGTCGCATAGTGCGCTTCCTTGATTTTTTCCGGCTGACCGATGACGGCGAAGAAGGCGGCCCACTGCTTGTCGTTGTAGATGAGCGCGCACACGTAGCCGTCCTTCGTCTGGTAGGGCCGCCGGTCGGGCGCGAGCATGCGCGCGTAGCCCGGCTCGCCGAGCTGCGGCTCGAAGGTGTAGCCGCCGAGGTGCTCGCCGAGCACGATCTGCAGCAGGTGCTCGAACATCGGCACGTCGACGCGCTGACCCTTGCCGCTCTTCTCGCGGTAGTAGAGCGCCGCGCTCACCGCGCTCGCCACCTGCTGCCCGACCGATCGGTCGGCGACGATGATCGGCGCGTAGCGCGGCTCGCCGGCGCCCTGCTGCTTGAGCAGCGCCGGGATGCCGGCCGCGCCCTGGATGAGATCGTCGTAGGCGGCCTTCGCCGCGTAGGGGCCGCGCTGGCTGTAGCCGAAGCAGCCGACGTAAATGATCTTCTCGTTTTCCTGCTTCACTTGCTCGTAGGACAAGCCCAGGCGGGCCATCGCCTGCGGCCGAATGTTGTAGACGAGGACATCGCAGCTTTTCGCGATCGCCAGGCATGCCTTGCGTGCCGCCGGCTGCTTGAGATCCAGCACCACCGAGCGCTTGTTGCGGTTGGCGTTGAGGAAGATGTGTCCCATGCCGGGATGGCGGAACGGCCAGGCGTAGCGCATCACGTCGCCCGAAGGCGGCTCGACCTTGATCACCTCGGCGCCGAAGTCGCCGAGGATCTGGGTCGCGTACGGGCCCATCACCACCGTCGTGAGGTCGAGCACCCGGACGCCGGCCAGCGGTCCGCTCATGCCGCCTGCTCAGGCATTGAGCTCCGCCAGAAGCTCGCGCGTCTTCGTCGCGTCGGTGGTGCGCAGCACGCGTTGCGCGAGCGCCTGCACCTCGCCCAGGTGGGTGGAGAGGATGCGCTCCTTGATCGGCAGAAGCTGCGACGGGTGCATCGAGAAGTTGCGCAGGCCCAGGCCGAGGAGCAGCCGGGTGAGCTGCCGGTCCCCCGCCATCTCACCGCACACGGCGACCGGCATGCCGCCGCGCGTGGCCGTCTGGATCGTGTTGGCGACGAGCGTCAGCACCGCCGGATGCAGCGGATCGTAGAGGTGCGCCACCGCGTCGTCGGTGCGGTCGATCGCGAGCGTGTACTGGATGAGGTCGTTGGTGCCGATCGAGAGGAAGTGCAGGCGGCGCATGAAGATCGACAGCGCGAGCGCTGCCGCCGGGATCTCGATCATGCCGCCGATCTCGATCGCCCGGTCGAAGGGCTGGCCGCGGTCGTCGAGCTGCTGCTTCGCCTGGGCGATGAGCGCGAGGGTCTGGTCGATCTCGTGCGCGTGCGCCACCATGGGCAGCAGGATCTTCACGCTCCCGTAGTGCGAGGCGCGCAGGATGGCGCGCAGCTGGGTGAGGAACATCTGCGGCTCGGCGAGGCAGAAGCGGATGGCGCGCAGCCCCATCGCCGGATTGGTGATGACGTGGTCGTCGTCCCCGTTCATCGCCTTGTCCGCGCCGACGTCGAGCGTGCGCAGCACCACCGGCCGGCCCTGCATCGCCTGCGCGACCTGCCGGTACGCCTCGAACTGCTCGTCCTCGCCCGGCAGCTCCTTGCGGTTGAGGAACATGAACTCGGTGCGGAAAAGGCCGACGCCCTCGGCGCCCGCCTCGAGCACCTCGTCCATGTCCTGCGGCAGCTCGATGTTCGCGTAGAGCTCGATCGGCGTTCCGTCCGAGGTCGTGGCGCGCGTCTTCTTCAGGCGCTTCAGCCGCTGGCGCGCCGCCTTGATCTCGGCCTGGCGGCTGCGGTACTCGCCGAGCACCAGCGCGTCGGGGTTGACCACCAGCAACCCCTGCTCGCCGTCGACGATCAGCAGCTCGCCCTCGCTGATCGTTTGCCGGGCATGGTGCAGGCCGACGATCGCCGGGATGCCGAGCGAGCGCGCGACGATCGCGGTGTGCGAGGTCACGCCGCCGACGTCGGTGACGAAGCCGCCGTACTTGTGCCGCTTGAAGAGGATCATGTCGGCGGGCGAGAGGTCGTGCGCCACGACGATCAGCTTCTGCTCCTCGGACACCGCCGGCTCGGCGAGCGACTGTCCGCCCATCAGCGCCTTCAGCACGCGCTCGACCGCCTGCTGCACGTCGGCCTTGCGTTCGCGCAGGTAGGGGTCGTCGATCTCCTCGAAGCGCTCCACCAGGCGCTCCATCTGCTGCACCAGCGCCCACTCGGCGTTGGCGCGGCGGCTGCGGATCATCTCGCGCGGCGCCTCGGAGAGCGCCGCATCGTTGAGGATCATGCGGTGCAGGTTGAGGAAAGCCTCGAACTCGGCGGGCGCGTCCGGCGCGATGTGGGCCTTGAGGCCCTCGAGCCCGTCCCGTGCGCTGCGCATCGCCTGGTCGAAGCGCTCGACCTCGGCCTCCACGGCGCTCGCCGGCACCTCGTAATGGGCGACCTCCAGGCGCGCGGTCGACACGAGATGGGCATAGCCGATCGTGATGCCGCTCGATACCGGGTAGCCGTGCAGGACGAAGTTCACTTTTACTCGCCCTCGCCGAAGCGCTCGGCGATGAGCTGCGTCAGCGCCGCCAGCGCCGCGTCGGCGTCGGCCCCTTGCGCCTCGATGCGCACGGTGGAGCCCTTGCCCGCCGCGAGCATCATCACCCCCATGATGCTCTTCGCGTTGACGCGCCGCCCGCTGCGCGAGAGCCAGATCTCGCTCTGGAAGCCGCTCGCGAGGTGCGTCAGCTTGGCGGCGGCCCGCGCATGCAGGCCGAGCTTGTTGATGATCTCGGCGTCGGCGCTCGCCATCGCTAGTCGCCGTCCAGACAGCGGTCGGCGTTCATGTGTACCACGCCCTCGGCGCCGGCCGAGATGGCGCGTTGCACCGCCGCGGCGAGGTTGCCCTGCTTGCGGCGCCCGCTCAGGACGCGCAGCAGCATTGGCAGCGACACGCCGGACACGCCCTCGACATGGCCGTCCGCGAGCAGGCGCGACACCACGTTGCCCGGCGTCGCGCCGAAGATGTCGGTGAGCACGAGCACGCCCTCGCCGGAATCGATCGTGTCGAGCAGCTCGCGCGCCCGCAGCACCAGGTCGTCGGGGTCGTCCTGGCGCCAGACCGAGAGGGTCGCGACCTGCGCCTGCGCCGCGCCGAGGATCTGCGCCGCGCTCGCGAGGAGCGACGTGCCGATCTCACCATGGGTGACGATGAGCACGCCGATCATCGCGTCTTCTTCTCGATGGCTTCGACGAACCGGCCCGCGACGTCGAATCCGGTCTGATCGGCGATCTCGCGGAACCCGGTCGGGCTGGTGACGTTGATCTCGGTGACCCAGTCGCCGATCACGTCGAGCCCGATCAGCAGCAGCCCCCGCTCGGCGAGCCGCGGGCCGATCGCGGCGGCAATCTCGCGGTGCCGCGCGTTGAGCGGCTGCGCCTCGCCGCGCGCGCCGGCGGCGAGGTTGCCGCGCCACTCGCCCGCCTTGGGAATGCGCGCCAGGCAGTAGGGCACCACCTCGCCGTCGATCAGCAGTACCCGCCGGTCGCCTTGCGTGATCTCGGGGATGTAGCGCTGCGCCATCACCGTACGGGCGCCGCCCTGCGACATGATCTCGACGATGACGTTGCGGTTCGGATCCTCGGTGCGCACGCGGAAGATGTTCTCCCCGCCCATGACGTCGAGCCGCTTCACCACCACGTCGCCCTGCTCGTCGATGAACTGCTGCAAGCGCGCCGGGTCGCGCGATACGAGCGTGGGCGTGACGAACTCGGGGAACTCCGCGATCGCCACCTTTTCGTTGTGGTCGCGGATGGCGTCGGGCGCGTTGAAGACGCGCGCCCCCTCGCGCACCGCCGCAGAGAGCAGCCAGGTGCTCGCCACGTACTCGAGATCGAAGGGCGGGTCCTTGCGCATCAGCACCGCATCGAAGCGCCCGAGCGCGCGCGTCTGCGCTGTATCGGCCCGGTACCAGAGCTCGTCGTCGCCCTCGAGCACGAGCGGCGTGGCGCGCGCGGCGACGCCGGCCTTCGTCCAGTGGATGTCGCCGACCTCGCAGACCGACACCGCGTGGCCGCGCGCCTGCGCGGCGCGCATCATCGCCACGCTCGAGTCCTTGTACGCCTTGAGCGACTCCGGCGGGTCGATGACGAAGAGTAGCTGCAACTACTTTGCCTGCGAGACCATGTACTCCACGGCGGCGCGCACCTGCGCGTCGGTCAGCGACAGATTGCCGCCCTTCGGCGGCATCGCGTTCTTGCCTTTCAATGCGGACTGCACCAGCGCATCCTCGCCCTGCTGGAGGCGCGGCGCCCAGGCCGCCTTGTCGCCCAACTTGGGCGCGCCGGCGACACCCGTCGCGTGGCAGGCCATGCAGGTCGTGTCGAATACCTTCTTTCCCTCGGCGGTGGACGGTGCGCCGGCCGAGGCCTGCGCGGTGGCCGGAGGCTGCGGCGCTGCGGCCGCCTGCGCAGCAGGCGCGGCGGCCTGCGCGGCGGGCTTGGGCGCCGGCGCCTTGAAGTTCGCGCCCGCCTGGTCGGCAAGGTAGGCGACGGCGCGCTCGATCTCCTCGTCGGTGAGCGATGGGTTGCCGCCTTTGGGCGGCATCGCGCCCTTGCCCTTGAGCGCCGACTGCACGAGCGCCTGGTAGCCCTGCTTGATGCGCGGCGCCCACGCCGCCTTGTCACCGATCTTCGGCGCGCCAGCGACCCCGGCCTGGTGGCAGGTCGCGCACACCGTTTTCACGATCTCTTCGCCGCTGCGCGCGCCAGCGGCAGCGGCGCCGCCGGCGGCGCCGAACTCGACGTGGCCGACCGGCTGCAGGCGTGCCGCTACCGACTCCGGCGTGAGCGCATTGGGATCCGCCGTGGGCATGCTGGTCACGAGCTGCACGAGCAGGGTGATGCCGATGACCGGCACGACGAACGCGAGCAGCACGACGACGATGAGCTGCTGAGGAGTTTTGATGAAAGAGGAATGTTGGTCGTCCGCGCTCACGGGGAATTCGACTATTGTTGGAGAGGTAAGGGCATGATTTTAGCGTGCAAGTCTGCTATCCTGCGCGTCCGCTTCCGCGGCATGCCGTTGCCGGCGTGCCTCCTCAGGCGCCCGTAGCTCAGCGGATCAGAGTATTGGCCTCCGAAGCCAAGGGTCGTGGGTTCGAATCCCGCCGGGCGCGCCAGCTTCCGGATTTCCCGCTCTAGAAACAAGAAACCCCGCCGCAGCGGGGTTTCCTGGTGGCGAGCGGCGCCGATTACATGCCGCTACGCGTATGTCCCTTCATGAAGGGGAAGATGTGCGTGTAGCCGAGGTAGTCGGTGAGCAGCAGGACGAGGAACACGATGATCGCCGCACCGATGATGGCGCCGCCGTCGCCGCCTGCCGGCGCGCTGTCGATCTGGCCGGCGAGCTTCGCGGCCTCGTCGTCGGTCAGCGCAGCGACGCGCGCCTTCGCGTCGGCAGGGCTCACGCCGTGCGACTGCAGTTGCGCGCGCACGTCGGCGCGATCGAGGAACTGGGCGATTCGGCCCTTGTCGGCGGAGGCGAGCGCGCTGTCGGTGGCGAGCATCGCGGCTTGCGCGGGTAGCGGGAGGGCCCATCCTGTGACGCACAGGATAAGCAAGGCAGCAACGGACTGGCGGAACGTGCGGAGCATCGGCGTTCTCCTTTCTTGAGCTTTCATGACGGGGGAGTTGCGAAGCCGATTAGGCCATGCCGCTCCCGTGCCCTTCCATCCCTTAGGCGCCGGGAAGGCGCCCGAGGCCGTTAGCTGTGGCGCTAGGGCAACGTCCCTTCCCACGGCGGCGGTGCAAGCGTGCAGTGGGTCACGGCGGTGTCTGCTTCCAGGCACCGGTCAGCGATTCGAAGGCGTGCGCGAGCTGGAGCACGCCCAGGTCGTCGCGGTAGCGGCCGACGATCTGCAGCCCGACCGGGAGACCCTCGGCGGTGAAGCCGGCCGGCACCGAGATCGCCGGATGGCTGGTGATCGTGATGTAGTAGCAGCTCTTCATCCAGTCGAGATAGTTGCCCATCGGCACGCCGGCGATCTCGCGCGGCCACTCGACCTCCACCGGATAGGGCGGAAGCTGGTTCACCGGGCAGACCAGGAACTCGTAGCGCTCGAGGAAGGCGCGCATGCGCTGGAAGAGCTCGGTACGCAGCGCCTGCGCACGCGCCACGTCGGCGCCGCTGCGCCGGCGGCCTTCTTCCACGTTCCAGCGCACCGTGTCCTTCAGCTTGTCCCCGTGCTTGTCGGCAAGCGCGCCGTACTTCTGCAGGAAGCCGATCGCGCGCAGCGTCTCGAACGATTCGGTTGCGCCGTCGAAGTCGGGCTCGGCGTCCTCCACCACGCAGCCCAGCTCCTGCAAGGTTTTGCGCATCGGCGCGAGGACCTGCGTGACGCGCGGATCCATGGGCAGACCGCCTAGGTCCCGGCTCCAGGCGATGCGCGTCTTGCCGAAATTCCGCGCCAGCGATTTCCTGAAAATTTCTCCCGTTTGCGGAAAGGAAACGGGGGCGCGAGGGTCGGATCCCGCCATCGCGGAAAAAAGCAGTGCGGCGTCGGCGACGGTGCGCCCGATCGCCCCCATGACCGAGAGCGTGTCCCAGGCGTCTGCCGCCGGCCAGGAGGGCACGCGCCCCGGCGTGGGCCGGAAGCCGACCACGTTGCAGTAGTTGCCCGGGTTGCGCAGGCTCGCGGCGAGGTCCGAGCCGTCGGCGAAGGGCAGCATGCGCGCCGCCACCGCGGCGGCCGCGCCGCCGGAAGAGCCGCCGCAGGTCTTGGCCGGGTCGTAAGGATTGCGCGTCGCGCCAAATACGCTGTTGAAGGTCTGGCTGCCGGCGCCGAACTCCGGCGTGTTGGTCTTGCCGACGAGGATCGCCCCGGCGGCGGCGAGGCGATCGACGACCGCGTGGTTCTGCCCCGGGATCTCATTCTCGAAAACCAGAGAACCATAAGTCGTGCGCACGCCGCGCGTGGGCACCAGGTCCTTGTAGGCGATCGGCAGGCCATAGAGCGGCCCGGGCTTCTCGCGCTTGCGATCCATGGCCTTCGCGGCCGCGAGCGCCTGCTCGGGAACGAAGGTGACGATGGCGTTGAGCTTCGGGTTGCGCTGCTCGATGCGCGCGATGTGCGCGCGCATCACTTCGCTGGCCGATACCTTGCGCGTCTTCAGCAGACGTGCCAGCACTGTCGCCGGCTGCTCGACGAGTTGCGTCATTTCTCCCTCTCCGGTCAAAGCAGAACGATGTCGAACTGCTCCTGGCTGTAGCTCGTCTCGACCTGCATCGACACGGGCTTGCCGATAAAGCTGGACAGCATCTCGAGGGAGGGCGCCTCGTCCTCGAGGAAAAGATCGATCACCCCCTGCGAGGCGAGGATGCGGAACTCGCGCGCATTGAATGCCCGCGCCTCGCGCAGGATCTCCCGCAGGATCTCGTAGCAGACCGTCAGCGCCGTCTTCACCGCACCGCGGCCGCCGCAGGTCGGGCACGGCTCGCACAGCACGTGCGCCAGCGATTCGCGCGTGCGCTTGCGCGTCATCTCGACCAGCCCCAGCCCGGTGAAGCCGGTCACCGTCATGCGCGTGCGGTCGCGCGCAAGGGCGCGCTTGAACTCCTCGAGCACCGC
This sequence comes from Burkholderiales bacterium, assembly GCA_036274735.1. Taxonomy (GTDB): domain Bacteria; phylum Pseudomonadota; class Gammaproteobacteria; order Burkholderiales; family SG8-39; genus SCGC-AG-212-J23. Next base: position 42,350 of record DASUFD010000069.1, read on the forward strand.
GGCGCGGTGCTCCTCGCTCTGCATGTCGATGAAGTCGAGCACGATGATGCCGCCGAGGTTGCGCAGCCGCAGCTGGCGGGCGATCGCCTGCGCCGCCTCGAGGTTGGTCTTGAATACCGTGTCGTCGAAGTTGCGGCTGCCGACATAGCCGCCGGTGTTCACGTCGATGGTCGTCATCGCCTCGGTCTGGTCGATGATCAGGTAGCCGCCCGACTTGAGCTCGACGCGCCGCGACAGCGCCCGCTCGATCTCGTCCTCTACGGCGTACAGGTCGAAGAGCGGCCGCTCGCCCGTGTAGTGGGCGAGCTTGTCGGCCACGGCGGGCATGTAGCGCTCGGCGAAGGCGAGGAGCTTCTGGTGGTTCTCGCGCGAGTCGACCAGCACGCGCGCGGTTTCGCCCGAAACCATGTCGCGCAGCACGCGCTGTGCAAGCGACAAATCCTGGTAGAGGAGCTGCGGCGCCTCGCCGCCGCCCCGCCCGCGGACCACCCCCCAGAGGTGGCGCAGGTAGTCGATGTCCGAGCGCAGCTCGTCCTCCGTCGCGGTCTCGGCGAGCGTGCGCACGATGAAGCTGCCCTTCTCGTCGGGCGCGAGCAGCTCCTTCAGCCGGTCGCGCAGCTGCGCACGGTCGCTTTCCAGCTCGATGCGCTGCGAGATGCCGATGTGCGGCTGTCCTTCCTGTGAGGCGGCGGGCAGGTACACGAGCAGGCGTCCGGCGAGCGACACCTGCGTGGAGAGGCGGGCGCCTTTCGAGCCGATCGGGTCCTTGACCACCTGCACGAGGACGGGCTCGCCTTCGGCGAGCAGCTTCTCGATGGGGCGCGCCGGCTCGCCGCCCTTGCGCAGCTCGGCGCGCAGTTCACCAATGTCCGCGGCATGCAGGAAGGCGGCGCGCTCTAGGCCGATGTCGACGAACGCCGACTGCATGCCGGGCAGCACGCGCGCCACGCGGCCGATGTAGATGTTGCCGACCAGCCCCCGGCTCGAGCTGCGCTCGATCAGGAGCTCCTGCGCCACGCCCGCCTGCAGCACCGCCACGCGTGTCTCGCGCGGCGTGACGTTAATAAGGATTTCTTCCACGCCGGGCATGGATGCGCTCGAGCAGCTGGCCGGTCTCGTAGAGCGGCAGGCCCATGACCCCGGAATAGCTGCCGCGCAGCTCGACGACGTAGCGCGCCGCGCGGCCCTGGATCGCATAGGCGCCCGCCTTGTCGTCGCACTCGCCGCTCGCCGCGTACTGGGCGATCTCCTCCTCGCTCATCGCCTTGAAGCGCACCTCCGAGCGCGACAGCGCGGACTCGAGCGAGTCGTGATGCTTGATCGCCACCGCGGTCAGCACCTCGTGGCTGCGTCCGGAGAAGGTGCGCAGCATCTCGACCGCCTCCTCGCGGCTCGCCGGCTTGCCGTAGATGCGTCCGTCGAGCGTCACCGTCGTGTCGGCGGCGAGCACCGCCCCGGGCGGCAGGTTCCGCTGCAGCATGCGCCGCCAGCCGGCCTCGGCCTTGGCGCGCGCGAGCCGCACCACGTAGGCGTCGGGCGCCTCGCCCTCGAGCGGGTTCTCGTCGATCTCGGGCGGCTCGCCGGGCCGCTCGCGGAAGAGCAGCAGATGGAAGCGCACGCCGATCTGCGAAAGCAGCTCGCGGCGGCGGGGGCTGCGCGAGGCGAGATAGACGGCGTGCTCGAGCGACAGGGACATGCGGCGATTTTAGCCGCGGTGGTAGGGGTGCCCGGTACGCAGCGTGGCGGCGCGGTAGAGCTGTTCAAGCAGCACGACCTGCGCGAGCGCGTGCGGCAGGGTGAGCGAGGAGAGCTTGAGCACCAGGTCGGCTTTGCGTTTGAGCCCGGCGGAGACGCCCTCGGCGCCTCCGATCACGAAGGCGCTCGGCGTGCCGAGGAGCTGCGCGAAATCGGCCGTGGTGAGATCCCGGCCGCGCTCATCGAGCACTACCAGGCGTGCGCCGCGCGGCACCGCGAGCCGGGCCTCGTCCTTTACCGTGAGGCGTTCCACTTCGTAGCCGCGCGGCATGCGCCGAGCATAGTCCGCGCAGGCTTGCTCGGCCCAGGCGGGCAGCCTAGCGGCTACGGCGAGGACGTGCAGCCGCGGCACGCGGCGCCTTCTTCTTGGCCGGGCCGCGCGCCATGCGCACTTTCTTGCCGCCCCAGACCTCCTCCAGGTTGTAGAACGCGCGCACGGTGGGGTGCATGATGTGCACCACCACATCGCCCAGGTCCACCAGCACCCACTCGCCGCTCGCCTCGCCCTCCACGCCGTACACGCGCTCGCCGTTCTCGCGCAGCTTCTCCTGCACGTTGTCGGCGAGCGCCTTCACCTGGCGCGTCGAGTCGCCGCTCGCGATCACCACACGCTCGAACATGGAAGGCATGCGCGCCGTGTCGAAGACGACGATGTCGCGCCCCTTGATGTCCTCGAGCGCGTCGACTACCAGGCGCTGCTTCTTGCGCAGGTCCATTCAGCGATACAGGGCGTGCCGCTCGATGTACGCGGCCACTGCCGTGGGCACGAGGCCGGCGATGCTCTCGCCGCGCGCTACGCGGCCGCGGATCTCGCTCGCCGATATGGCCATGAGCGGCATGAAAAGCGTCTTCACCGCCTTGCCTTCTACCGGAAAGCCGGGGCGGGCGAACACCGCCGGGGTGGCGAGGCTCGCGACCTCCTCCGGCTCCCGCCACTTGGCGAACGCGGCGTACTGGTCCCCGCCGAGAAGAAGGAAGAGCTCGGCGGCGGGCCCGAGCTCGCGGCGCAGCTCGCGCAGCGTGTCGACCGTGTACCCCGAGGCCTGCGGCGACAGCTCGCGCTCGTCAATCGCGTAGCGCGGTTCGCCATCCACGGCGAGCTCGAGCATCGCTACGCGATCGGCCGGCGAGGCGACCGGCGCCTTGCGGTAGCCGGGCGACCCGGTGGGGATCCACAGCACGCGATCGAGGGCGAGCGCGGCGAGGGCGACGCGCGCCATGGCGAGGTGCGCGTTGTGGACCGGATCGAACGTGCCGCCCAGGATCCCAACTTTCAGGCGCGAACCTCGCCGTGGCCGAGCACCACGAACTTCTGCGTGGTGAGGCCTTCCAGCCCGACCGGCCCGCGCGCGTGCAGCTTGTCGGTCGAGATGCCGATCTCGGCGCCGAGGCCGTACTCGTAGCCGTCGGCGAAGCGCGTCGAGGCGTTCCACATGACCGAGCTCGAGTCCACCTCGCGCAGGAAGCGCTGGGCACGCGCCGGGTCGGAGGTCACGATGGCGTCGGTGTGCTGCGAGCCGTACGTGGCGATGTGCGCGATCGCTTCGTCGAGGTCTTTCACGACGCGGATCGATACCACCGGTGCGAGCCACTCGGTGTAGTAGTCCTCCTCGGTGGCCGGCTTCACGCCCGGCACCAGCTTCGAAGTCGCCTCGTCGCCGCGCATCTCGACGTGCTTGTCGCGAAAGATGCGGCCGATCTCGGGCAGCACCTTCGGCGCGATTGCCTGCGCGACGAGCAGCGTCTCCATGGTGTTGCACGTGCCGTAGCGCTGCGTCTTGGCGTTGTCGGCGATGCGCACGGCCATCGCCGGGTCGGCCTGCCCGTCGATGTAGACATGGCACACGCCGTCGAGGTGCTTGATCATCGGGATGCGAGACTCGCGCGCAAGACGCTCGATCAGGCTCTTGCCGCCGCGCGGCACGACGATGTCGACATACTCGGTGAGAGTAATCAGCTCGCCCACGGCCGCGCGGTCGGTGAGCGCAACGAGCTGCACCGCGGCTTCGGGGAGCCCGGCGCGCTTCAGCCCGGCGCGCACGCATTGCGCAATCGCCGTATTCGAGACGATGGCCTCCGAGCCGCCGCGCAGGATGCACGCGTTGCCGGCCTTGAGGCAGAGCGCGGCGGCGTCGGCGGTGACGTTCGGCCGCGACTCGTAGATGATCGCCACCACCCCGAGCGGCACGCGCATGCGCGCCACCTCGATGCCGCTCGGGCGCCGCACCCGGTCCGAAAGCGCCCCCACCGGGTCGGGGAGCGCCGCCACCTGCTCGATCCCGGCCGCCATCTGCTCCACCAGCGCGGGCGTGAGCGTCAGCCGGTCGAGGAAGGCGGCGTCGTGACCGGTCTTGCGCGCCCCCGCCACGTCGCGCGCATTGGCATCGAGGATCTCCGGCGCGTGCGCGCGAATCTCGGCCGCCATGGCGGCAAGGGCGCCGTTCTTCGCCTCGGTCGAGGCCCGCGCCAGCTCCCGTGCCGCCGCGCGCGCGGCGGCGCCCAGGCCGCGCATGTACTCCTTGGGGCTCGTCACTGCGCCTATTGTAAGTGCAGCCTTAAGGCCAGCACGGCGAAGCGCTCCCACGCGTCGCCGCTGCCGACGCCCTTGATCGCGCGGTCGATCTGCGCGCACTGGGCGATCGCGTCGTCGACGAGGCGCTCGGCATAGCGGCGTGCGGCGAGCGGCAGCGCGCGCTGCAGGGCGCGGTTGAAGACGCGCGGCTCGGCGCCGCGGTGAAGCGACTGCAGCGCGAAGAGCGCGTTGGACAGTACGAACAGAACGAAGGTGGGCTGTTCCCCCTCGCCGCGCAGTCCCTCGAGCACCCGCAGGTAGCGGCCGGTGTCTCCCGAAACCAGCGCTTCCGCGGCGTCGTAGGGGTCGTAGCGCGCCACGTTGACGATCGCCGCCTCCACGACATCGAGCGAGAGCTCGCCGGGGGGCGCGAGCAGGGCGAGCTTCTGCACCTCCTGGTGCGCGGCGAGCAGGTTGCCTTCCACGTGCTCGGCGAGAAACTCGAGCACCTCGCGCGACGCGCGCTGCCCCTGCCGCGCGAGGCGCTCGCCGATCCAGCCCGGGAGCCGCTGCCGCTCGAGGGGCCAGACCTCGACCACGACCCCCTTCGCCGCGAGCGCGGCGAACCACGCCGCCGCCTGTCCCTGCCGGTCGAGTCGCGGCAGCGTGACGAGGAGCAGGGTGTCCGCACCGGGACGCTGGAGATACGCGGCAATTGCCGCGGCGCCCGGGGTCCCGGGCTTGCCGGTGGGCAGGCGAAGCTCGATCAGCTTGCGCCCGCCGAAGAGCGACAGGCTCGCCGCGGCGTGCGCGAGCTCGCTCCAGTCGAAATGCCGGCCGGGCTCGAGCACCACGCGCTCGGTAAAGCCGCGTGCGCGCGCCGCGGCGCGCACCGCGTCGGCCGCCTCGAGCGCGATCAGCGGCTCGTCGCCGTGAATGGCGTAGGCCGGCGCAAGGCTCTTCGCGAGCTGGCCATTCAGCTCGCCCGAACGGATCTGCATCAGGAAACGGCCGGCTTGGGCGTCCTCGCCGCCGCGAGCCGCCGCAGGAGCTGTTGCACCATGTCGGACTGCATGTCGCGGAAGAGCAGCTGCTCCTCGGCTTCCTTGGCGAGGATCTCCTCGTCGTTGAAGGTCACGTCGCGCGCGAGCGCGATCGTGCTGAGGGGCACGAAGTCGCGCCCCTGCGTGTCGTGCACGCGGAAGTTCACGCTGTAGCGCAGCCGGAACTCGCGCACCCGGCCCGAGCCGGTGAGCGAGAGAATGATCTTCTCGCGCCGCTCGTTGGAGAGCTCGAGGATGGCGTCCGCCGCTTTCGCGTTGTCGACCACGCGCGCGTCGGTTCCCGCCTCGATGTTGCGCTTCAGCTCGAGTGCGAGGCCCGCGGACGCGCCGGGGATGTAGAGCGTCTGGAACGGCACCTCCTGCGTGCCGCGCAGCTGAAAGCCGCACCCGGCCAGCAGCGCGAGCGCCAGCCAAAAAGGGGTCAGAGCAATTTTCCGGTAACGGTATTTCAGGGAAATTGCGCCGACCCTTTCAGACGACGAGGTTGACGAGCCGCCCGGGCACGACCACGACCTTCTTCACCTGCTGCCCGGCGACGAACTTCTGCACGTTGGGATTCGCCCTCGCCAGGCTTTCGATCGTCGCCCTGTCGGCTTGCTTGGGCACGAGGATCGAGCCGCGCAGCTTGCCGTTCACCTGCACCACCAGCTCGAGCTCGTCCTGCTCGAGCGCCTTCGGATCGGGCTCGGGCCAGGGCGCGCGCATCACGTCTTCGCCGAGCTGCAGCTCGAGCCAGAGATGGTGGCTGATATGCGGCGCAATGGGCGAGAGCAGGCGCAGCAGGATGGACAAGCCTTCCTTCGCGCTCTCGCTGCCCGCCTCGGCGCGCTCCAGGGCGTTGAGGATCTTCATGCACGCCGAGGCGACCGTATTGAACTGGTGGCGCTGGATGTCGTAGTCGGCCTGGCTCAGGTTCTGGTGGATCTCGCGCCTCAGGGCGGCGTCCGACGTTTCATTTCGCGTGGAATTCCTCTGCTTGAGCGCGTAGGCCCAGACGCGCTTGAGAAAGCGGAACGAGCCCTCGACGCTATCGTCGCTCCATTCCAGCGTATTGGTCGGCGGCGAGGCGAAGATCGTGTAGAAGCGCGCCGTGTCCGCGCCGTACTTGTCGATCAGCGCCTGTGGGTCGACGCCGTTGTTCTTCGACTTCGACATCGTACCGATGCCGCCGTAGACGACCGGCCCGCCGTCGCGCGCCTTCGCTTCGACGATCGCGCCCTTCTCGTCTCGCCTCGCCTCGACTTCCGAGGGATGGATCCACTCGCGCCGCCCGTTCACGTCTCGGTAGTACGACTCGGCGAGCACCATGCCCTGCGTGAGCAGGTTGGTGAAGGGCTCGGCGATGCCGGGCATCAGGCCCTCGTCGCGCATCACGCGCTGGAAGAAGCGCGAGTAGAGCAGGTGCAGGATCGCGTGCTCGATGCCGCCGATGTACTGGTCGACCGGCATCCAGTAGCGCGCGCGGCTGTCGACCATCGCCTGGTCCTGCCCGGGGCAGCAGAAGCGTGCGAAATACCACGACGAGTCGACGAAGGTATCCATGGTGTCGGTCTCGCGCTTCGCCGGCTTGCCGCACGACGGGCAGGTCGTCTCGTAGAACTGCGGCAGCTTGGCGAGCGGATTGCCCGTGCCGTCGGGGACGAGATGCTCGGGCAGCGTGACCGGCAGCGCTTCGTCGGGCACCGGAACGTCGCCGCAGCCTTCGCAATGCACGATCGGAATCGGGCAGCCCCAGTAGCGCTGGCGCGAAATGCCCCAGTCGCGCAGGCGCCACTGCACCTGCTTCTCGCCCAGGCCTTTTCTCGCCAGGTCTGCGGCTATCGCGTCGACCGCCGGCTGATACGCGAGCGCGTCGTACTTCCCGGAGTTCACGCAGACGCCGTTCTCCTTGTCCTCGTACCACGGCTGCCAGTGCTTCGCATCGAACGGCTGGCCACGCACCGAAATCACCTGCCGGATCGGCAGGCCGTACTTCAGCGCGAACGCGAAGTCGCGCTCGTCGTGCGCCGGGACGCCCATCACGGCGCCTTCGCCGTAGCCCATGAGCACGTAGTTGCCGACCCACACCGGTATCCGGTCTCCGGTGAGCGGATGCGAGACGAAGAGGCCGGTCGCGACGCCTTTCTTCTCGATCTGCGCGAGCTCCGCCTCCATGACTGCGCCGCGCTTGCATTCCTCGACGAACGCGCGCACTTCAGGATCTCTTTCGGCGGCAAAAGCGGCGATCGGATGCTCGGCGGCGACTGCCATGAACGTCGCGCCCATCAGCGTGTCGGCGCGCGTCGTGAAGACCCAGAGAATTTGTTTCTTGTTTTCCAGGAAATATTCGAAGCCGATGCGCACGCCTTCGGATCGACCGATCCAGTTCTTCTGCATCAGCTTCACCTGCTCGGGCCAGCCGGGCAGCTGGTCGAGCGCCGAGAGCAGCTCCTCCGCGTACGCGGTGATGCGCAGGAAGTACATCGGAATCTCGCGCTTCTCGACGAGCGCGCCCGTGCGCCAGCCGCGGCCCTCGATCACCTGCTCGTTGGCGAGCACCGTCTGATCGACCGGATCCCAGTTGACGATGCCGGTCTTCTTATAGGCCAGGCCCTTCTGGAAAAGCCGGGTGAAGAGCCACTGGTTCCATCGATAGTAGTCCGGGCTGCAGGTGGCGAGCTCGCGCTCCCAGTCGAGCGCGAAGCCGAGGCTCTTCAGCTGCGCCTTCATGTAGGCGATGTTGTCGTAGGTCCACTTCGCCGGTGGCACCTTGTTCGCCATCGCCGCGTTTTCCGCCGGCAGCCCGAACGCGTCCCAGCCCATCGGCTGCAGCACGTTGCAGCCGCGCATGCGGTAGTAGCGGGTGAGAACGTCGCCGATGGTATAGTTTCTGACGTGCCCCATGTGCAGCTTCCCCGAGGGATAGGGGAACATGGACAGGCAGTAGAACTTCGGCTTGGCGGCGTCTTCCGCGACGTGAAAAGAGCGTCGGCTTTCCCAGAAAGCCTGGGCCTCGCGCTCTACGGCACGGGGGTCGTAAGCGTCTTGCATGAGAAGCGCGCAATTATAGGGGCGGGAGGCTCCATGAAGCTGCTGCGGTTCTTTCTCGTGTGCACCTTCTTCGCGCTCTCGCCGGCGGCGCTCGCGCAGGTCGCCGCCACCGTGGACGCCGTGCAGATGCCGGCCTGGATCGAGCGCGACGGCGTTCGCAGCCCGCTGCTTCCCGGCATGGAGCTCAAGGCGGGCGACAAGGTGATCACCGCGGGAGAGTCGCGCGCCACGATCAAGCTCGCCGAGGGCAGCGTCGTCAAGCTCGGCGCCAACGGCCAGCTGCGCTTCGTCGAGTTGAGCGCCACGGAGGAGCTTTTCAAGAGCGTGCTCGACGTCCTGGAAGGCGCCTTCCGCTTCACCACCGACGTGGCCGGCAAGAACCGGCGGCGCGACGTGCGCATCCGCGCCGCCGAGGTCACCACCGGCATCCGCGGCACCGACCTGTGGGGCAAAGCGCAGCGCGCCAACGAGATCATCTGCCTCATCGAGGGCGCGGTCGACGTCCTCGCGAAGGGCGATGCGCCGGTGCGGCTCGACAGGCCGCTGCAGTTCTATCGCCGCGTCGATGGCCAGGCGCAGCCGGTCGGCGACGTCGACCAGGTGCAGCTCGCCAAGTGGGCGCTCATGGTCGACCTGCAGCCCGGTGCGGGCGTCGCGCGCGCCGGCGGCCGCAGCACGCTCGAGCTCGGGCGCTTCGAGAGCCGCACCGCGGCAATCGGCGTGCGCGAGGACGTGCGCAAGGCGGGCTACCCGGCAGTCATGACGCCGATCCGCGGCAAGGACAAGACCACTTACTTGGTGCGCATTCGCCAGCTCGCCTCGCGCGCCGAAGCGCAGGCGCTCGCGAAGCAGCTCGCGGGCAAGTATGGCGTAGCCGAGCCGAAGGTGCGCTGATGCTCGAGCTCGCGCAGGCCCTGACCCTCATCGATGCGGCGCTCGCCGAGGCACGCAAGCGCAACTTCCTGCGCCTGGGCGTCGTGGTGCTCGACGCGGGCGGGCACGTGATCGCGTTCAAGCGCGAAGACGGCGCGAGCTTCCTGCGCTTCGAGCTCGCCTACGGCAAGGCGTGGGGCGCGCTCGCCATGGGCTTCGGCACGCGCGAGCTCGCCGAGCGCGCGACGAAGCAGCCGGCCTTCATCAACGCGCTCTCCGGCGTGACGCAGGGCCGCATGGTGCCCTCGCCGGGGGGCGTCCTGATCACGAGCGCCGACGGGAAGCTCCTCGGCGCGATCGGCATCTCGGGCGACACCGGCGACAACGACGAAGTGTGCGCGCTCGCCGGCATCGCCGCGGCCGGGCTCTCCGGCGTTCCCGGATCGAAGCCGAAGCCCGCTTGATCCGAGCCTTCGCGGACGGCGACACCCCGGCCATCCTCGCGGTGATCAACGACGCTGCGCAGGCCTATCGCGGCGTCATCCCGGCCGATCGCTGGCACGAGCCTTATATGCCGCGCGAGGAGCTCGAGCGCGAGATCGCGAGCGGCGTGCAGTTCTGGGTGGACGAAGAAGGATCGCAGATCGCGGGCGTGATGGGCATCCAGGACAAGGGCGAGGTGGCGCTGGTGCGCCACGCCTACGTCGCGCCGTCGATGCAGCGCAAAGGCGTCGGCCGCCGCCTGCTGCGCCACGTGCAGGGCCTCACCGGCAGGCCGATGCTGATCGGCACCTGGGCCACCGCGTCTTGGGCGATCGAGTTCTACAGCCGCAACGGCTTCGCGCTCTTGTCCGGGGAGGACAAGGATCGTCTGCTGCGCACGTACTGGTCGATCCCGGAGCGGCAGATCGAAACCTCCGTCGTGCTCGCCGACCGGCGCTGGCTGGAACGCCGCGCGTAGAAAAGGGGTCAGGACCCTTTTTCTGGAGCGCAAAGGCGGGCGCAACCTATAATCCGCATGCTTTGTCGCTGCATCTCGAACTTCTCAATCCCGAGCAGCTCGCGGCCGTCACGCTCCCCGACGAGCATGCGCTGATCCTCGCCGGCGCGGGGAGCGGCAAGACGCGCGTGCTGACGACCCGCATCGCGTGGCTGATCAAAGGCGGGCGGGTGACGCCGGCCGGCGTGCTCGCGGTGACCTTCACGAACAAGGCGGCGCGCGAGATGCTGACGCGCGTCACGGCGATGCTGCCCCTCAACCCGCGCGGCATGTGGATGGGCACGTTCCACGGCCTTGCCAACCGCATGCTGCGCGCGCACTACCGGGACGCCGGCCTGCCGCAGGCCTTCCAGATCCTCGACTCGCAGGACCAGCTCGCGCTGGTGAAGCGCCTCGCCAAGAGCCTCAACATGGACGAGGAGCGGTTCGCGCCGCGCGACCTCGCCTGGTTCATCAATGGCAACAAGGAAGACGGCGTCCGAGCCTCTGAAATAAATATCAGTGATGAAAGCAGCCGGCGCATGGCCGAGTTCTACGCCGCCTACGACGAGCAGTGCCAGCGCGAGGGCGTGGTCGACTTTCCGGAGCTCTTGCTGCGCACCTACGAGCTTCTGAAACGGAACGAGATCCTGCGCGAGCACTACGCGCGGCGCTTCCGCCACATCCTGGTGGACGAGTTCCAGGACACCAACCGCCTGCAATACCGCTGGCTGAAGCTTTTTTCGAGCCAGAACTGCTTTTTCTGCGTCGGCGACGACGATCAGTCCATCTACACCTTCCGCGGGGCGAACGTCGGCAACATGGCCGACTTCCAGCGGGAGTTCCGCGTGCAGCACGTGGTGCGGCTCGAGCAGAACTACCGCTCGCACGGCAACATCCTCGATGCGGCGAATGCGCTCATCGCCAACAACCGCAACCGGCTGGGCAAGAACCTCTGGACGGCGGCAGGGCCGGGCGAGCCGATCCGCGTCTTCGAGGGCGAGTCCGACGGCGACGAGGCGCGCTGGCTGGTCGAGGAGGTGCAGGCGCTCGCGCGCGAAGGCACGCCGCTCTCGCAGATGGCGGTGCTGTACCGCTCCAACGCCCAGTCGCGGGTGGTCGAGCATGCGCTCTTCTCGCGCGGCGTCTCGTATCGAGTGTACGGCGGCCTGCGCTTCTTCGAGCGTGCCGAGATCAAGCACGCGCTCGCCTACCTGCGCCTCGTCGCGCTGCCCGACGACGACAACGCCTTGCTGCGCGTGGTGAACTTCCCGCCGCGCGGCATCGGCGCGCGCACGCTCGAGCAGCTCCAGGATGCGGCGCGGCAGAAGGCGAGCTCGCTCTTCGCCGCCGCCGAGGGCAAGGTCACCGCGTTCACCAACCTCATCGAGACGCTCCGCGCCGAAACTCAGGGATTGCCGCTCAAGGAGCTCGTCGAAGTGGTCGTCGCGAAGAGCGGGCTCATCGAGCATTACAAGACCGAGCGCGAAGGCGCCGACCGGGTCGCCAACCTCGAGGAATTGGTGAACGCCGCAGCGACCTTCACTGAGGACGAGCGCGAGATCGAGTCGGGCGAAGCCGCCGACCCGCTCACCGCCTTCCTCACCCACGCCGCGCTCGAGGCGGGCGAGCACCAGGCGGGCGATGGCCAGGACGCGCTGCAGATGATGACCGTGCACGCCGCGAAAGGCCTGGAGTTCGACGTCGTCTTCCTCTCCGGCCTGGAAGAGGGCCTTTTCCCGCACGAGCAGAGCGCGATGGAACGCGACGGACTGGAAGAGGAGCGGCGCCTCGCCTATGTCGCGATCACGCGCGCGCGCAACCGCCTCTACCTCTCGCATGCGCAGACGCGCATGCTGCACGGCCAGACGCGCTACAACGTTCCCTCCCGCTTCCTCGGGGAGATCCCGCAGGCGCTCCTCAAGTGGCTCACCCCGCGCTTCAGCCGCCAGCAGGCTTTCGCATCGAGCTTCGCTACCCGTCGAGCCGAGCCGGTGTCGAAGAAACCTTATGCGCGCGAGGTCGGCGGGTTCCGGATCGGCCAGAACGTCGTGCACGCGAGGTTCGGCCAGGGCGTCATCGTCGACCTGGAGGGCCAGGGGACCGACGTGCGCGTACAGGTGAACTTCAAGGAGCACGGCCTCAAGCTCCTTGCCCTCGCCGTGGCCAAGCTGCAAGCGGCGTGAATTCGGGGTCAGGTTCACAATAGAGCCCGTGACACCAGACCCGCAAGAGCTGGCCGCCGAAGAGAGCCCGTTCAAGGGAGCGAGCGGACTGCGACGCATCATCAGCGCAGCGCGTAACTCGCTCGCCGGCCTGACGGAGGCGATCCGCTGCGAGGAGGCGTTCCGCCAGGAGCTCCTCCTTGCCGTGATCCTCGTGCCGCTCGGCTTGTGGCTCGGCCGGAACGGGCTCGAGCGCGCGCTCCTCGTCGGCGTAGTGCTGCTCGTGCTGGTCGTCGAGCTGCTCAATGCGGCGCTCGAGGCGACCGTCGATCGCATCTCTCTCGAGCAGCATCCGCTGGCCAGGCGAGCCAAGGACATCGGCTCCGCCGCGGTGCTGATCGCGCTCGTCAACGCCGTCGTCGTTTGGGCACTCGTCGCCGCCGGACACTAGCGGCGCTCAGCGTACCTGCTTGAGCACCGACACCTTTCGCTCGGAGAGTGGGTTCACGCCGAGCTGCATGCCGACCGCTTTCCAGCTCGAGCGCTCGGCCTCGAGCGCCGAGGCGGTGAGCGGATTGTTCTCGAGCCAGGACTGCGGCAGGTCGATGGCGAAGCCTCCGGCATCGGAGGTGACGCGCAGGAAGGGCAGCGACGCATCGCTGCGGTTCCTGAGGATCACCGAAGCGGTACGCAGCGCGAAGACGAGCTTCCAGTCCGCCGCTTCCAGTCCCGCATCCTGAATCTTGGCAAGCTTGCCGCGGTGCGAGAGCACCAGGCGCGCAAGCCGCGCCTGCTCCATGCGCGAGAAGCCCGGCATGTCGGCGTTGGAGAGCACGTAGGCGGAGTGCTTGTGGTACTGCGCGTGCGCGATCGATAGCCCGACCTCGGCGAGCCGCGCCGCCCATTCGAGCATCTGGCGGTCGGCATCGTCCTCGCGATCTGCCCCAGGCGCCAAACCGTCGTACAGGGCGAGCGCCAGGGCCTTGACCCGCTCCGCTTGCGCCGTGTCGACGTGATAGCGGCGCATGAACTGCGCCACGGTGATCTCGCGCATGTCGCGGTGCTGCACGCGGCCGAGCAGGTCGTAGAGCACGCCGTGGCGCAGCGCGTGGTCGGAGATGCGCATCGTCTCGATACCGAGCTCGTCGAAGACGGCCGAGAGGATGGCCAGGCCGCCGGGCAGGACCGGCGCGCGGTTGGCGCGCAGACCGGCGATGCGATCCGGGTCGGCCTCGCCGTGCTTGATGAGCTGACTGCGCAATCGCTCGAGTCCCTCACGCGTGAGGCCGGCGGCGGCGAAGCCGTTCTCTTGAAGAATCTTCTCCATGGAGCGAGCCGTGCCGGACGAGCCGACGGCTTCGCTCCACCCCGCAGCGCGATATTCCCGAACGATGCCGGCCAGCTCTTGGCGCGCCGCCAGCTCCGCGGCCTTCATGCGCTCCTTGTCGATGCGGCCTTCCGGAAAGTACTTCAGGCTGTAGCTCACGCAGCCCATGTAGAGCGACTCCATGAGCTGCGGCTCGAGGCCGGTGCCGACGATGAACTCGGTCGAGCCGCCGCCCACGTCGACCACCAGGCGCCGGTCGCTGCCCGCCGGCAGCGCATGCGCTACGCCCAGATAGATGAGCCGCGCCTCCTCGCGTCCTGAAATGACCTCGATCGGGAAGCCGAGCAGCGCGCGGGCCTCGCGCAGGAACTGCGTGCCGTTCTTGGCGACCCGCAGCGCGTTCGTCCCCACCGCGCGTACGGCGGGGCGCGGGAAGCCGCGCAGGCGCTCGGCGAACTTGGCGATGCACTCCATGGCGCGCGCCTGCGTGGCCCGGTCGATGCGCTTCTCGGCGGTGAGCCCGGCGCCCAGGCGCACCACCTCGCGCAGCGCGTCGAGCGGATAGATCTGGCCGCCGACCACGCGGCCGATCTCCAGGTGGAAGCTGTTCGAGCCGAGGTCGACGGCGGCGAGCGTTTCGGGGCGTGACACGAGCGCGCCTACCGTAACAGGCGCGGCGCGATGCGGCAAATCGCCTTAGATCGCCTGCAGTCCTTGAAGCCGGTTCTGCAGCGAGCGCCGCGTTCCCTTGCGCTGCGCCAGGCCAGCGAAGATGCGCAAGCGCCGCGAGAGAGTCCAGAATGCATCGCGGATCGCCGAGCTCGAGGGCGAAGTCGTCGCTTCCTCGTCCAAGGTCCAGTCGGTCACCAGCGGATCACCGCGCCATGGTCGCTCGTTCGCGACGATCGCGGCTTCGTGCGACAGCGCGATCACAAACTGCAAGGTCGGTGCGTGGTCGGCCTCGAGCTCGAGCAGGCTCTTCGGGTGCAAGCCCTGGACCGGAATATGTCGTGCTGCGAGAAAATTCAGGACGTCCGCGCTCGCCGCCGGCGCCGGTTCAAGCCCGGCGCTATAGGCGCGAAAGCGCCCGTTGCCTTCAACTCGGAGGATCGCTTCGGCGAGCAGGCTGTAGGCCGCATTGCGATCGGACAGGAAAAGCACGTGCACTGCAGCGGTGGGCATGGGTCTTCGAGATGTGCGAATTTCGGAGGATGTCCTATCGGGGGCTCCCTCAAACCCCCGCGACTACGCTGCCATGGTATGCCGCGCTTTCCCGGCCCGGCAACCGGGCCTTCTAAGGCGTTGACGGCGCAGGCGAAATATCTTGCAGGTGGGCGATGAAGCGCTCCGGCGAGCGCCGGTAAAGCCGCTGCCCGGCGTTCAGCGCGCGCTTCTGCAGCTTGCGCCGCCGACGCTCGAGCTCGGCAAGTAGCGCGGCGTCGGCGCGGCGCCGGCGCAGCACGGCAACGAGCACGGCGAGATCGTGCTCGTCGCCGAGCTCGTGCGCGAGCTCTTCGGCGCGCTTGCGCGCCTTCGCAGCGCGCGATTTCTTCGCCGCGACGAGCGCCAGCGCCGCGGCGAGGTACTTCGCCTGCTTGCGCCACTCGTGGAGCGCTGCGGCGGTTCTCTTCGCCGCCGCTTCGTCCAGGGCCTCGCGGCCCTGTCCGTACACGCGCGCGAGCCCGCCGGCGTAAATCGCGTGCAGCTCGCGCGGCAAACTCCAGCCCGCGGCGCTTTCGAGCGAGCGCTCGAGTTGCCGGCGCATCGCGGCGACGCGCCGGGGCGCGCGCGCGGCGGCGAGGTGGCGCGCGTACGGTCGCTGCAGTTGCGAGCGCAGCCGCGCAAGCATGGGGCGATAGGGGCGCGACCCGGTGTGCGCGATCAGCTCATCGAGCACGGCGAGCATTACGCGCGCGTCGCGCGCCGCTGCGAGCGGTCGCGCCGCGTCGCGCAGGCGGCGATTCTCTCGCGCATAGACGCGTGCGGGGATCGCGTCGCGCAGGAGTCGCAGCGCGGCGCGTGCGCGCTTCAGTCCCTGGCGGATCTCGTGAATCGCATCGTCGTCGAGTACATGCCGGTGTTGCAGCAGCGCGAGCGCATGCTCGACTTCGTGCACCAGCGCGGCAGGCGGTCCTTGCATTCCGGCCCATCCCTTCCTCAGGGCAGCGCGCCGACCGGCTGGGCGGGAATCGTGCGCTGCGAGGGAAAGCGTGCGCTGAAGCGGCTGCCGCGGCCGAGCTCGCTCTCGATCTCGAGCGTCGCCTGGTGGCGCGCCAGCGCGTGCTTGACGATCGCGAGGCCGAGCCCCGTGCCGCCGGTCTCGCGCGAGCGGCTGCGGTCGACGCGGTAGAAGCGCTCGGTGAGGCGCGGGATGTGCTCGGCCGCGATGCCCGGGCCGGTATCCTCGACCGTGAACGATGCACCGTCGGCGCCGTCGCGCCACACGAGCTTGATGCTGCCGCCGGCGGGCGTGTAGCGCACGGCGTTGCTCACCATGTTGCCGAAGGCGCTCGAGATCTCGCTTTCGGCGCCGAGCAGGTCGAAGGCCGGCGCGGCGTCCACCGAGATGACGTGGCGGTCGCCGGAAAGCGCGACCGCATCGGCGCGCAAGCGCTCGATGAGCGGCGCGACGTGCACGCGCTCGGCGGCCGGCGGAGGCGCGGATTCCAGCACCGAGAGGGCGAGCAGGTCGTCGATGATGCGCTGCATCCGGCCGGCCTGCTCGCTCATCATCCCGAGGTAGTCGCGTACGCGCTGCGGGTCGAGCTTCAGCTCGCGCACCGTCTCGAGAAAGCCGACCAGCACCGTGAGCGGAGTGCGCAGCTCGTGCGAGACGTTGGCCACGAAGTCGCGCCGCGTCGTTTCGAGGCGTTCGGCCTGCGTCACGTCGCGCATCAGCATGAGCTTCTGTTCTTCGCCGTACGCAACGAGGCGAATGGCGAGCACCACGCCGCGCGGCGCCGGTATGCGCACCGGGCGCGCCTGCGGTTCGCCGTGCGTGGCAAGGTATTCGATGAACGCCGGATCGCGCGCGAGGTTGGCAATCGGCCGGCCGACGTCGGCGCGCGCGTCGAGCTCGAGCATGGCCGCCGCGTTGTCGTTACACCACTCGATGCAGTTGTGCGCGTCGAGGAGCACCACGCCGTCGGGCATGGCCTGCGCCGCGCGGCGAAAGCGCAGCAGCGCCTCGGCGAGCTCGCTCTGGCGCCCCGCCGCTTCGCGCGCGTAGCGGTGCAGCGCCGACAGCACCTCGTCCCAGGCGCCGGTGCCTTCGGGCACGCTGCCTGCCTCGGGATTTTCGAGCCAGCGCCGCAGCCGGCGCAGGTGGCGCAGGTGATGCAGCACGACCACGCCGAGCGCCACCGCCACGGCAGCCCATATCCAGCTCCATACGGCGCTCAAGCGGTGCGCAGGCCGTAGCCGGCGCCGCGGACCGTGTCGATGAGCCGATCGTGGCCGCTCGGCTCGAGCGCCTTGCGCAGCCGCCGGATGTGCACGTCCACCGTGCGCTCCTCGATGTAGACGTGATCGCCCCAGACGTGATCGAGGAGCTGCGCGCGCGAGTAGACGCGGCCGGGATGGGTGAGCAGGAAGTGCAGCAGCTTGAACTCCGAGGGCGAGAGGGCGATGCGCTCGGAGCCGGCGCTCACGCGGTGCGTCGCCGGATCGAGGCGCAGGCCCTCGACCTCGACCGCGTCCCCGGAGAGCTGCGGCGCGCGCCGGCGCAGCACGGCCTTGATGCGCGCGTTGAGCTCGCGCGGCGAGAAGGGCTTGGTCAGGTAGTCGTCGGCGCCCGCCTCGAGACCCGAGATTTTGTCGCTCTCCATCGCGCGCGCCGTAAGCATCAGGATCGGCAGGTCGCGCGTGCGCGCATCGCCGCGCAGCCGGCGCGCGAGCGAGAGTCCGGACTCGCCGGGCAGCATCCAGTCGAGCACCACCACGTCGGGCAGCGCCGCGCGGATCGCCGCCTCGGCCTCCTCGGCGCTCGCGGCGCGGCGCACGCGGTGGCCGGCGTGCTCGAGGTTGACGGCAAGAAGCTCCTGGATCTGCGGCTCGTCTTCTACAACCAGGACGTTGGCGCTCATCGTTCCTGGGCCGCGCGCTCAGGCCGGATTGCCCGTCTCCTCGCGCGCGGCGCTCGCCGTGTGCCGCACGTCGGTGCCCTTGACGATGTAGATCACGTACTCGGCCATGTTCTTGGCATGGTCGCCCATGCGCTCGATCGCCTTCGCCACCCAGACGATCTCGAGCGCGGTGGTGATCGTGCGCGGGTCTTCCATCATGTAGGTGACGAGCTGGCGCAGCACGGAGCGGAACTCGGCATCGATCGCCGCGTCCTCGCGGATCACTGCGGCGGCGGCGTTCACATCGAGCCGCGCGAAGGCGTCGAGCGCCTGGCGCAGCATGGAAAGCGCGACCTCGGCCGCGTGCCGCACGTCGACGCCGCGCAGGGGGCCGGCGCCGCCCTCGTGCTCGTGGATGCTCTTCGCCATGCGGGCGATCTTCTGCGCCTCGTCGCCGATGCGCTCGAGGTCGGTGACGGTCTTCGTGATGCCGAACAGCAGCCGCAGATCGCTCGCCGCCGGCTGGCGCTTGACGATGACGTGGCTGCACTCGCCGTCGAGCGCGACCTCCAGGCCGTTCACCCGGTGGTCGGTGGCGATCAC
>DASUFD010000070.1:0-7248 GCA_036274735.1 Burkholderiales bacterium
CGATCGCCTCGGCGACATCGAGGTAAAGCTGCGCGCTCGGCGTGTAACCGGGCCAGCCGTGCCATACCAGGTCCACTACCCGCAGGTCTCGCGATAACGAGAAGCCGCAGACCACGGGAAGCCGCTTGAACAGCGCGTCGATGCGCGCCGCGACGAACGCCTTGGCGTGCTCGCCGCCGGCTCCGCGAAGAGTGTCGATTGCGGGTTTCATGCTGGCACTCTGCCCGCCGCCTGTTACGCGCGCATTCCCACAGGGGTTACGCCTGTAACCTGGCCGGCGCCGCAAGGTAACGGCGCCGTTGCGCGGGCTGCACATCCTGTCGCCCGACAGGAGGTTCCCTCGCATGAAACGCGTTTCCATCATCGTCGCCACGCTCGCCGCTCTCGGCGTGCTCTCCGGCGGCACGCTCTACCTGCGCTCCTCGAGCGCGCACAGCAACCCCACCGCAGCCGCAGCCCAGCCGCAGGCGATCCCGGTGCCCGTGGCGATGGTCGAAGCGCGCGAGGTGAGGACCTGGCACGAGTTCTCGGGACGCCTCGAGGCGGTGCAGCGCGTCGACGTGCGCTCGCGCGTCGCCGGCCAGGTGAAGTCGGTGCACTTCGTCGAAGGTGCGCTCGTGAAGGCCGGCGCCCTGCTGGTGCGCATCGATCCGGATCCGTATGCCGCCGAGGTGCAGCGGGCGCACGCTCAGGTCGTCGCGGCGCAGGCGCGTCTCGCCTACGCGAAGAGCGAGCGCGAGCGCGCGACGCGCCTCTGGGCCGAGAACGCCATCGCGCAGCGCGAGCTCGACGAGCGCGTGAACGGCGAGCGAGAAGCCGAGGCGAACCTGCACGCCGCGCAGGCGGCGCTCACCTCGGCGCGTCTGAACCTCGAGTACACCGAGGTGCGCGCCCCGGTCTCAGGTCGTGTCGGCAGGCTCGAGGTGACCGTCGGCAACCTGGTCGCCGCCGGACCGGGCGCGCCGGTGCTGACGACGCTCGTCTCCGTGGACCCGATCTACGCCAGCTTCGACGCCGACGAGCACACGGTCTTCCAGGTGATGAAGGAGTGGAAGAGCGTGCCGGTCGAGGCGCAGACCGTCACCAACGGCGGGCGCAAGCTCTCCGGGCGGCTGCAGCTCATCGACAACCAGGTGAACACGAAAAGCGGCACGGTGCGCGTGCGCGCGGTATTCGACAATCACGACGGCGGCCTGATGCCCGGGCAATACGTGGCGCTGCGCATGGGCCGGGCGCATCCCGAGCCGGCGCTGCTCGTGGCCGAGCGCGCGGTCGGCACCGACCAGGACAAGCGCTTCGTCATCGTCGTCGGCGATGACAACAAGGCCGAATGGCGGGAGGTCACGCTCGGCGGCGCGGTAAACGGTAAGCGCATCGTCACCTCGGGGCTGAAAGCCGGCGAGCGCATCGTCGTCAACGGCCTGCAGCGGATACGGCCCGGGATGCAGATTGCGCCGCAACCGCCCCAGATGGCGAGCGCGTCGTGAACCTGTCGCGCTTCTTCATCGACCGCCCGATCTTCGCCGGCGTGCTCTCGGTGCTGGTGTTCCTCGGCGGGCTGATCGCGCTCGGCTTCCTGCCGGTGTCGGAGTACCCGGAGGTCGTGCCGCCGTCCGTCGTGGTGCGCGCGAACTACCCGGGCGCCAATCCCAAGGTGATCGCCGAGACGGTCGCCACGCCGCTCGAGGAGAGCATCAACGGCGTCGAGGGGATGCTCTACATGTCGAGCCAGGCCACCACCGACGGACGCATGACGCTCACGGTGACGTTCGCGCTCGGCACCGACCCCGACCTCGCGCAGCAGCTCGTGCAGAACCGCGTCGCGCAGGCCGAGCCGCGCCTCCCCGAGGAAGTCCGGCGCCTCGGCGTCACCACCGTGAAGAGCGCGGTCGACCTGACCATGGTCGTGCACCTCGTATCGCCCAACGAGCGCTACGACATGACGTATCTGCGCAACTACGCCGTGCTCAACGTCAAGGACCGCCTGGCACGCATCCCGGGCGTCGGCCAGGTGCTGCTCTTCGGCTCGGGCGACTACTCGATGCGCGTCTGGCTCGACCCGCGCAAGGTCGCCGAGCACGACCTGTCGGCGAACGACGTGGTGCGCGCGATCCGCGAGCAGAACGTGCAGGCCGCGGCGGGCGTGCTCGGCCAGTCACCGGGCTCCGAGCACGTCGACCTGCAGCTCTCGATCAACGCGCAGGGCCGGCTCTCGAGCGAGCAGGAATTCGGCGACATCGTGCTCAAGAGCGAGCCGAGCGGCGCCGTGACCCGGCTGCGCGACGTCGCGCGCATCGAGCTCGGCGCCTCGGAATACGCGCTGCGCTCGCTCCTCGACAACAGGCCGGCGGTGGCCGTGCCGATCTTCGCCGCGCCCAATTCGAACGCGCTGCAGATCTCGGACGATGTGCGCCGCACCATGGCCGAGATCAAGCAGACGATGCCCGAAGGGCTGGACTACGAGATCGTCTACGACCCGACGCAGTTCGTGCGCGCCTCGATCCGCTCGGTGGTGGAGACGCTCTTCGAGTCGGTGGCGCTGGTCGTGCTGGTGGTGATTCTCTTCCTGCAGACCTGGCGCGCCTCGATCATTCCGCTGGTCGCCGTGCCGGTGTCGATCGTCGGCACGTTCTCGCTCCTCTACCTGTTCGGCTTTTCGATCAACGCGCTGAGCCTTTTCGGCCTGGTGCTCGCGATTGGCATCGTGGTCGACGACGCGATCGTGGTGGTGGAGAACGTCGAGCGCAACATCGCCGCCGGCCGCGCCCCGCGCGAGGCCACCTACCAGGCGATGCGCGAGGTCACCAGCCCGATCATCGCCATCGCCGCGGTGCTCGTGGCGGTGTTCGTGCCGCTCGCCTTCATTCCCGGCCTGTCGGGCCAGTTCTACCGCCAGTTCGCGCTGACCATCGCCATCTCGACGGTGATCTCGGCGCTCAACTCGCTCACGCTTTCGCCGGCGCTCGCCGCGCTCCTGCTCAAGCCGCACGACGGACGGCCCAAGAACTGGTTCTTCCGCGGCTTCGACCGCGCGTTCGGCGCGGCCGTGCGCGGCTATAGCACGAGCGTGGGCGGCGTGCTCTCGCGCAAGGGCTGGATGATGGCGCTCTACGTCGCGCTGCTCGGCCTCGCGGCGCTGCTCTTGCGCGCCGTGCCGGGCGGCTTCGTGCCGACCCAGGACAAGCAGTACCTGATCGGCTTCGCGCAGCTTCCCGACGCCGCCACCCTCGACCGCACCGAGGAAGTGATGCGCCGCATGGGCGACATCATGCTGAAGCAGCCCGGCGTCCAGAGCGCGGTGGGCTTCCCGGGGCTCTCGATCAACGGCTTCACCAACAGCTCGAACTCCGGGATCGTCTTCGCGACCCTGAAAGGGTTCGAGCAAAGGAAGGATGCGAGTCTTTCGGGCGGCGCGATCGCCGGCAGCCTCAACCGGCAGTTCGCGGCGATTCCCGACGCCTTCATCGTCATCTTCCCGCCGCCGCCGGTGCAGGGGCTTGGCCAGACCGGGGGCTTCAAGCTTTACCTCGAGGACCGTGCCTCGCTCGGCTACCAGGCGCTCGACGCGGCGACGAAGGCGTTCCTCGCCAAGGCTTACCAGGCGCCCGAGCTCGCCGGCATGTTCTCCAGCTACCAGGTGAACGTGCCGCAGATCTACGCCGACCTCGACCGCACGCGCGCACGCCAGCTCGGCGTGCCGGTGAGCGAGGTGTTCGACACCATGCAGATCTATCTCGGCAGCCTGTACGTGAACGACTTCAACAAGTTCGGCCGCACCTACTCGGTGCGCGTGCAGGCCGACGCGCCCTACCGCGCACGCGCCGAGGACGTCGGCGCGCTCAAGGTGCGCGCGAGCTCGGGCGAGATGGTGCCGCTCTCGGCGCTGATGGCCCTGCGACCGGCCGCGGGGCCGGAGCGCGCGATGCGCTACGACGGCTTCCTCGCCGCGGATATCAGCGGCCGCAACGCGCCCGGCTTCTCCTCCGGCCAAGCGCGCGCGGCGGTCGAGCGCATCGCCGCCGAGACGCTGCCGCCGGGCATCGGCTACGAGTGGACCGAGATCACCTACCAGGAGATCCTGGCCGGCAACTCGGCGCTCTGGGTCTACCCGCTCGCCATCCTGCTCGTGTTCCTGGTGCTCGCGGCTCTCTACGAGAGCCTCGCGCTGCCGCTCGCCATCATTCTCATCGTGCCGATGGGCCTCGCCGCGGCGCTCGCGGGCGTGTGGCTGACGCACGGCGACAACAACATCTTCACGCAGATAGGGTTCATGGTACTGGTCGGACTCGCGGCGAAGAACGCGATCCTGGTCGTCGAGTTCGCGCGCGAGCTCGAGCTCGCCGGCCGCACGCCGCTCGTCGCGGCCCTCGAGGCGGCGCGCCTGCGGCTGCGGCCGATCCTCATGACCTCGATCGCCTTCGTCATGGGCGTGCTGCCGCTCGCCACCTCGGTGGGCGCCGGTGCCGAGATGCGCCAGGCGATGGGCATCGCGGTGTTCTCCGGGATGATCGGCGTGACCGCGTTCGGCATCTTCCTCACGCCGGTCTTCTACGTGCTGTTGCGCGCGCTCACCGGCAACCGGCCGCTCAAGCGCCACGGCGAGGCGCCGCTCGCTTTCGGCAGCGGCTCGATCGAGGCGGTTGCCGCGGCGCCGATCCGGAACGAAGGGGATCAGGCATGAGCCGCGCCGCCAGGAAATGGGGTCTGTCCCTGATTTTGCTGCTGCTCGCCGCCTGCTCGGCGTCGCTGCCGAAGATCGATCCCGCCGCTCTGCCCACCCCGCCTGCCGCGTTCAAGGAAGCCGACGGCCGCTGGACCGTCGCGCCGCCCGCGGAGGCCGAGCCGCGCGGCGAGTGGTGGAAGGCGTTCCGGGACCCGGTGCTCGACGATCTGATCGATCGGGCGAATCGCGCGAACGACGGCATCCGCATCGCCGCGGCGCGGCTCGCGCAGGCGCGCGCATTCGTGCGCGCAGCGCAGGCCGAGCGCGCGCCGCAGGTCGACGCGGCTGCGAGCGGCGCGCGGGTGCGGGGCATCGTCAACGGCGTGCCCGAGGTGCAGACCAACCTCTTCAGCGCAAGCGTCGACCTCTCCTACGAGGTCGACCTCTTCGGCCGCCTGAAGCAGACCGCGGACGCGGCCTCCCTCGACGCCCGCGCGAGCGAAGGGCTCCTGCAGAGCACGCGGCTCCTCGTGCAGGCGCAGGTCGCGCAGACCTATCTTGCGCTGCGCGCCCTCGACGACGAGCGTGCTCTCGTGCGCGGCACGCTCGGCACCTATCGCGAAACGCTCGCGCTCACCGAGCGGCGCTGGCGCGCCGGCGACGTCGCCGAGCTCGACGTGGCACGCGCCGCGGTCGAGGTCGCGGCGACCGAATCCGATGCGCTGGCGCTCGACCGCCAGCGCAGCGAGCTCGAGCATGGGCTCGCGGTGCTGGTCGGCGAGGTTGCGTCCGAGTTCGCCGTGGCTCCCACAGATTGGACTACCGCACTGCCGGTCATTCCCGCCGGCGTGCCGAGCACGGTGCTCGCCCGCCGGCCCGATGTCTCCGCCGCCGAGAGCGCGCTCGCTGCCGCGCAGACGCGCGTCGGCGTAGCCAAGGCGGCATGGTTTCCGCGCATCGCGCTGACCGGCAGCGCCGGCTATGCCTCATCGGACCTCGGCGATCTCTTCCAATGGTCGGCGCGCGCGTGGGGCATCGGCGCCGTCGCCGCGCTGCCCGTCTTCGACGGAGGCCGCCGCAAGGCGGGCATCGAAAGCGCCGGCGCGCAGTTCGACGCCGCGCTCGCGCGCTACCGGGAAGAGATTCTCGTCGCCTTCAAGGACGTGGAGGACCAGCTTGCCGCGCTGCGCCTGCTCGCCCAGCAGTCCGAGGCGCAACAGCGCGCGGTCGGCTCGGCCGCGCACGCCATGGCCCTTTCCGAAGCACGCTACCGCAACGGCTATGTCAGCCAGCTCGAGCTTCTCGACGCGCAGCGAAGCGAGCTGCGCAACCGGCGGCAGGCGCTGCAGGTGCGCTCGGCGCAATACCAGAGCACCGTCGCCCTCGTGCGCGCGCTCGGTGGCGGCTGGAACTGACCCCATGAAAAGCATCCTGGACCGGTCGTTTCGCTACGTTCCCAGCCACGCTACGGATCTGAGGAAGACGTTCGCGCGCATCCGCAAGGAGCGCGAGGCGAGGCAGGCGCCGACAGGCGGCGTGGTACCGATCAACCGCGGAAAGAAATCCGCCTGAGGATTCAGGCAGTTGCGCCTGCGATTGCCCCCTCGGGCGGGGCGTTATATTTTTCCGCGGCCCATGGCTCGAAAGCGCTTCGCCCAGCCCGCCGACCTCGGCCTCTCGCCGGGGGATTTCGCGGTCCTGAAGCGGCTCGATACCCCGCAGAAGATCCAGGCGTTCCTGCACCGGCTGCAGCAGAACTGGGAGGTCGACGGCGAGACCTGCCGGCCGGTGACGGAGGTGCTGCGTACGGGACGCGCGCATTGCATCGAGGGGGCGATGCTCGCCGCGGCTGCGCTCTGGGCCCACGGCGAGCCGCCGCTGCTGCTCGACATGCGCGCCGAGCGCGATTTTGACCATGTCGTCGCGCTCTTCAAGCGGCACGGTCGCTGGGGCGCGATCTCGAAGACGAACGGCATCGGACTGCGCTGGCGCGACCCGGTCTACCGCACGTTGCGCGAGCTCGCGATGTCGTACTTCCACGAGTACTACAACCGGCGCGATCACAAGACGCTGCGCGAGTACTCGCTGCCATTCGACCTGCGCCGCATCGATCCGGCCATCTGGGCGAGCGGCACGCGCCATGCCTGGCAGGTCTGCGAGGCGCTCGACGAGCTGCGCCATTTCAGGCTGCTCGAGCGCCGGCACCTCAAGGCCGTGGTGCGCCGCGATCCCTTCGAGCGCCGAGTCGGGCTGCTCGCCCAATACCGGCAACCGCGCGCGCTCGTCGAGAAGCTCGAACGCGCCCGCAGCCTGCGCCAGAAGCGCAAACGGCGGCGCTAGAAATCGGGGTCAGGCACCTATTTTTCCGGCCGCTCGCTTCTTGCGCTCGCGGCTTTAACAGCCTGTTACAGCTGTTGCACCTGGCCGATTCACTGTAAAGGCCTGGCCGCGTGTAATGGACCCGCGTTCAACCAACGGAGGTCCAAATGAAGAAGATCGTCCTTGCCCTCGCCGCCGCTTCCGCCGCGCTCGCCGCCTCGACTGGCGCGCTCGCCCACGATCGGGACCGCGATCACGCTCGCGGC
>DASUFD010000071.1:0-6930 GCA_036274735.1 Burkholderiales bacterium
ATCAAAAAGAGCCACCATCCCAGCTCGCCCCACGGGCCAAAATTCCACAGCAATAGCGCCGTGGAGAGGGAGCCCATCGTGAGGATCGAGAACCGAAGGAAATTAGCCTTCGTTCCTAAGTAGCGGCTCATTCGGTTTGAAAGACTCCATGCTGTCGAGCGTCCGCTTCGGGTCGGAAGCGGCCGTTAGTTTAGGTCTGCCTGCGAGCCAAAAGCGGACGCGAGGAGGTTGTTTAGGGACTTGGCTTTATATTTCGGCTCTTGGCCCGAAGCATCAGCCGCTGGTTCCGGAGCATCGCTATCATCGCTTTTCCCCGAGCCAGGGCATTCGCTTCTCGGAGCATTGCGCCTTGGGCGCGCAGCTTTCTGGCTGTGTCCTTCATTGCTACGTTCGCCTTCGCTCTATCGCTATGGGCACATTACCCAAGCGAGCTTCTGGCGAGCCCGCCGATGGCCATCTTCTAGAGCAGCGTCAGCAAGACTGACAGAAGGCACAAGGTCAAGATCAGAACGACGGCAGCGAACTCCTCCGAAGCGCCTTTGCCTCGGGTAGCCGAGAGAGACTTGCCGACGGGATCCATGAGCGCACTGTAAGAACCGTGTAGAGCCTCCGGTATGACGGAGTGCACAGGCGGCCCTAACCGGAGCTCGGCGCTCGCTGGCACCCCGGACACGAATCGAACGTGCGACCTGCCCCTTAGGAGGGGGCTGCTCTATCCACTGAGCTACCGGGGCCCGAAGGCGCGCATTGTAAGGCGTCGAGCGGCGCAGCTCCGCTTCTAAACGGGGTCCCCGCCTTCGCGGGGACGACAACTTCGCCCAGTCGTTTTGAGAACCGTCAAACGAAACAGGCGATGTTTGCCGCTATAGTGCGGGCCCATGTTCGCCCGAATTTGCGCGTTCGCCGCGATGGCGCTGGTCGCTCCTGCGCATGCGCAGCTGCAGGCCTGGGGCTGGGACGACGGCACGGTGCCGTACGTGACCACGCCGATGGAGGTGGTCGAGCGCATGCTGATCCTCGGCCAGGTGAAGGCGGGCGATCGGCTGATCGATCTCGGCTCGGGCGACGGGCGCATCGTCATCGAGGCGGCGAAGCGCGGCGCGAGCGGCCTCGGCGTCGACCTCGACCCGAGCCTGGTCAAGCTTGCGACCGAGAAGGCGGCAAAGGCGGGCGTCGCGGCGCGCGCGCGCTTCGAGGTGCGCGACATTTTCCAGACCGATCTCTCGAGCGCGAGCGTGATCACGATGTACTTGCTGCCCGAGTTCAACGCCAAGCTGCGCGATCGCTTCCTCGGGCTCGCGCCCGGCACGCGCATCGTCTCGCACGACGGCGGCATCGGCGACTGGCCGCCGGACGAGACCTGGACGCTGCGCACGCCCGAGAAGCCGGTGGGCCTGGGCGGCAAGTCGCGCATCGATCTCTGGATCGTGCCGGCGCAGGTGGCGGGGGAGTGGACCGCGGAGCTGCCGCAGCACGGCGGTCGTTGGAGGTTTCGCGTCGCTCAGCACTATCAAAGACTGGACGTCGACGTTCGTGCAGGCGCGCGAGACCTGGCAGTGCGCAACACGCGCCTGCGCGGCGAGGAGGTGAAGCTCGTCGTCATCGGCATGGTGGGCGAGCGCGCCTGGAACCACTATTTCGTCGGCCGCGCGCACGGCGACGCGATTGACGGCGAGGTGACGGTCTCCGACGGCGAGTCGAGCGTCGTCTACCCATGGCACGCGACGCGCAGCCGCTAGCGCTGCTGTCGGTCTTCGACGGCATCGTGCTGGTGTGCGGCATGGTGATCGGTGCCGGCATCTTCAAGGCGCCCTCGATCGTCGCCGGCAACAGCGCGAGCGTGGGCGCGTTCCTTTTCGCCTGGGTGCTGGGCGGCGCGGTCTCGCTCTGCGGCGCGCTGGTCTACGCCGAGCTCGCGGCGCGCTATCCGGAGACGGGGGGCGAGTACGCCTTCCTCGCGCGCGGCTGGGGCAGGGGCGTGGGCTTCCTCTTCGCCTGGTCGCGCATGACGGTGATCCAGACCGGCGCGATCGCCGCGGTGGCATTCGTCTTCGGCGATTACGCATCCGAGATCTGGCGCCTCGGCGACAAGAGCTCGGCGATCTACGCCGCTCTCGCGGTGGTCGCGCTCACCGCGCTCAACGTCGCAGGGACGATGCAGTCGAAGTGGCTGCAGCGGCTGATGCAGGTCGCGCTCTTCGGCGGGCTCGCGCTCATCGGCATCGCCGGCCTCGCGGCCGGCGCGCCGCCGTCGTCCGCGGCCGCGGCAAGCGGCGGCGGCTCCTTCGGCCTGGCGATGATCTTCGTGCTCCTCACCTACGGCGGCTGGAACGAGGCCGCCTACCTCGCCGGCGAGCTGCGCGACGCGAAGCGCAACATGATGCGCGTACTGATCGGCGGCATCCTCGCCGTGACCGCGCTCTACCTGCTCGTCAACCTCGGCTACCTCGCGGCGCTCGGCTTGGACGGCATGAGGTCCTCGAAGGCGGTCGCGGCCGACGTGATGCGCGCCGTCACCGGGGAGAAGGGCGCGGTGCTGCTCGCGCTCCTCGTCTGCCTCGCCGCCGTGACGACGATGAATGCCGCCATCTTCACCGGCGCGCGCACCAACTATGCGCTCGGGCGCGACTTCCGCGCTTTCGCGGGCCTGGGGCGCTGGCGCGAGTCCGGCAGCACGCCGGCGAACGCGCTTCTCCTGCAGGGCGCGATCACGCTCGTGCTGGTCGGCGCGGGCTCGCTCACCCCCGACGGCTTCAGCGCCATGGTGGCCTACACGGCGCCGGTGTTCTGGACCTTCTTCTACCTCACCGCGACGACGCTCTTCCTCTTCCGCGACCAGAACGGCGAGCGCCCGGCCTTCCGCACGCCGCTCTATCCGCACATCCCCATCGCCTTCACCGTGATGTGCGCCTACATGCTCTATTCGAGCATCGATTACATCCGCAACCCGCAGTTCGGACCGAGCTTCGGCATGGCGGTGTTCGCCGGGCTGATCATCATGGCCGCGGGCGTGCCGCTCTACTGGGCGACGCGCCGATGACGCTCACCGAGCTGCGCTACATCGTCGCGGTAGCGCGCGAGCGCCATTTCGGGCGCGCCGCCGAGGCGTGCTTCGTCTCGCAGCCGACGCTTTCCGTGGCGGTGAAGAAGCTCGAGGAAGAGCTCGGTGTGGCGCTCTTCGAGCGCGGTCCGGGCGAGGTGACGATCACGCCGGCAGGGCAGAAGATCGTAGAGCAGGCGCAGCGCGTGCTCGAGGAGGCGACGCGGGTGAAGGAGCTCGCCGCCGCCGGCCGCGACCCGCTTGCCGGCCCGCTGCGCCTTGGCGCGATCTACACCATCGGCCCGTATCTCCTGCCCAAGCTCATTCCGCTCCTGCGCCGCGCCGCGCCCGCGATGCAGCTCCACATCCAGGAAAACTTCACGCACCGGCTCGCCGAGATGCTGAAGAACGGCGAGGTCGACGTGATACTGATCGCGCTCCCCTTCGACGAGCCCGGCATCGAGACGCGCGCGGTGTACGACGAGCCGTTCGTGGTCGCGGTGCCGAAAGGCCATCCTTGGGAGAAGCGAAAGCGCGTGAGCTCCGAGGAGCTCGCGCGGGAAGCGCTGCTGCTCCTCGGCGAAGGCCACTGCTTCCGCGACCAGGTGCTCGAGTTCTGCCACACGCTTCGCGCGCGCGACCGCAACCCGCTCGCGCGCACCGTGGAGGGCGGCTCGCTCGAGACCATCCGCCAGATGGTGGCGAGCGGGGTAGGGGTCACGGTGCTCCCTTCGACCTCGATCGGCCCGGGCGGCGGCGGCGAGCTGATCCGCATCCTGCCCTTCAGCCGCCCGGTGCCGACGCGCCGCGTAGCGCTCGCCTGGCGGCGCAGCTTCCCGCGCCCGGAGGCGATCGAGGCGCTGAGGAAGGCCATCCTCGCCTGCAACCTGCCGCAGGTGGAGAAGCTCGCTGCGTAGGCTGAAAGAAGCAGGCCACACTGGATTCGGCGGGTGACAGGCCGTAGCGGCGCCCCTTATCTTCCCCCGATGGCGCTCAAGGAAGGCTCCCCGCACCCGCGCGGCGCGACATGGGACGGGAAGGGCGTCAACTTCGCCGTCTTCTCGGCGCACGCGACGAAGGTCGAGCTCTGCCTTTTCGACGCCGAGGGCAAGCGCGAGCTGGAACGCATCGAGCTCCCCGAGTATCGCGACGAGGTCTGGCACGGCTACGTCACCGACATCGGGCCGGGGACCGTCTACGGCTTCCGCGTGCATGGTCCGTATGCGCCGGAAGAGGGCCATCGCTTCAATCCGCACAAGCTGCTCCTCGATCCCTACGCGCGCGAGCATATCGGCGGCCTGAAATGGGAGCCGGCGATCTTCGGCTACCAGCTCGAGAGCGGCGACGACTCGACCTTCGACGAGCGCGACAGCGCGCCCTTCATGCCGAAGTGCGTGGTGGTCGACCCGAACTTCGACTGGAAGCGGCGACGCAGCCCGCGCCAGCCGGTGCCCTGGGATCGCACCATCGTGTACGAGACGCACGTGCGCGGCTACACCAAGCGCCATCCCAAGGTCCCGGAGCGCGAGCGCGGCACTTTCGCCGGCCTCGCGCACAAGGCGGTGGTCGATTACATCAAGTCGCTCGGCGTGACGACCGTCGAGCTGCTTCCGGTGCACACCTTCGTCGACGACTCGTTCCTGCTCGACAAGGGCCTCGCCAATTACTGGGGCTACAACTCGATCGGCTTCTTCGCGCCCGATCCCCGCTACGCCGCCGACCCGGCGCGCGCGCTGCAGGAGTTCAAGGAGATGGTGGCGCGCTTCCACGCCGCGGGGCTGGAAGTGATCATCGACGTGGTCTACAACCATACCGCCGAAGGCAACGAGAAGGGACCGACGCTTTCCTTCCGCGGCATCGACAACGCCTCCTACTACCGCCTGCTGCCGGACGACAAGCGCCGCTACATCAACGACACCGGCACCGGCAACACGCTCAACCTCTCGCACCCGCGCGTGATCCAGATGGTCACCGACAGCCTGCGCTACTGGTCCGACGAGATGCACGTCAACGGCTTCCGCTTCGACCTCGGCACCATCCTCGCGCGCGAGCCCGGCGGCTTCGACACCTACAACGGCTTCATGAAGGCGGTGATCCAGGACCCGGAGCTCGCCAAGGTGAAGCTGATCGCCGAGCCCTGGGATTGCGGCCCGGGCGGCTACCAGCTCGGGCGCTTTCCGCCGGGCTGGGCGGAATGGAACGACCAGTTCCGCGACACGGTGCGCGATTACTGGAAAGGCGAGGCCGGCGCGTCGGCGCTCGCGCCGAGGCTCTGCGCCTCGCCCGAGATCTTCGCGCATCGCGGGCGCCAGCCCTGGGCGAGCGTCAACTTCATCACCGCGCACGACGGCTTCACGCTGAACGACCTCGTCTCCTATAACGAGAAGCACAACGAAGCGAACGGCGAGGAGAACCGCGACGGCCACTCGCACAACCGCTCGTGGAACCACGGCGCCGAGGGCGCCACCGACGAGCCTGCGATCCGGCAGCTGAGGAAGCGCCAGATGAAGAACATGCTCGCGACGCTGCTCCTCGCGCAGGGCACGCCGATGATCCTCGCCGGCGACGAGTTCGCGCGCACGCAGCAGGGCAACAACAACGCCTACTGCCAGGACAACGAGATCTCGTGGGTCGACTGGGACCTCGACGAGCCGGCCGAGCGGCTGATCCGCTTCGTGAAAAAGCTGACCGGGCTGCGCGCGCGCTTCCCGATCCTGCGCCAGCGACGCTTCCTCTCCGGCGTGTACAACGAGGAGCTCGGCGTGAAGGACGTGAGCTGGGTGAGCGCCTCGGGCGCCGAGATGACCGCGGAGGAATGGGAGAACGGCCACACGCGCTGCTTCGGCATGCTGCTCGACGGCCGCGCGCAGCCGAGCGGCATCCGGCAGCGCGGCCAGGAAGCGACGATGCTCATCATCTTCAACAGCTGGCAGGACGTGGTGAAGTTCAAGCTGCCGGCCGCTCCCATCCTGGGAAATGGCAGCAGCCACTGGGATCTCCTCGCCGACACCAACATGCCCGACCTTCCGGAGGGCCGGCGCTTCCCGCTCGGGCACGTCTACCAGGTGACGGCGCGCTCGCTGCTGCTCTTCCAGCTCGCCTAGCCGCGCCATGCCGGCCTCGGTGCTCGGCGTTGTGGTCGCGGCGGCGGTCCTCTACCTCGCGCGCGACGTGCTGCTGCCGCTCGCGCTCGCGGTCCTCCTCGCCTTCCTGCTCGCGCCCGCCGTGGACCGCCTGGAACGCTGGCGGCTCGGGCGCGGCGGGGCGACCCTCCTCGTCGCTGTCCTCGCGCTCGCGTTGGTCGCCTCGATCGGCACGGTGGCCGGCCTGCAGGCGGTCTCGCTCGCGGCGAAGCTTCCCGAGTACCGCCATACCATCGTGCAGAAGATCCGCGCGCTGCGCGCGCCGGGCCGCGCTACGACGCTCGGCAAGGCGAAGGAGGCGCTCAAGGACATCGAGAAGGAGGCGCAGCCCGAGGAGCCGGTGCCGGTGCGCGAGACCCCTTCGAGCGCCTACGAGGAGGTCGCCCTCATGCTCGAGCCGCTCGCCAAGCCGGCGGCGATGGCGCTCGCGGTGATCGTGTTCACCATCCTGATGCTGCTGCATCGCGAGAACATGCGCGAGCGGCTGATCGCGCTCGCGGGCGCGCGTCGGCTGCACGTCACGACGCGCGCCATGGCGGAGGCGGGTGCGCGCGTCAGCCGCTACCTGTGGTCGCTGATGCTGGTTAACGCCTGCTTCGGCATTCCGTTCGGCATCGCGCTCTACTTCATCGGCATCCCGAACGCGCTGCTCTTCGGCCTGCTCGGCGCGCTGCTGCGCTTCATTCCCTACGTCGGCGTGTGGGTCGCCGCGGCGATGCCGGTGCTGCTCGCGCTCGCGATCTCGCA
>DASUFD010000072.1:0-2181 GCA_036274735.1 Burkholderiales bacterium
GAGCTTCATGACAAAGGCGGAAATCCAGTGGCATGCCGAGGCGGCGTTTGCGAAGATTCGCTGGCAACCCGAGGACAAGGAGGCAGCGATGGGAACGAAGATCAGCTACAAGCGTCCGGACGGCAAGAGCGTGGACGGCTATCTCGCCGAGCCGGCGGCCGGGAGCAAGGCGCCGGCCATGGTCGTCATCCAGGAATGGTGGGGCATGAACGACCAGATCAAGGGCGTCGCCGACCGCGTGGCGAAGGCCGGCTACCGCGCGCTCGTGCCCGACCTCTACCGCGGCAAGGTGACCGTGGAGGCGAAGGAGGCCGAGCACCTGATGAACAGCCTGAATTTCGGCGATGCGGCCGGGCAGGACATCCGCGGCGCGGTGCACTACCTGAAGCAGTCGAGCCCGAAGGTCGGCGTCACCGGCTTCTGCATGGGCGGCGCGCTGACCCTGCTCTCCGCCTGCAACGTGCCGGAGATGAGCACCGGCGTCGTCTGGTACGGCTACCCGCCGCTCGAGTACGTCGACGCCTCGAAGATCAAGGCGCCGCTCCTCGGCCACTGGGCGACGCGCGACCAGGCCTTCGCCATCTCCGGCGTGGACGCGCTCGAGAAGAAGCTGAAGGACGCGGGCGTGAAGTACGAGTTCTACCGCTACGACGCCAAGCACGCCTTCGCGAACGAGACTGCCGACGAGAAGAAGCTCGCGATCGTCAACTACGATGCCAAAGCGGCGGAGCTTGCCTGGCAGCGCACGATGGACTTCCTCTCGCGCACGCTCAAAAGCTAGCGCGCCTTATTGCTTCGGAATGCCGGCGCGCTCGACCACCTCGGTCCAGCGCTTCGCCTCGGAAGCGTAGAAGTCCTTCAGCTCCTGGGGCGTGCTCGCGCGCGGCTCTACGCCGAGCTGCGCGAAGCGCTTCTGCACCTCTGGATCGCCGAGCGCCTTGACGAGCGCGTCGTGCAGCTTGTCGAGGATCGGCTGCGGCGTCTTCGCCGGCGCGGCGAGCGCGTTCCAAGAGGACACGTCGTAGCCCGGCACGCCCGCCTCCTGCACCGTAGGCACGTCGGGCAGCCCCGGGAAGCGCTTCGCCGCGGTGACCGCGAGCGGACGCAGCTGCCCGCTCTTGATCGCCGAGAGGAGCGGCGTGATGAAGTCGACGGCGGCGTCGACGGTGCCGTTCCTCACGTCGACCACCACTTCGCCCGTCGTCTTGTGCGGCACGACGACCGCCTTGATGCCCGCCATCGAGAGGAAGAGCTCGCCGGCGAGGTGCTGCGTACCGCCCGGCGTGATGGTGCCGACATTGAGCTTGCCCGGGTTCGCCTTCGCCGCGGCGATGAGCTCCTTGAGGGTCTTGTACTTCGACTGCTCGCTCGTGACGATCACCATGCTGAAGAAGCCGACCGTAGAGATCATCGCGAAGTCCGAGAGCGGATCGTAGGGCAGCGACTTGAAGAGCGCCTTGCTCACCGCGTTGCCGTTGGTGAGGAGGAGGATCGTGTAGCCGTCGGGGGCGGCATGGGCGACGGTCTCCGAGGCGCGGATGCCGCCCGCGCCGGGCATGTTCTCGACCACGACGTTCTGCCCGAGCGCGTCGGAGAGCTTCGGCGCGATGGTGCGCGTGGTGATGTCCGCCACGCCGCCCGGACCGAAGGGCAGCACGATGTGGACCGGCTTCGTGGGATAGGCCTGGGCAGCCGCGAGCGCAGGAGCCAGGCAAAGGATAGCCAGAAGTCTTTTCATCGAAAGAGCTCCTCCACCGCGAATCTTCGCGGAATCATTTTCTGGTTGTAGACGCAGTCGATGGCGACCTCGAGGTTGCGCCGGTTCGCCTCGAGGCCGTGCGGCAGCATCGGCGGGTTGCCGGCCGCCTGCTTGCTTTCGAGCAGCATGCCGTATACCTCCTCGGCCTGCTCCCGCGATACCGTGTCCTTCACCACCACCATGTGGTTGAGCTGGATCGCGCCCTTGCGCTCGACCCAGCGCCGCCCGGCCGCCTCGGGATCGGCGATCACCGGCTTGAGACGCGGGTCGGTCGGCACCGCGCCGAGGATCGCCGCGTCGAGCTCGCCCGCGAGCAGCATCTCGGCGATCGCGCGGCCCGCCGGTGCGCGCTGCACGTTCGGCGGGTCGCGGAACTCGGCGACGTGCGGCTCCTCGAAAGTCGTCCAGCGGATGCTCGCGAG
>DASUFD010000073.1:0-4015 GCA_036274735.1 Burkholderiales bacterium
TCGCGCACCGCGAGCGCGCTCGCGCGCACCACCCGGGCGCAGCGCGGGATCATCGGCACGGCGATCGCGAGGATGACGTTCTGCACGCCGGTACCGAGGATCGCCACGACGGAAAGCGCGAGGATGATGAGCGGGAAAGAGATCAGCACATCGTTGATCCGCTCGATGACGAGGTCGATCTTCCCGCCGAAGTACGCGCTCGCCACGCCGATGAGTGCGCCTAGCGTCGCGCCTAGGACCGATGCCCCGAAGCCGACGATGAGCGCGGTGCGCGAGCCGTAGAGGATGCGCGAGAGCACATCGCGCCCGTACGCGTCGGTGCCAAGCCAGTGCCCAAGGCTGGGCGGCGCGATCATGGCGCCGTAATCGGTCGTGAGAGGGTCGAACGGTGCGACCCATGGTGCGCCGAGGCCGACGATCGCCATGACGAGGATGATGAATGCACCGATCGTGCCGAGTGGGCGCCGGCGTGTGAAGGCCAAGGCGGCTTGCAGCCAACGCGGACGCCGGCTCTCGCGTGTCAGTGTGTCGAGGGTTTCCCGTGTAATCGCCATGGCTAGCGGAAGCGGATGCGCGGATCGATCCAGGCGTACGCGATGTCGGTCAGGAAATTGATGAAGATGAAGACCGACGCGACGATCAGGACCAGCGCCTGCGTGAGCGTGTAGTCGCGATGCGAGATCGCCTCGACGAAGAGCAGGCCGAGGCCGTTCAGATTGAAGACCTGCTCGGTAACGACCAGGCCGCCGAGCAGGAAGGCGAACTCGAGCCCGATTACCGTGATCACCGGCAGCATTGCGTTCTTGAGCGCGTGGCGCGCGAGGATCAGCTTCAGCCACAAGCCCTTGGCGCGCGCCGTGCGGATGTAGTCCTCGCGCAGCACCTCGAGCATCGACGAGCGCATCATTCGCGTCGCCACGGCCGAGTATCGGTAGCCGACGGCGAGCGCCGGCCAGATGAGCTGCGACAGGTTCGCCCAGGGATCGACCCAGAGCGGCGTGAACACCATCGGCGGCAGCCAGTGGAAGATGATCAGCATGGCGAGGATCATCAGGATGCCGAGCCAGAACGAGGGCATCGCCAGTCCCGCGATCGAGAAGATGCGCACGGCGTAGTCGATCCAGGTGTCCTGCTTCACCGCGGCGAGGATGCCGAGCGGAATCGCGAGCAGCGTGGCGACGATCGTGGCCATCAGCGCGAGCTGCAGCGAGAGCGCGAAGCGCAGCCGGATCTCCTCGGTGATCGGCGAGCCGGTCCACATGGACAGACCGAAGTCCAGGCGCAGCACCCCGCCCATCCAGGTGGTGAACTGCTTCCACACGGGCTGGTCGAGCCCGAGCTTCTTGCGCTCGAGGTTCATCAGCTCCTGCGACTGGAACTGGCTGCCCTGAGTGAGATAGCGCGCCTCGACGACGTCGCCGGGCACCACGCGCAACAGAAGGAAAATCAGCACCGCGACCCCGAAGAGCGTCGGGATCATGAGCAGCAGGCGCTTGACGATGTATTGCAGCATCCCGGAAGGCGACGGCGCGCCGGAGCGCGCCGTCGCTCAGCCTTCGCCTTATCGCGCTATTGCGAGAGCCAGACCGTGTCCAGCGTGTTGTTGAGGTAGTGGCTCGGCGTGATCGTCCAGCCGTGCACCTTCGACGAGTACGGGATGATGCGGTGCCACTGCAGCGTCATGATGTAATGCGCCTCCTCGTCGAGTACGCGTTTCTCGAACTCGCGGATCAGCTTCTTGCGCTCGTCGGCGCTCGCCGCCTGGCTCTGCTCGTCGTAGAGCTTGTCGAGAACCGGATCCTTGTAGCGCCCGTAGTTCGCGGGATTGCGGTCGACCGAAAGGAACTTGTAGATGTCGAGGTCGGGCTCGACGATGTACCCGCACTGGAAGTCCATCGCGGTCTCGAAATCGCCCTTGCGGATCACGCCGAAGTACGCCGCCGGCTCGATCACCTCCTGCTTGACGTTCAGGCCGATCTGGCGCCACTGGTCGATCAGCCAGACCCCGAGGGGCTCGTAGGGCATCGGGATGCCGCGGTTCTTGAAGGTGAACGAGAAGCCTTCGGGCACGCCGGCTTCCTTCAGCAGGCGCTTCGCCTCCGCGCGCGACTTGTTGATGTCGTGCCAGTAGCCCGCCACCTTGGCGAGCTCATCGGGCGGCGTGGCCCATGGCGTGCCGGGGACCTGCACGCCGGCGACTTCCTTGACGATCGCGATCTTGGAGAGCGCCTGCGATGCCTGGTAGCGGTCCATGGCGAGCGTGAGCGCGCGACGCACCCGCTTGTCGTCGAAGGGCTTCTTCTCGTGATTGATGGTGACCATCAGGATGCAGTCCCACGGCGACTCCTGGACCTGGATCTTGTCGCCGAGCGCCGCTTTCAGCGTGTCGCGATCGGCGGGCGTGAAGCCGCGGAACTGGATATGCGCGCGCTCGCTGCGAATCGCCGCCACCTGCGCGGAGGAGGCGCGGATGAAGATCGCGCGGAAGCTGTCGAGGTAGG
Source organism: Burkholderiales bacterium (assembly GCA_036274735.1). GTDB lineage: Bacteria > Pseudomonadota > Gammaproteobacteria > Burkholderiales > SG8-39 > SCGC-AG-212-J23. Next base: position 2,502 of record DASUFD010000073.1, read on the forward strand.
GCTTGCCCTTGTCCCAGTAGTTCGGGTTCTTCTTGCCGAGGACGTGCGAGCCCTTGACGTGCTCGACAAAGGTGAAGGGTCCCGTGCCCATGATATGGGTTTCGTACCAGTGCGGGTCCTTCGCCAGGATGTCGGCCTTGTAGATGAAGTTGTAGGGCGACAGGAGCGAGGAGATGAAGGAGCCCGAGCGGTGCTTGAGGTGGAACACCACGGTGTACGGATCGGTGGCCTCCACCGACTCCACCACGGAGTACTGGCCTTTGCGGCTCGAGCCGACGCCGGGCGGCGGGAAGATGATCTTGTCGTACGAGGCCTTGATGTCCTTCGAGGTCATCTCCGAGCCGTCGTGGAACTTCACGCCCTTGTGCAGCTTGAAGGTGTACGTCTTGCCGTCGGAAGACGCGGTCCAGCTCTCGGCGAGCGACGGCGCCGGCTTGGTGCCGCTCTTGTCGTTGGGATCGACGCGCAGCAGCGTGTTGTAGAACGGCGCGATCGGGTGGATCAGGCCGAAGGTCTCCTCGCGGTGCCCGTCGTAGGAGGGTGGCTCGGATGGAACCGGGAATACGAGCTCGCCTCCATAGCGCGGCTGCTGTGCCTGCGCCGTGAATGCGAGGAATGCGCTGGCGACAAGCGCCAGCATCCGCGCGATGCGTTTCATCAAGGCCTCCTCCTCAGTGGACTAAGAATCTCCCGGGCCTCTTTCCCGGAGCTGCTGCTTTTGGCCGCCTAGTAGATGGGCAGAACCCTCGATCTGTCAATGCCGGGCGTCAAGCGAGGTGGCAGGCCGCCCAGTGCCCCGGCTTAAGCTCTCTTAAGGGTGGAATTTCCGCACTGCAACGTTCGACCGCGAGCGGACAGCGCGGGTGGAACACGCAGCCGGAGGGCGGCTTGAGCGGGCTCGGCACCTCTCCGCGCAAAACGGTGCGATTGCGCTTGGCTTCGAGGCTCGGGTCCGGGATCGGAACGGCGGACAGGAGGGCACGCGTATAAGGATGCAGCGGCTCCTCGTACAGCGCGTTGCGGTCGGCGAGCTCGACGATCTTGCCCAGATACATGACCGCGACGCGGTCGGAGATATGCCGCACCACCGAGAGGTCGTGCGCGATAAAGAGATAGGTGAGGCGGAGCCGGCGCTGCAGGTCCTCGAGGAGGTTGATGATCTGCGCCTGGATGGAGACGTCGAGCGCCGACACCGGTTCGTCGCAGACAATGAGCGTGGGCTCCATGGCGAGTGCCCGCGCGACGCCGACGCGCTGCCGCTGGCCGCCCGAGAGCTGATGGGGGTAGCGGTGCTCGTGCTGCGCCAGCAGGCCCACCTGCTCGAGCAGCTCGCGCACCCGGCTCGCGCGGGCGCCTGCCTCGGGGACGATGCCATGCACCTTCAGCGGCTCGGCGAGGATCTGGCCGATGGTCATGCGCGGGTTGAGCGAGGCGTACGGGTCCTGGAAGATCACCTGGATGCGGCGGCGCGTTGCGCGCAGCTCACGCTCGTCGAGCGCGGTCAGATCGACGCC
>DASUFD010000074.1:0-4501 GCA_036274735.1 Burkholderiales bacterium
GATGGCGGCCGCCCCGGTGATCGCCATGCCGAAGCCGTAGCGCTCGTGGGTCAAGCCCGCGCGAAGAGCGATTTGCTTGCTGAACTGGTGGTCGAGGCGCACGCTGAGCGTCGTGCGGCCGACGAGATCGTCATAGGGCAGGCGGTAGGCCACTCGGCCGATCTCTCCGCTTTCGCCAATCGTCAGCGGCAGTTGCAGTAGCGCCGCCTCGCTGCCCGTCCATTCGCGCTGCAGGCCCGCCGAGAGCGTGGTCTTCGACCCCAAATCGGTTCGCGCGGCGAGGCTCGCCGTATGCGTGGCAAACGCCGGCGCGCTGAGAGCGAGGTCGGCTTGCGTGCGATGGCGCGCGACCTCGAACGAGGCGTCGAGGAGCGTGCTCGCAACGAGCCTGTGCTGCACGAAAACGCCCGTCGAAAGCGCCTGGCTTTCCCGAGCGCCGAACGCGCCGCTCGTCGCGATTCCGATCGGTCGTTCGAACTGATCGGCGACCGCGAGCGTAAGCCCGTAGCTCGTGCGTGCGCCCGCTCGCTGCACAATCGCGCCCAGTGCTCTGCGATTTCCTAGAGCCGAGGCGTCGAGCGTGCGAGGCTCGGTCGCGGCGACGCCGGGCAGCGTGCCGATGAGCCCGAGGCGGAGCGATCGGAAGTTGCTCGCATAAGCGAGCGCAATGGAATCGGTGCCGGCGGCGGCAAGGCGCGGAAGGGAAACGAGACCGAGCTGCGCGCCGAGCGCCGCCTCGCCGCCCGCGCCGTGCGAAAAGCCGAGGCGATAGGTGCCGAAGTCGGCCGCGAGGGCGTTGTTCAGGCCGGCCGAGTGGCTGAAGCTCAGGCGTGGGGCGATTCTTTCCACCCGCGCACCGAGAGGGCCGGACCTGAGCGAAGCCCACTGCCTTTCCACCAGGCGCGGCGCGGACTCGTGGAAGAAGCTATCCGCCGGAAGCCAGAACGGGGCACGCTGGTAGTTGTCGACGACGAGCACCCACGGCTGCAGGCGAAGCGCCTGCACCGTGCCGGCCTGGAAAACGATGGCGCTTCCGGCGACCGGCGCGGTCGCGCCGCTCGCCGACGCTCCGGTCGGAACGGCGATGCCGCCCACGGGCGAAGACGCCGCCGCGAGGTCGATCAACCCCTGCCCATAGGTGCTCGCATCGGCGTACGCGCCGCCGCGGTTCGCGGTATAGAGCAGGCGCTCGCGGATCTGAAGGTAGCTCAGGTTCACGAACATGCTCTTCAGTGCCGCGATGGCAGCGGCCACGTGCGGGGCTGCCATCGAGGTCCCGTACATGCTCGCGTAGCCGCCGTTGTTGTACATCGAGTAGAGACCGCTGTCCGGCGAGCCGCCCGGGGCGGCGAGGCACCAGGCCGCGGCGACGCCGCAACGGTTGCTGTAGCTGGCGAGCTTTCCCGAACCGTCGATCGCCACGACGGCGAGCCAGCCCGGCTCGAGACCGCTCACGCCGTAGGGCAATCCGGGTTGCATCGCGGGCTGCGCACCGGCACCGTTGCCCGCGGCGAAGACCACCACGCCGCCTTTTCCGACGTAGGAGCGGGAAGCCTCGATCAGCTGTGGAACCAGGCCTTGCAGATCCTGTGCCGTATAGCTCGTGATCGGCGTCGGCACGTTCCAGGAGTTGTTGATGATCATCGCGCCGGCGTCGCCGGCGCGACGCATCATGTCGGCAAGTTGCGCGTCGCTCGCCATGATCACTCCGCGCGAATCGGCGACCTTGAAATCGACGAGCGTGGCGTTATAGGCGAGGCCCTGCATTCCGGCACCGTTCCTCGGCGCCGCGATGAGACCCGCGACGTGGCTGCCGTGCCCGGCATCGTCCGCGGCCGCGCCCGGCCGGTTGTTGACGTAGTCGTAGCTCGCAGCGCCATCGATGGCGATCGTGCTGCCGGTCGAGCCTTCGCGCGGGTTGATGCCGGTGTCGGCAACGGCAATCTTCACTCCGACGCCGGTGCCGGCCGCCGCGTCCGGTGCGGCGCCGGTGTACCAGCGGTAGTAGCCGTTGTAGTACAGGCTCGACGCGTTCACCCAGCGCAGGCCTGCCTGCGCGTCGTACTCCGGGGTCTGGAAGTCGGCCGCGCTGGTATAGGCGAGCGAACGCGGCGGCGCGCTGGCCGACGTGCCGCCGCTCTTGCCGCCGCTGTCGCCGTGGCTGCCTCCGCCGAGAGCGAAGATGCCGACAATGCCGGCGGCGATGAGCGATGCCTCCGCGACGACGCTGTGCCGATCCTCGCCCCGCTCGGCCGCTCGCTCCTGGCTGCTATCTCGCGGAGGATCGTCGGGCGCCTTGAGCGGCGCCTCCTGAGCCGCAACGTTGACGGTAAAACCGGTGGTAAAGGCAAGGGTGAGGACTGCCGTCTTGCTTCGCATGCCCGCTCCCCGACGTTCTTGGCTTACGAAGCCATCTAGCCATGGGGCGGCTGCAGCGGAACGTCACGCGGATAGACCGGTTGTCCTATTGCCAAAGTCCTCTCGACTACAATGCGAAGCGGTGCGCCGCGAATCGCCCGAGGCCGACATGCCCGACGCGCAGGCCGATATCTATCTCGGCCGCGTGCGCGAGCTCGCCCCACGCATCGCAGCGACGGCCAACGACATCGAGCGCATCCGGCGTGTCCCGCCCGACCTGCTGGACGCGCTGCACGCGGCGGGCTTCTACCGCATGTTCATCCCACGCCGCTACGGCGGCGGCGAAGCGCACCCGCTCGCCTTCATGCGCGCGGTGCAGGCGCTCGCGCGCGCCGACGCGAGCGTCGCCTGGAACATCGGCCAGAACGCGGTCTGCGCGATCGTCTCCGCCTACCTCGAGCCCGAAGTGGCGCAGGCGGTATTCGGCGACTCGCGCGCGGTGCTCGCCTGGGGCCCGGCGACGGGCCCGGTGCGTGCCGTAGCCTGCGAGGGCGGCTACCACGTCAGCGGCCGCTGGTCATTCGCGAGCGGCATGCGCCATGCGACCTGGCTCGGCCCGCAGTGCCAGGTGTTCGAGGCCGACGGCAGCCCGCGTCGCGACGAGCGCTGGCGCAAGCGCCTGTTCCTCGTACCGGCCTCCGCGGCACGCATCGAGGATGTCTGGGATGTGATCGGACTGCGCGGCACGGCAAGCGACGCGTTTTCGGTCGACGAGCTCTTCGTACCCGAGGGCTACAGCGTGCACCGGGAAACGACGGCCGAGAACCGCGAGCCAGGCTGGCTGTACTGCTTTTCGATCCACAACCTGTTTTCCTGCGGCTTCGCCGCCATCGCGCTCGGGGTGGCGCAGGCAATGCTCGACGCCTTCATCGAGCTCGCTTCGCACAAGGTGGCGCGCGGCATGAGCGCCGCGCTGCGCGAGAACGCCGTCGTTCAGGCCGGCGTGGCGCGCGCGCGGGCGAAGCTCGAGTCGGCCGAGGCGTACCTGATGCATTCGGTCGGCGAGATCTGCGACGCGGTGCGCGCGACGCACGAAGTGACGCTCGCACAGCGCATGCGGATCCGGCTCTGCTCGACCCACGCCATCCATGCCGCGCGCGAGGCCGGAGAGTTCGCCTACGAGGCCGCCGGCGCCACTGCCGTGTTCGCCTCGCAACCCTTCGAGCGCCGCTTCCGCGACCTGCACGCGATGTGTCAGCAGCTCCAGGGGCGCGCCTCGCACTTCGAGACGGTGGGCCAGCACCTCCTCGGTCTGGACCCGGATACGACGTTCCTGTAGCTGTTGCTAGGTCTTCTTCGGCGACCAGCCGTACGCCTTCGCGCAGGCGCCGCCCATCAGCATGGCGCGCTCGCTACTGCTCAGCCGGTCGGTCTCGAGGAACGGCTTGACGGCCTGCTCGTAGTTCACCACCGCGAAGGCGCGCGTCCAGTCGGTGCCCCACAGGCAGCGCTCGAAGCCCCAGGCATCGAAGAGGCGCGCAAGCGGATCCCAGATATCGGGGAACGGATAGGGCTTGTGCGAGAGCGTGCACGCGCCGCTCACCTTGATCAGCGCATTCGGCCGTCTTGCGAGCTCGAGCACCTTCGGCAGGTCCGCCCAGGCATTCGGCGGAGCGGGCGGCGTGCGCGGCTGCAGGATCGCCATGTGATCGACGATGAACCGGGTGTTCGGGTGGCGATCGATCAGCTTCATGCCGTCGTCGACCCTGCCCCAGAAGAGCACGTTGAGGGGAAAACCATGCCGCGCCGCTTCGCGCGCGACGCGGTCGACGCCGGGATCGTCCGGCCTGACGCCGGATTCCCCCTCGCGCATCATGATGCGTACCGCGACCGCGCCAGGCTGCTTCCTCCATTCGGCGATCACGTCGCCCACCGCCGGATCGGCCGGGTTGACCGGCTTGATGATCGCGAACCGCCCGGGGTGCTTGCGCTGCACCTCGACCGCGTAGCTCGCGTCGTACTGATAGAGCGAAAAGGCGGAAATGAAGATCGCGCCGTCGACGCCGACCTTGTCCATCGCCGCGACCATCTCGTCGCCGGTGACGTGAGGCGGCCAGTTGGGCACGGTGTGCCAGGGACGCTT
>DASUFD010000075.1:0-6278 GCA_036274735.1 Burkholderiales bacterium
GCAGATCCAGGTCAAGGAGATCAAGTTCCGCCCGGGCACCGACGAGGGCGACTACCAGATCAAGCTCGGCAAGCTCAACCAGTTCCTGGAGGAAGGCGACAAGGCGAAGGTGACCCTGCGCTTCCGCGGCCGCGAGATGGCCCACCGGGAATTCGGCGAGCGGCTGCTCGAGCGGGTGAGGAAAGACCTGGAGGCGATCGGCGTGGTCGAGCAGTTTCCGAAGCTCGAGGGACGCCAGATGGTGATGGTGCTGGCACCGAAGAAAAAGGCGGTGCCGGAGAAGGCGGCGCCGGCGAAGCCGAAGGCCCAGCAGCCGCCGCCGAAGAAGGTGATGACGGCAAACAAGTGATCGCCGTTGGCTGTTGAAGCGTCCCCGGCGCTACGAGAATTCGTAACCGCAGCGGGGACCGCCCGGCGTCATACGACAACCAGGAGAAGCAGATGCCCAAGATGAAGTCCAAGCGGGGCGCCGCGAAGCGCTTCCGCGTGCGCGCGAGCGGCAGCATCAAGCGCGCCGGCGCCTACAAGCGCCACATCCTCACGAAGAAGACCACCAAGCGCAAGCGCCAGATGCGCCGCCGCAGCGGCGTGGACGCCACCAATACGGCAGCGATCCGCTCCATGCTGCCGTACTCGTCGTAAGGAGCGCGCCATGCCGAGAGTCAAGCGTGGAGTCACGGCGCGCGCGCGCCACAAGAAGGTCCTGAAGCAGGCGAAGGGGTTCCGCGGCCGGCGCAAGAACGTCTTCCGCGTCGCCAAGCAGGCGGTAATGAAGGCGGGGCAGTACGCCTACCGCGACCGCCGGCAGAAGAAGCGCCAGTTCCGCGCGCTGTGGATCGCGCGCATCAACGCGGCGGCGCGCGAGCTGGGCATGAGCTACAGCACCTTCATGGCGGGCCTCAAGCGCGCCAACATCGACATCGACCGCAAGGTGCTGGCCGACATCGCCGTGGCCGACAAGGCAGCGTTCGCCAAGATCGCCGGCCAGGTCAAGGCGAGCCTCGCGCACTAGCCCTTGCGGGACTAGGTTGGAGGACCTGAGCGGCATCGTCTCGCGCGCGCTCGCCGCGTTCCGCGCGGCGAGCGATGCCGCGTCCCTAGAGAACGCGAAGGCGCGCTTCCTGGGGAAATCGGGCGAGCTGACGGCGGCGCAAGCGGCGCTCAAGTCGCTTTCCGCGGAAGAAAGAAAAACCTTCGGCGCGAGTTTCAATGCCGCGAAGCAGAGCATCGAGGCGGCGCTCGAGGCGCGGCGCGCCGAGATCGCGCAAGCGGCGCTTGAGGCGCGCCTTGCCGAGCAGGCGCTCGACGTCACGCTACCGGGGCGCGGCCGCGGCCGGGGCGGCATCCACCCGGTCATCCGCACCTGGCAACGGATCGAGGAGATCTGGCGCTCGATCGGCTTCGAGGTCGCCGACGGCCCCGAGATCGAGACCGACTGGTACAACTTCACCGCGCTCAACAATCCGGAGAACCATCCGGCGCGGTCGATGCAGGACACTTTCTACGTCGACCTCAAGGACGAGCACGGCCTGCCGCTCGTATTGCGTACGCACACGAGCCCGATGCAGGTGCGCTATGCGCGCATGCACCAGCCGCCCATCAAGGTCATCGCGCCGGGGCGCACCTATCGCGTCGATTCCGACGCTACGCACTCGCCGATGTTCCATCAGGTGGAGGGCCTGTGGATCGACGAGGACATCAGCTTTGCCGACCTGAAGGGCGTGTACACCGATTTCCTGCGGCGCTTTTTCGAGCAGGACGACCTCGAGGTGCGCTTCCGCCCGTCGTTCTTCCCGTTCACCGAGCCCTCGGCGGAGATCGACATGAAGTTGAAGGGCCGCTGGCTGGAGATCTCGGGCTCCGGCCAGGTGCATCCGGACGTGGTGCGCAATTTCGGGCTCGATCCGGAGCGGCACATCGGCTTCGCCTTCGGCTCCGGCCTCGAGCGGCTGACCATGCTCCGCTATGGCATCGAGGACCTGAGGCTTTTCTTCGACGGCGATCTACGCTTCCTGGGCCAGTTCAAGTGAACGTTCCCGAGAGCTGGCTGCGCAGCTTCTGCAACCCGTCCCTCGACGGCGCCGAGCTCGCCGAGCGCCTCACCATGGCGGGGCTGGAGGTGGAGAGCTATGCGCCGTTCGGGCCGCATTTCAGCGGCGTGGCGGTGGGCGAGATCCTCGCCGTGGAGCGCCATCCGAACGCCGACAAGCTGACCGTGTGCACGGTGGACGCGGGCGGCGAAGAAGTGAAGGTGGTGTGCGGTGCGCCCAACGTGCGCGCCGGCATGAAGGCTCCGTTAGCCAAGGTTGGCGCCCGGTTGCCGGGAATTTCCATCCAAAGGACGAGCGTGCGCGGCATCGAGAGCGAAGGCATGCTGTGCTCGGCCCGCGAGCTCGGCCTGTCGGAGGACCATTCCGGCCTGCTCGAGCTCGAGGGTAAGCCCGGCACCGACGTGCGCCAGGCGCTCGGCCTCGACGAGCACGTGCTGACGCTCAAGCTCACGCCCAACCGCGCCGACTGCCTGTCGATCCTCGGCGTGGCGCGCGAGGTTCACGCGCTCACCGGCGCGCCTCTGGAAGCTCCTCGTGTGGAAAAGGCGCCGGCGCGCATCGCGGCGCGGCATCCGGTGAAGATTTCCGCGCCCGAAGGCTGTGGACGCTTCGCCGGGCGCGTGATCCGCAACGTGGACGCGACGGCGCCGTCGCCGACCTGGATGCGTCAACGCCTCGAGCGCGCCGGGCAACGCAGCATCTCGGCGCTCGTCGACGTGACCAACTACGTGATGCTCGAGCTGGGCCGTCCGCTGCACGTCTACGACCTGGACAAGCTGAAGGGCGCGATCGACGTGCGGTGGGGCAGGCCGGGCGAGAAAGTGCTGCTCCTCAACGGCCAGGAGGTCGAGGTCGACGCCTCGGTGCTCTGCATCACCGACGACTCCGGCGTCACCGGCCTCGCCGGCATCATGGGCGGCGAGAGCACCAAGGCCGACGAGAAGACGAAGAATGTCTTTCTCGAGTCGGCTTTCTTCTATCCGGATGCCATCGCCGGTCGCGCCCGGCGCTACAACTTCTCGAGCGATGCCTCGCACCGTTTCGAGCGCGGCGTGGATTTCGCCAACAACCTCGAGGGCATCGAGCGGGCCGCGCGCCTCATCGTCGACATCTGCGGCGGAGAGCTCGGCCCGAGCGAGGACCTGGTGGCGCGCCTCCCGGAGCGCAAGCCTGTGCGCATGCGCGTGGCGCGTGCGCGCAAGATCATCGGCGTAGAGGTGACGGAAACGGAAATGGCGAGCGCCTTCGAGCGCCTCGGCTTCGCTTTCGAGACAGAGGGCGATTCCTTCGTCGTCACTCCGCCCTCGTACCGCTTCGACATCGCGATCGAGGAGGACCTGGTGGAAGAGGTTGCCCGCCTCTACGGGTTCGAGCGCATCACGGCGCATCCACCGCGCGTCGCGGCGCGGATGCTTCCCGCGCCGGAGCGGCGCCGCTCGCTGCACGAGCTGCGCGAGCGCCTTGCCGCCGCCGACTACCAGGAAGTGATCACTTTCAGCTTTGTCGAGCCGCAATGGGAGCTCGACTTCGCGGGCGAGGCGAACCCGGTCCGGCTCCTCAATCCCATCGCGAGTCACCAGTCGGTAATGCGCTCGAGTCTCATCGGCTCGTTGGTTGACGTGGTGCGGCGCAACCACTTCCGCAAGGTACCGCGTGTCCGCGTCTTCGAGGTCGGGCGTGCGTTCCTGCGCGACCCCGCGGTGCCGGCCGGCCCTCTCTCGGTCGCCGGCGTACGCCAGCCGGTGCGCATTGCCGCCGCGGCCTACGGGCCAGCGCTGCCCGAGCAATGGGATGCGGCCGAGCGCGGTGTCGACTTCTTCGATGTGAAAGGCGATCTGGAAGCGCTCTGCGCGCCGCTCACGCCGCGATTCGAGCCCGCGCCCTATCCCGCCTTCCACCCGGGGCGCTCGGCTCGCGTGCTGCTCCGTGGAAAACCGGCCGGCTGGCTGGGCGAGTTGCATCCCAAGTGGCTGCAGCGCTACGAGCTACCCCAAGCGCCGGTGCTGCTCGAACTGGATGCGGCAGCCCTGGCGGAGGTCCCGCTGCCCTATCCGCACGTCCCTTCGCGCTTCCCGCCGGTGGTTCGGGACATCGCGCTGGTGTTCGAAAACGACATCCCGGTTCAGGCCGTTCTTGACGCCATCGAAGCGGAGAAGCCGGCCATCGTGCAGTCCGTCCGACTTTTCAGCGTTTACCGCGGCTCGGGCCTCCCCGTTGGCAGAAAAAGCCTTGCTTTCCGGGTAGTTATGCAAGATACTGAACGAACCCTTACGGATGCGGAAGCCGACGCTGCCCGCGACTCGCTGGTCAGCCTGCTAGCCCGCAAATTCTCCGCAAGCTTGCGTAAATAAAGGGGATAGGGAGCCGGGCATGACGTTGACGAAGGCGGAACTCGCCGACTTGCTGTTCGAGAAGGTCGGGCTCAACAAGCGCGAGGCCAAGGACATGGTCGAGGTCTTCTTCGAAGAGATCCGCGGTGCCCTGGAGCGGGGCGAAAGCGTCAAGCTGTCCGGCTTCGGCAACTTCCAGCTGCGCGACAAGCCGCAGCGCCCGGGACGCAACCCCAAGACCGGGGAGGAGATCCCCATCAGCGCCCGCCGTGTCGTCACCTTCCACGCCAGCCAAAAGCTGAAGGCGATGGTCGAGAAAGCCCGCCATGGAGCCAAGCCGCAGGAAAGTTGAGTTGCTGCCGCCGATCCCGGCCAAGCGCTACTTCACGATCGGTGAGGTGAGCGAGCTGTGCGGCGTGAAGCCGCACGTGCTGCGCTACTGGGAGCAGGAATTCACCCAGCTGAAGCCCGTCAAGCGGCGCGGCAACCGCCGCTATTACCAGCATCACGAGGTGCTGCTGATCCGGCGTATCCGCGAGCTGCTCTACGAGGAAGGCTTCACCATCAGCGGCGCCCGCAACCGCCTGGACAACGCGCGCATTACCGAGAATGGCCGGGTCGAGAACGGTCATGAAGAGGCGGCGGTCGAGGCGCTAGCGGGCAACGGCGTCGATTTCGCCGCGATCAAGCGCGAGTTGCGCGCCGTGCTCGACCAGCTCCAACGCTAAAGTCTCGGCTGCAGAGGTAGAATCCGCAGTTCTGCTGCACGGTCCGGGGCGTAGCGCAGCCTGGTAGCGTACCTGCATGGGGTGCAGGTGGTCGCGAGTTCAAATCTCGCCGCCCCGACCAACTCCTGTATCGTTGCTCTCAGCGGCGCGGCTTATAGCTGAACTTCTGCCCGCCGATCGAGGCTTCGTACATCAGCCCGCCCTTCGCTACCGTGAAGACGGCGACTCCCTTCTGGTATTCGCCGGTGGTCTTGGCATGGCTCGAGCTCGTGCTCGTCGTGGTGCCGCTGCCCGTGGTGCTCGCCTGCGCCGAGGCGCCGGCAGTGATCGCCACGGCGCTCGCCTGCGCGCCAAACTCGAAGTTGCCGCTCGTGAATTCGCCGAAGGCGCGCTTGTCCTGGAAGAAAATAATTTCGCTGTACGCCTGACCGCCGAGCTGCAGACCGATCGTGAGCTGGGCGAGCGACGTGTCGCCCACATATCGACCTTGCGCATACACGCGGCCCGTGCCGTACGCGCCGCCGAGGCCGATACCGCCTTTGCCAACCGTGGGGAAGACGGCGTAGCCGTAGCTGTGGGAGAAGAATCCGGCGCTCTCCCCGGCATTGCGAAACACCTTGAGGGTGTCGGCATACTCGTCCGCGAATGCCGGACGGCAGGCAATGCCAAGCGACAGCACGAGCGGCCATGCAATGTATCGGGCAAGCATGCGCGGAGCATTATCGCGAAGCGCGAAACCGACGGCAATCAATCCCGCAAGGCATAGCTCTTGCTGCCGGTCCGGTCACAACTCATCGGGGTTTTTGCATGAATCCAGGGTCTAAAGCACCGCTGCGTCTTTTCGTCGATCCCTTCGCCGCCTGGCGGGAGCTCGCGCTGAAGACCGCCGAAATGATCACCGCCTCGGCGTACGCCGGCGCGGCGCAGGCAACGGCTCCGCGTGTGGCGGTGATCGACGAGCGCGATGCCATGCCGAGCTCTGCCGCGCCGCGGACGATGGCGCGCGCGGATGGTCCGCCTAAGCGCACCGCCACGGCTTCGCGAAGGCAGGCGAAGGGGAGCAACACGCATCGGAAGAAGCGCGCACGGCGCCGCTAATCGCGCACATTGCGCTTCCCCAAGAGGAGGTTCGCGGGCGTACGAGGCATGCTGCGCGCAAGTGTGCGGCT
>DASUFD010000076.1:0-6280 GCA_036274735.1 Burkholderiales bacterium
GATCATGGGCGTGTACTCGAGCGCGCACTGCGTGCCCATGGCGCAGAAGGTGGACGCCGCCAAGAAGTTCATGTGGGCCAACGTCTGCGTGGCCTCGAGCGTCTTCAAGGGCAAGAAGCTGACGCACGTCTTCCGCGCGCAGATCCACTCCGACCAGTACGGCGACGCGACCTGCGGCTTCCTGAACGAGAACGCGAAGAAATACCTGAAGAAGGACCCCAAGCAGCTTCGCCTCGCGATCATCCACGAGGACGGCCCCTACGGCGCGGGCGTCGCCGCGGCGCAGGAGGCGATCTGCAAGAAGGACGGCATGCAGATCGTGCTGAAGGAGGGCTACTCGGCCACCGCGCCCGATCTCTCGTCGCTCGTGACGAAGCTTCGCCGGGCTAACGCGGACGTGATCCTGCACACCGGCTACAACCCGGACATCACGCTCTTCTGGCGCCAGGCGAAGGAGCAGGGGCTGAAGTGGCAGGCGCTGATCGGCGGCGGCGCGGGCTACGGCCAGTTCGACAAGCTGCACGAGGCCTTCGGCAAGGAGGCCGAGTACATCTACAACGTCGACCCGGTGGCGGCGCAGCTCCTCGACGCAAGCACGCTCAAGCCCGGCCTCGGCGACGTCACGCAGGAGCTGGTGAAGCGCTACAAGGCCGAGACCAAGGAGCAGGTCGTCCCGCCGCACGCCTCGATGGGCTTCAACCAGGCGTGGATCTTCTTCACCGACGTGCTGCCGCGCGCGATCAAGAAGTACCACGGCGTCGACCCGGAGGCGCTGCGCAAGGCCGCGCTCGACACCGACATCCCGGTGGGCGGCACGATCCAGGGCTACGGGGTCAAGTTCTTCGGGCCGGGCACCGAGATGGCGGGCCAGAACGAGCGCTCTACGCCGGTCGTGATGCAGTACACCGGCGGCAGCACCAAGATCGTCTGGCCGACGGCGATCAAGACCGCGGATCCCGTGCTGCCGATCCCGAAGAGCTCGGCGTACGCCAAGTAGCCGGCGGGCCGGCGGCGCATGCTCACCGTCACCGGCCTCACCAAGCGCTTCGGCGGCTTCACCGCGGTCAACGGCGTCGGCTTCGAGCTCGCGGAGGGCGAGATCCTCGGCCTGATCGGGCCGAACGGGTCGGGCAAGAGCACCACTTTCAACCTGATCGCCGGCGCGCTCGCGCCCACGGCGGGCTCGATCAAGTTCCGCGGCCGCGAGATCGCCGGCCACGGCGCGAGCCGCGTCGCGCACTACGGGATCGGCCGCACCTTCCAGATCCCGCGCCCGTTCCGGCGGCTGTCGGTCCTGGAAAACGTGGCGCTCGCCGCCTTCTACGGGCAGGAAGAGCGGCCTTCGCGCGAGGAAGCCTTCGCGCAGGCCAGGGAGGCGCTCGCGCTGGTGGGGCTCCCCGCCGATGAGCAGGCGAGAACCGACGGCCTGGGCGCAGCGGGGCTGAAGAAGCTCGAGCTCGCGCGCGCGCTCGCGACGCGGCCGCAGCTCCTCCTCGCCGACGAGTCGCTCGGCGGCCTCGACCACGCCGAGATGGACCAGGCGGCCGACATGCTGGCCGGCATCCGCGACAAGCGCGGCATCACCATCGTCTGGGTCGAGCACATCATGGGCGTGCTGATGCGCGTGGTGGATCGCTGCCTCGTGCTCGACCACGGCGAGGTCATCGCCGAAGGCCGGCCGCAGGAGGTCGCGCACGACCGCAAGGTGATCGAGGTCTACCTCGGTACCGACGCCGGCGAGGTGCAGGCGACCGTCGCGGCGAGGGTCGCCTGATGCTCGCGCTCGAGGGAGTGTCGGCCGGCTACGGCGGCTTCCAGGCGCTCTTCGACGTGAGCCTGCACGTCGATCCCGGCGAGTCGGTCGCGGTGATCGGGCCGAACGGCGCGGGCAAGACGACGCTCCTGCGAGTCATCTCCAAGCTGATCGACGCGCGCTCGGGCGAGATCCGCATGCAGGGCGAGTCGCTCGCCGACGTGCCCTCGCACGCCGTGCTCGCCCGCGGCATCGCGCACGTACCGGAGAACCGGCGGCTCTTCCCGCGGCTCTCGGTGGAGGACAACCTGCGCATGGGCGCTTTCCTGCCCGGCTCGCGCGCACGCTACGCCGAGCGCCTGGAGTTCGTCTATTCGCTCTTCCCGCGCATGCGCGAGCGCCGGCGCCAGCTCGCGGGCACGCTCTCGGGCGGCGAGCAGCAGATGTGCGCCATCGGCCGCGCGCTCATGTCGGGGCCGAAGCTCCTGCTCCTCGACGAGCCCTCGGCGGGGCTCGCGCCCGTCGTGGTGCAATCGATCTTCGACCTCGTGCGGCGCATCTGCGCCGAGGGCTTCACCGTGCTCATCGTCGAGCAGAACATCCGGCAGGTGCTGAAAGTGGCGCACCGCGCCTACCTTCTCGAGACCGGCCGCATCCGGCTCTCCGGGACGAGCGGCGAGCTGCTCGAGAGCGAGCTCATCAAGAAGGCGTACCTTGGTTTATAGAGAAAATCCAACTCGGTCCCCGCCTTCGCGGGGACGACGTACTTCAATCCACTGATCATGGCGATCTTCGACATCTTCCTGCTGGAAGCGGTGGTGAACGGGCTCTTGCTCGGCGGCGTGCTGGCGCTGCTCGCGCTCGGGCTCAACCTGATCTTCGGCGTGATCGACGTGGTGTGGATCTGCTACGCCGAGCTGGTGATGATCGGCATGTACGTGGTGTACTACCTGCACAACGTGTTCGGCTGGCCGCTGTTCCTGGCTATGGCGGCGGGGATCGTCGCGGTGGGCGGGCTCGGCGCAGTGCTGCACCAGTTCGTGATCCGACCCGTGCTCTCGGCCGAGCCGATCAACCAGCTGCTGGTGACGGGCGGCGTGCTCTTCTTCCTGCAGGCGGTCGCGACGCTCGTTTTCGGCGTCGACTTTCGCAACGTGGGCGTGAGCCTGCCGGGGCTGCAGGTGGCCGGGATGTATCTCTCGGTCGCGCGGCTCATCGCCTTCGCCGTGGCGCTCGGCTGCATGATCGGCGTGTATCTCTTCCTCACGCGCACCTTCGTCGGCACGGCGATCCGCGCCATCTCGCAGGACCGCGCCATCATGCCGCTCATGGGGGTGAATGCGAACCGCATGTTCGTCCTCACCTCCGCGCTCGGCGGCGGCCTCGCCGGCGTGGCGGCGTGCCTGCTCGTGCTGCAGTACGACATCCATCCCGCGATCGGCCTCACCTTCGGGCCGATCACCTTCCTCATCTGCGTGCTCGGGGGCCTCGGCAACCTCGTCGGCGGCTTCATCGCCGCCTTCATCTTCGCCCAGTTCATCTCGGTGGGCGGCTTCTTCCTGCAGCTCGAATGGGGCTACGTGATCGCCTTCGTCTTCTTCATCGTCGTGATGTTCTGGCGCCCGCAGGGCATCCTCGGGACGAAATGACGAAATCGGGGTCAGGCACCGATTTCTGGCGCTGGGGCGCGCTCGCCGTGCTCGCCGCCGCGCCGCTCGCGGGGATGGGCGGCTACCTGCTGCATCTGCTCATCATGACGCTGCTCTGGGCCTTCGTGTACACCGGCTGGGCGATCATGGGGCGCCTCGGCATGGTGAGCCTCGGCCACGGCGCGTTCCTCGGCATCGGCGCCTACACCGTGGTGATGGGCTGGAACCTCTTCCACCTCACGCCCTGGATCGGCACGCTGGTCGCGCTCGCGGCGGCGGCGATCGTCGCGATCCTCATCGGCTACCCGTGCTTTCGCTTCAAGATCGTGGGCCACTACTTCGCGCTCGTCACGCTCGCGCTCTCCGAGGTGGCGCGCCTCGTCATCGTGGCGCTGCGCGACACCACCGGGGGATCGCTCGGCGTGACCCCGCTCACCGCGCTCGCCGGCGAGCGCTGGTCGCTCCTGGCGATGCAGTTCTCCTCGAAGCTCGTGTGGTTCTACATCATGCTCGCGGCCTGGCTCGCGGGGCTGTGGGTCTGGACGCGCGTGGACCGATCGATGGCGCGGCTCGCGCTCGAGGCGATCAGCCAGGAGGAGGAGGCCGCCGCCTCGATCGGCATGAACGTCACGCGCCTCAAGCTCACCGTGACGCTCGTGTCGGCGCTGATGACCTGCGTCGGCGGCGTGCTGTACGCGCAGTATCAGCTCTACATCAACCCCGAGACCGTCTCGGGCATCGGCATCAGCCTGCAGATGGTCTTCGGCGCGATTGCCGGCGGCATGTTCGTACGGCTCGGGCCCACGGTCGGCGCCGCGTTCACGCTCCTCCTCGCCGAGGGCCTGCGCCTCGCCTTCGGCCACGACATCCACGGCCTCGACACCACCATCTACGGCCTCACGCTCGTGCTCTTCATCATCTTCATGCCGAAGGGCATCCTCGGCGCGGCGCAGGACGCATGGGCGAAATCTCTCAGGAAGCGGCAAGGCGTCGTTCCCGCGAAGGCGGGAACCTGACGCGCGCTGCGAGCGGCGGCTGCGAAACAGGTGCGGTGCCGAACAACATCGCACAAACAGCGCTCGCGCCCGGCAGCTACCCTCGGCTCGGTGAACGCTCCGGGTATGCACGTGGGAAATCGGCGCGGTTTCGCGCCGACAATCCTCATCATCGACGATGACGACGCGCTGCGGAGCCTGGTCCGGCTGCATCTCGCGAACGCGGGCTACGACGTGTTGGAGGCAGAGGACGCGATCGAGGGCGGGTACCTCGTCATCCGTGCGTCGCCGTCGGTCGTGATCTGCGGCGTGAACATGCCTTACATGAGCGGATACGACTTCGTCGCCGCGCTCAAGGCCGATCCCCGCACGCAGCACATTCCCGTCGTGTTCCTCAGCGTGGACGACGATGTCGCGGAAAAGGCGCAGAAGCTCGGCGCGGTCGCCTACCTGCGAAAGCCGGTGAGGGCCGATCGCCTGCTCGAGGTCGTCGGGCTGTTTGCCGCTCCGAGCGCATCGACGGAAAGAGATGGGTGACGGATTTCACGTCGCCAAACGCTCTGTAAAAGATTTTTTGCTTCGGTGTCAGTACCTTGAACGGCAAACAGCGTAAGGTGAGCGCAAACCAATAAGTCGCTGGAGACGCGATGCGCTCAGGGAGGGCGATTTACGTCCTGTTCATTGGCATGCTGGCGGGTTGTTCTACTCAGCAGCTTCAGGACTTCCACACGTTCCTGCATGAGCCGGTCGCGTTCGGCAAGCCGGCGGCGGCCGAGCGACCGATCGAGCCGGCGGTGTGTAAACCCGCCGCCACGGTTTTGACCCTTACTCCCGGCCAGCGCGCCCTCACGATCGGCGTTTGGATGTACGAAGACGGCGATTACGCGCGCTCGGAGACCTACCTGATGAACGCCCTCTCGCAGGAGATCTCGGACGCCGACAGAATCAAGGCGCACAAGTACCTCGCCTTCATCCTCTGCGCCGACAATCGCCAGATCGCCTGCAGAGCCGAGTTCCGCGAAGCGCTCGCCATCAACCCCAAGTTCGAGCTCGACGTGTCGGAAGAAGGCCATCCGCTCTGGGGGCCGGTGTTCCGGTCGCTTCGCGCAACGGCCGCGGGTCGGTAGCGAGCGGCTCAGCCAAGCTTTTCCTGCCGCAGCCTCGGCACGCAGAAATCCACGAAGGCACGAACGTTCGCCGAGAGGGCGCGCGAGCGCGGGTAGACGACGTGCACGGGCAGCGGCTCGAGCTCGAAATCCTGGAGTACGTAGCGTAGCTGCCGCGCACGCTTCGCCGGCGCGACCATGTAGGACAGAAAAACGCCCAAGCCGTTGCCGTGGACGCACGCCTGGATCGCGCTGTCGGCCTGGTTGCAGACGTAGAAGCTGTCGATCGGGACGGCGATCCGCCGCGCTCCGGAGCGGAACGTCCATTCGCTCTTCGGCGCGAGGCCGGTGAAGCGCACGATGCGGTGCCGGCGAAGGTCCTCGGGGGATCGAGGCGTGCCGTGCGTTCGCAGGTACCCGGGACTCCCGCAAACGACGCGCCGCACGACGCCGACGGGAACGGCGATGAGCGAGGAGTCGGCCGGCGCGCCGATGCGCACGCCGACGTCCACCCCTTCTTCGACCAGGTTGACCATGCGATCGACGAAGAGCAGCTCGACGCTGAGCGCGGGGTGCCGCTCCAGGAACTGCGCGAGCATCCGCGCGATGTAGCGGCGGCCGAACATGACGGAGGCGGTGACCACCAGTCGGCCGCTCGGTGCGACGGCGCGCGAGGCGAGCGCGGCTTCCGCCTGCTTGACCTCCTCGAGGATCGTCTTGCAGCGCTCGTAATACTGCCTGCCCTCGTCGGTCAGGCTGATCCGCCGCGTCGTGCGG
>DASUFD010000077.1:0-7931 GCA_036274735.1 Burkholderiales bacterium
ATTCCCTGGCTGCGCACCGCGGTGTGGTTCGTCTCGGTGATCGGCCTCGCGATGATCTTCTCGCAGCTCGTGTAGCGCTCCGCGGTAAGATAGCGCCACAACTTCAACAATAACCGCGCCATCACCCGAGTGTCCTGTCTCCCGCGCGCTCTGGCGGGCCTGCTCTGCGCGCTTGCCGCGACCGGCGCGGCGGCCTCGAGCGATCCCTTCGTCGACCTGCTCGCGCCCGGCGGTGCCGCGGTGGGATTCACGTTCCGCCACGAGCGCTCCGTCTACCGCGGTGCCGACACCTCGCCCGACCGCCTGCCGCTCTATCTCTATGAAGGCGAGCGGGCGTATCTCCACGGCACGCGCGTCGGCCTCAAATGGAAAAGCGACGCGTGGCGCTTCGACGCGTTCCTGCGTTACCGGTTCGAGGGCTATACCCAGGACCTGCGGCCGGAGAGCACGCTCGGCATCGAGCCGCCGCGCGAGCCCGGCATCGACGCCGGCGTCAGCGTGCGCCGGTCGATGCCTTGGGGTACGCCCTACGTCGAGCTGCTGCGCGACGCCTCGCACCGATCCCAGGGCACCGAGCTGCACCTCGGATACTGGAACGAATGGCGGCGCGGGCGGCTCCAGCTGCGGCCGCACGCGATGGTTTCCCTGCGCGATCAGTCCCTGAACGACTACTACTACGGCGTACCGGGCATTTACACCGCGGGCTCCGGGGTCGACGGGCAGCTCGCCCTTTACGGCGCCTATGCGCTCACCGAGAGCTGGAGCCTGCTCGGCGGCCTGACCGGCACGCTGCGCTCGAGCGAGATCACCAACAGCCCGCTCGCGCAGGGCGGACTCCAGACCGAGGTCTTCCTCGGCGTGCTCTACGACTTCTCGCCGAAGCAAAAGCGCTGGGCGCCGGAGTCCAAGCCGCTGATCGTCAAGGTCCTCTACGGCTATTCCAGCGACTGCGACATGCTGCAGATCATGCGGTTCACCTGCACCTCTACGCACACGGTGGACAACACCGACATCGCCGCGGTGCACGTCGGACGCAAGCTGATCGAGCGCGCCGGGGGCTGGCCGGTGGACGTTGCCGGCTTCGTAGGAGTGCAGCGTCACTTGGAGAAAGGTTTCCAGGACGACTTCTTTTCTTTCATGGCGTTCTTCAAAGCCTACTTCTACGGCTTCCCCTGGGACAAGTACGTGCGCACCCGCTTAGGCTTCGGCGCCGGCCTTTCGTACTCGGAGTACATTTCCCAGATGGAGCAGCGCGACCAGGCCAATCACGACCGCGGCACGTGGAAGCTGCTCAACTACCTGGATCCGAGCATCGACTTCGGCATTGCGCGCGACGTCTACCTCGGCCTCGGCGTATCGCACCGCTCGGGCGCCTTCGGCCGCTCGCAGTTCTTCGGCAACGTCAACGGCGGCTCCAATTACATCTATGTCTCCGTCGAAACCATCTTTTAGCGACATTTCCGTCATCAGCACGCTCGCCCTGAAAGGCGCGCTGGACGCCGCGGCACCGGGCCTCAGGGCCGAGTTCCACGCTACGCAGGCGCTGCTCAAGGACATCGCGGCCGGAAAGAGCGCCGACGTCGTGATCCTGACCGACGAGGGAATCCGCGAGCTTTCCGGCACCGGGAAGCTCGTGCCGGGAACCACGCTGTCCTTGGGCAAGTCCGGCGTCGGCCTCGCGGTGCGCGCTGGCGCCCGGAAGCCCGACATCTCCAGCCTCGAGGCGCTGAAAAAGACCCTGCTCGCCGCCGAGTCGGTCGGGCATTCGCGCATGGGCGCGAGCGGGCTCTATTTCGCCGGCTTGCTGGAGCGTCTCGGACTCGCCGACAAGCTGAAGAAGCGCGTTATCGTCGATAAAGGGCCGGTGGCGGCCGGCGTTGCGTCGGGCGAGATCGAGATCGGCGCGCAGCTGCTCTGCGAGCTCGCGCCGGTGAAAGGCATCGAAATCGTCGGCCCGCTGCCCGACGAGGTGCAGAAGTTCTACTCGTTCTCCGCGGCAGTCATGGCGAGCGCCGCCCGGCCGCAGGCGGCGAAGGCTTTCCTCGAGTTCCTGAAGAGCGACGCCGTGCGCGCCGAGATGCGGCGCAACTACCTTCAGCCCTGAGCGGAATAGCCGCCGTCCACGGGGATGGCGGTGCCGGTCACGAAGTCGGAGGCGCTGGAGGCGAGAAACACCGCGACCCCCGCCATGTCATCCGCGGTGCCCCAGCGGTTGGCCGGCGTGCGCGCGAGCACGCGCTCGTGCAGCCCCGTCACCTCGGTCCGCGCACGGCGCGTGAGGTCGGTGTCGATCCAACCCGGCAGCACCGCGTTCACCTGCACGTTGTCCTTGGCCCACGCCGTGGCGAGCGCGCGCGTGAGCTGCACCAGGCCGCCCTTGCTCGCGCCGTAGGGCGCGACGAAGGAAGCGCCGAAGAGCGACATCATCGAGCCGACGTTGACGATCTTCCCGCCCTTCCCGCGCAGAAAGAAGGGGTAGGCCGCCTGGCAGGCGACGAAGGCGCTGGTGAGGTTGGCATCGAGCACCTTGCGCCACTCGTCGAGCGTGTAGTCCTGGGGCGCCTTGCGGATGTTGATGCCGGCGTTATTCACCAGGATGTCGAGCCCGCCGAGCCGGTCGGCCGCCTCGTCGACCATCGCGCGGCACGAAGTTTCCTGGCTCACGTCCGCGAGCAGCGCGATGGCCTTTCCCAGCTTGTTCAACTGATCCAGCGCCGCAGCGTTCTTGTCGGCATTTCGTCCCGCGATCGCCACCGCTGCGCCGGCGCGCGCCAGGCCGAGCGCCATGCCCAGCCCGATGCCGCCGTTGCCGCCGGTCACTAGGGCGCGGCGGCCCGCAAGGTCGAAGGGGTTCATCGGCCGCGATTATCCAATACTTGACAAAAGCAAGTATCGCAGCACACGATGGCGCTCCATGCACGTCGACGCGATCCGCGAATTCAACCGCTTCTATACCCGCCGCATCGGCGTGGTGAAGCCGGGCTTGGTCGGCAGTCCGTATACGCTGCCGGAGGCGCGCGTGCTCTATGCGCTCGGCCGCGACGGCGAGGGCAGCGCGAGCGCGATCGGGCGCGAGCTCTCGCTCGATCCCGGGTATCTCAGCCGGCTGGTGCAGAGCCTCAAGCGCCGCGGCCTCCTGCAGGCGAAGCGCGCCGCGCACGACGCCCGCCGGCAGCTCCTCTCGCTTACCGACAAGGGGCGCAAGGCGTTCGCTCTCCTCGATACCCGCTCGCGCGAAGAGATGGCGGCGATGGTGGCGCCCCTCGAGACCGGGCAACGCGAGCGCCTGGTCGTAGCGATGCGCACGGTCCAGTCCCTGCTCGAAGGCGCTCGGAAGGAGGCGGCCGTCGTGCTGCGCGAGCATCGGCCAGGAGACATGGGCTGGGTGGTCGAGCGCCACGCCGCCAACTATCACGCCGAATACGGCTGGGGTCCGCGCTTCGAGGCGCTCGTCGCCGGCATCGTCCAGGAGTTTCTCGAGAAATTCGACCCGCAGCGCGAGCGCTGCTGGATCGCCGAGCGCAACGGCGAGCGCGTCGGCTGCGTGTTCGTCGTCAAGGACGCGCGCAAGGACAACGCGCGGCTGCGCCTGCTCCTCGTAGAGCCTTCGGCGCGCGGCACGGGCCTTGGCCGCCGGCTGGTGGAGGAGTGCATCGCCTTCGCGCGCGAGAAAGGCTATCGCAAGCTCGTTCTCTGGACCCACGCGCATCTCCAGGCCGCGCGTGCGATCTATCGCAAAACGGGTTTCAAGAAGCTCGACAAGACCGAGGCGCACACCACTTTCGGCCCGCGCGCGGTGAGCGAGTTCTGGGAGCTGACGCTCTAGCGCATATCCCCCGAGGGGACGACCTCGCGTCCCTCGCCTACCGGCACCCGCAGGAGGAGCGATTTCGCGACATCGGCGGCGGCAACGGAGCGGTAGTTCTTTGGCAGCAGCGGCCCGAGGAAGCGGCTGACGGCAAGCGCGATTCCCTCTCCACTGCGAGTCGGCTGCCCGAGGCTTTCGCGATCGCCGGCGAGCATCGACGGACGGGCTATCACGATGCGCTCGAAGGGCAGCGCGGTTAGCGCGTCTTCCAGTTCGCCTTTCACGCGGCTATAGAAGATGCGGGACTTCGCGTTCGCGCCCATCGCGCTGACGAGGCCGATGCGCCTCGCGCCCGCGGATAGCGCAGCCTTCGCTACGGCGAGATTCGCGTCGAAATCCACCGCGCGAAACGCTTCCCGGCTGCCCGCCGACTTGATCGTGGTGCCGAGCGCGAGGTAGACCTCGTCCACGCGGGGCAGCGCGGGCAGCGCGCGGAAGTCGACGATCTGAGACGTGACTTTCGGCAGCGCTTCGAGCTTGCGGCGGCCAAGGACATAGATCGCCCCAACCGAAGGGTCGGCAACGAGTCCTCGCAGGACTTCCCGTCCGACGAGGCCGGTGGCGCCGACAAGCGCGACGATTCTAGCCATCAGCCTGCGTTGTGGTTAGCCTCGGCGCCGTCGAACAGGCGCTTGATAAGCGTGGGATCGGCCCACTCGGAAAACTGCGGTTGCCCGTCGCAGATCTCTCCCCAAGGCGCCTTGGAAGTGACGAAAGCGTGATAGGCGACCCGTATGCCAGGATCCTCCTTGAGCGTACCCGACCGCACCGACACAACGTGCGGCGTTTTCTGACCGTGGCTATAGATGGGAGAGCCGCAACTCGAGCAGAAGTGACGAAATTTCTGGGGGCTGGATTCGTAACCTGCGAGATGCTCCTTGCCAGCCGTGATCCTGAAGCTTTCGGCATCGACGATGATGTTCGTCGCCGCGGAAGCGCCCGAAGCGGCGCGGCATTTGCCACAGTGGCATTGATACATGAATCGCGGCTTACGGTCGATTTCGTACTGAACCTTGCCGCATAAGCACCCACCGTTCAGCATTTGCGCCTCGCAATCCGCTTCGCGTCGAGAGCTGTCACTAGTTTAGGTCCGCTTTCGGCCAAAAGCGGACATTGCGTCACTCGAGGACCTGGTCCGCTCGAGCCAGCAGCGAGGCGGGCATCGTGAGGTCAAGTGCCCTGGCGGTCTTGAGGTTGACAACGAATTCGAACTTCGTGGGCTCTTCAACGGGGAGATCGGCGGGCTTGGCCCCTCTGAGAATCTTGTCCACGAGCGCGGCACCGCGGCGAAACATAGTGATGAAGTCAGACCCATACGACATTAGCAGACCACCCTCGGCCCATCCTCGGTGAGTGCCAGATGTCGGGAGGCGGCGCGTGATCGAGAGCTCCGCGATGCGAGTGCGATGATTGCCTAGCGTCGGATCGGCAATTACGAGTAGGCCGCCGAGACGGGCTTCCCCGATCGCCGTGAACGCCTGGTCTATATCGCCACGTGCAGGGCCCTTCACGTCGATCGGGACAAGCGTCAGCCCCAACGCCCGACCTGCAGCCTGTGCGGTCTGCAATTGAGAGGCGGTGCTCGGGTTGGCGGCATTCCGAAGGACACCGATACGAGTTCCCGGCGGAGTAACCTGCTTCAACAGCTGAAGCCGCTTCGGGATCAGATCAGCATGCGCGTCCGCGAGGCCGGTGACGTTTCCACCAGGACGAGCCAAGCTTGCCACGAGTTGGATGCCGACTGGGTCAGGTTCACCCATGAACACGATCGGCACCGTGTTCGTGATGCGCTTGGCAGCTCGCGCGCTTCCGGCCGGCGCTGCAACGAGAACAGCGACGTTGAGATCGAGCAACTCACGCGCCAAAGTCGGGAGGCGGTCGACGTTCCCCGCGGCATATCGTTGCTCAACGACGAGATTCTGACCGTCGATGTGTCCGCGTTCCCGAAGTTCTTCCCGAAAGGTGGCAATCCATCGCGTCGATTGCTCGGCTCTCTCCGAAAGGAGCGACAGGTAACCTATCCGTCTGACCTTTGCCGCGTCCTGGGCCATCACCGCGACGGGTGCCGCGAGCATGGCCGTCAAGCTAACGACGAAGTTTCGTCGATGCATCACCCTACGCAATCCCCGAACATTGGTGTCTCAGTCAGCCGAAAAAGATTGATTGACAATGTAACAGCCGGGAAGGTCCGCCGTGGGTCGGAAGCCGACACTACGCCGCGGCGCGGAACTTGACGGTGCGGTTACGGCCGTCCTGCTTGGCGGCGTAGAGGGCGTGGTCGGCGTGCGCGGCGAGCGAGTCGAGCGTCGAGCCGTCCTCGGGGAAGCTGGCGATGCCGATGCTCACGCTGACCGGCAGGCGCTTGCTTTCGTACTCGAGAGGCAGGCCGGCGATGCGGTTGCGGATGCGCTCGGCGACCTCCATCGCGCCCCGCGCCGGGGTGTCGGGCAGGAGCACGATGAACTCGTCGCCGCCGTAGCGCGCCGAGACGTCGGTGAAGCGCAGCTCCGCCTGCATCGCCTGGGCGAGGTGGCGCAGCAGCCGGTTGCCCGCCTCGTGGCCGTGGGCGTCGTTCACGCTCTTCAGGTTGTCGGAATCGAGCATCAGCACGCTGGTCGGGCGGCCGTGGCGCACCGCCTGCGCGAACAGCCGGTTCGCCGCGAGTGCGAAGCCGCGGATGTTGAAAAGCCCGGTCAGGTCGTCGGTCTCGGAGAGCGTCTTGGCGTGCGCGAGGCCGTAGCGGATGTCGGCCGAGAACATGGTGGTGATGTAGGCGACGAGCAGCACCGGCGCGAGCTGCGCGGCGAAGGCGCCGAGGAAAGGCAGCGTCAGCAGCTCGTGCGGCGAGCCTTCCAGGCCGAGCAGCAGGTAGCAGGCGGCGATCAGCGCCACGCCGGCGAGCGTCGGCACCTTGCCGAGGGTCAGCGCCGAGGTGATGACCGGCAGCAGATAGGCATTGAGGAGCGGGCTCGCGAGGCGGTCGGTGTACCACAGCACCCAGGTGACGAAGGCGACCATGCCGCAGGCCTCGATGCCGATCTTCCAGCGCGTCTCGCGGCGATAGAAATTGGCGTAGCGGAAGCTCATGACGAGCGCCGCGTAGAAGAACAGCCCCGCCGATACGGCGGCGCTCGCCTCGCCGTCGTCGCGCGCGCCGCCGAAGATGAGGTAGAGCAGCACGAGGATGAGCAGCAGCCAGTGGATCTCGGCCACGGTGCGCGAGAGGCCGCGCAGCTCCTCCTGCTCGATCGATACCGCGCCGCCTGCGGACGGTCTGATCATTGTTCTTTTCCCCTGCGCTATTATCCACGGCCATGGAACTCGCCGCCACGAACCTGCGCGTTCTCGTCACGGCGGGCGCCTCCGGCATCGGCCGCGTCATCGCGGAAACCTTCCTCCAGGCCGGCGCGCGCGTCCATATCTCCGATATCGAGGAGCAGTTCCTCGCCGAAACGAAGCGGCGCATGCCGCAGCTCACGCAGACGCTCGGCGACGTCGCGAAGCTCGCCGACGTCGAGCGCCTCTTCGACGACGTGCAGCGCGCGCTCGGCGGGCTCGACGTGCTCGTCAACAACGCCGGCGTCGCCGGCCCGACGGCCAGGGTCGAGGACATCCGGCCCGAGGACTGGGAGCGCACCATCGGCGTGGATCTGAACGGCATGTTCTACTGCACGCGCAAGGCGATGCCGCTCCTCAAGGCCGCTGGCGGCGGCAGCATCATCAACCTCTCCTCGATCGCGGGCCGGCTCGCCTTCCCGATGCGCACGCCTTATGCCGCGGCGAAGTGGGCGGTGGTCGGCTTCACGCAGAGCCTCGCCGCCGAGGCTGGGCCGGAAGGCGTGCGCGTCAACTGCATCCAGCCCGGCATCGTCGAGGGCGAGCGTGTCGATCGCATCGTCGCCGCCAAGGCGCAGGCGCTGGGCGTCTCCGCGTCGCAAGTACTGGAGAAAATGGTGGAAGGCGTCAGCCTGAAGACCACCGTGACGGCCCAGGACATCGCCAACACCGCGCTCTTCCTCGCGAGCGACGCGGGTCGGCACATTTCCGGGCAGGCGATCTCGGT
>DASUFD010000078.1:0-14766 GCA_036274735.1 Burkholderiales bacterium
CGCAAGCATGCGCCGGACTTCGACCCGGCGAGCGTGGCGATGCGGCCGAGCCGGCAGGCGCGCTACCTCAGCGTCACCTGCGTGGTGCGCGCCACCTCGCGGGAGCAACTCGATGCCTTGTACCAGGAGTTATGCGACCACCCCCAGGTCGTCATGGTCCTATGACGCTCTTGGATGAAATCTTGCTGCGTCGGCTGGGCCGTGTTCCGTACGAGCCGACATGGCAGGCGATGCGCGACTTCACCCGGCTGCGCGAGGAGGCGACGCCCGACGAGCTGTGGCTGCTCGAGCACGAGCCGGTCTACACGCTCGGGCAGGGCGCGCGCGCGGTGGCGGTGGCGAACGGCATTCCGGTGGTGCAGAGCGATCGCGGCGGCGAAGTCACTTACCACGGCCCGGGACAGGCGGTGCTCTACGCGCTGATCGACCTCGCACGGCGCGAGATCAAGGTGAAGCGCTTCGTCTGGCTGCTCGAGCAGGCGGTCATCGATCTGCTCGGCGCGCACGCCGAGCGGCGCCCCGGCGCTCCCGGCGTGTACGTCGGCGGCGCCAAGGTCGCGGCGCTCGGCATGCGGGTCGCGCGCGGCCGGGCGTACCATGGCGTGGCTCTCAACGTGGACATGGATCTCACCCCTTTTTCCGCGATCGACCCCTGCGGCTACCCGGGCCTGCGGGTCGCCTGTACACGCGAGCTCGGCATCCCGGGCTCCGCCATGGAGCTCGGCGAGGAGCTCGCCCGCCGCCTCGTAGCCAGGCTCGGCGATGCGTGACGCCGGCGTCAAGGAGAAGGGCCGGACGAAGGTGATCCGCGTCGTGCCCGCGGCGGGGCGCGCGCCGCTCGCCAAGCCGGCCTGGATCCGCGTGCGCGCGGCGAGTGCGAACTCGCGCTTCGGCGAGATCAAGGACATCCTGCGCCGCCAGAAGCTGCACACGGTGTGCGAGGAAGCGTCGTGCCCGAACATTGCCGAGTGCTTCGGCAAGGGCACGGCCACCTTCATGATCCTCGGCGATATCTGCACGCGCCGCTGCCCGTTCTGCGACGTGGCGCACGGCCGCCCGCTCGCGCCCGACGGCGACGAGCCGCGCCACCTCGCCGAAACCATCGCGGCGCTCGCCCTCGAGTACGTGGTCATCACCAGCGTCGACCGCGACGACCTTAAGGACGGCGGCGCGCAGCATTTCGTCGATTGCATCCGTGCGGTTCGCGAAGCAAGCCCGCGAACCGCGATCGAGGTACTGGTGCCCGACTTCCGCGGCCGGCTAGAACGCGCGCTCGAGGTCCTCGGCGCGGCGACGCCCGACGTCATGAACCACAACCTCGAAACAGTGCCACGCCTGTACAAGCGCGCACGGCCGGGCGGCGACTACGCGCATTCGCTGCGCCTGCTCAAGGCGTTCAAGGCGCGCCACCCGCAGGTGCCGACCAAGTCCGGGCTCATGGTCGGGCTCGGTGAGAGCGACGAGGAGATCGTCGCCGTGATGCGCGACCTGCGCGCGCACGATGTCGACATGCTCACGATCGGCCAGTACCTCCAGCCTTCGCCGCACCATCTGCCGGTAGAGCGCTATGTCGAGCCGCGGATCTTTTCGCGCTTCGAGGCGGAGGCCGCCCAGCTGGGATTCCGCCATGCCGCGGTCGGCCCGCTCGTGCGCTCGTCATATCACGCCGATCGCCAGGCGCACGATGCCGGCATAGGCTGAGGGCTCGCGTCCGGCGGCGTTGCTCCGCTCAGGCTACGAGGGGAGCGCCGAAGGCACCACGGCCTGCAACCTCTCCTTGAGACCATGGCGGCGCACCTTCGGTGCATGGACGAGGAGAGAACCATGAAGTGGGCAGTAATGGCAGCAAGCGCCGCCATTGGCGCATTCGTCGTCAGCGGACCCCTGCAGCATTTCGGCGTCATTCCGGAAACGACGGTCGGCGACGCGAGCAAGGCGGCGATCAAGTACGCGCTCAACATGAGCTCGGAGCCGGCCTTCGCCTCGTGCGGCGGCGGGATCCGCGTACAGGGCAACAACGGCTGGGGCAACGGCGGCGGCGACGGCGTGCCCGGCCATTCGAACTTCAGCGACCGCCGCCGGTAAAAGGTCTCAACGGACGGCAGAAGATCTGCGGGGGACCCGCCGAACGGCGGGTCTTTTTTGTAAGCTCCGCGGCATGCGGAGCCTCGTTCTCGCGGCACTCGTCGGGTTGCTCGTCGGCGCCGAGAACGCGGCGGCACAGCTCGAGCACATCACACAGTCGCAGGCGACGACGGCGCTCAGGGCCGCGCTCGAAAAGGGGACCCAAGCCGCCGTCGCGAAGCTCGGCCGGACCGACGGCTTCCTCGCCGACGAGCGGGTGCGCATCAGCCTTCCGCCCTCGGCGCAGCGCGCGGAGCGCCTGATGCGGCGCTTCGGCATGGCGAAGTACGCCGACGAGCTGATCGTGACGCTGAACCGTGCCGCCGAGGCGGCGGTGCCCGAGGCGCGCACGCTCTTCGTCCAATCGGTGCGCAAGATGACAGTGCGCGACGCCAAGGACATCCTCACCGGCGGCGATACTGCGGCCACCGAGTACTTCCGCCGCACCACGCGCGGGCCGCTGCACCAGCGTTTCCTGCCGGTCGTGCGGCGGGCGACCGCCAGGGTGGGCGTCGCGCGCACTTACGCGCGCTATGCGGACAAGGCCGCCGCGGTCGGCCTGCTGCGCGAGGAGGACGCGGACCTCGACGAGTACGTGACCGAGAAGGCGCTCGATGGCCTGTACTTGACGGTGGCGCAGGAGGAGAAGCAGATTCGCGCCCACCCGCTCGAGGCCGGGTCGCGCATCCTGCGCGAGGTCTTCGGCGCGCTGCAGTAACGTTCAGTGCGCCTGGTCCCAGTTCTCGCCCACGCCGACCTCGACCACCAGCGGCACGTCGAGCTTGGCCACCGACTGCATCAGCTCGCGCACGTTAGCCATCACCGCCGATAGCTCGGCCTCCGGCACCTCGAGCACCAGCTCGTCGTGCACCTGCATGATGAGCTTGGCTGCGAGCTTTTCCCGGTCGAGAAAGTCCTGCACCGCGATCATCGCCAGCTTGATGAGGTCGGCCGCCGTTCCCTGCATCGGCGCGTTGATCGCGGCGCGCTCGGCGGCTTGCCGCCGCACCGGCGCGCCGCTCTTCAGCTCGGGAAGCCAGAGCCGGCGACCGAACACGGTCTCGACGTAGCCCACCTCCTTTGCGCGCTGGCGGGTCTCGTCCATGTAGCGGCGCGCACCGGGGTAACGCGCGAAGTAGCGGTCGATGTAGGTCTGCGCGGTGCCTCGGTCGATGCCGAGGTTCTGTGCCACGCCGAACGAGGACATGCCGTAGATCAGGCCGAAGTTGATGACTTTGGCGATGCGGCGCTGATCGGCATCCACGTCGGGCAGGCCCACGCCGAACACCTCGGAGGCGGTCGCGCGATGCACGTCCTCGCCGTCGCGGAAAGCGCGGCGCAGGTTCTCGTCGCCGGAGAGGTGGGCCATGATGCGAAGCTCGATCTGCGAGTAATCGGCCGACACGATCTTCGCCCCCGGCGGCGCGATGAAGCACTCGCGGATGCGGCGCCCGGCCGCGGTGCGGATGGGGATGTTCTGCAGGTTGGGCTCGTTCGAGGCGAGCCGCCCGGTCACCGCGGTCGTCTGCGAGTAGGTGGTGTGCACGCGCCCGGTGAGCGGATTGATGCTCTTCGGCAGCTTGTCGGTGTAGGTCGACTTGAGCTTGGAGAGCGCGCGGTGCTCGAGGATGAGGCGCGGCAGCGGATGGTCGAGCGCGAGCTCGGCGAGCGAGTCCTCGTCGGTGGAGGGCTGGCCAGAAGGGGTCTTCTTCTTGACCGGCAGCTTCTGGCGCTCGAACAGGATCTCCTGGATCTGCTTCGGCGAGCCGAGGTTGAAGGGCTGGCCCGCCGCCTCGTAGGCCTTCTGCTCGAGGGCGAGGATCTCCTTGCCGAGCTCATGGCTCTGCGCTTCCAGCCGCTCGCGGTCGAGCAGCACGCCGTTCCTCTCCATGCGCGCGAGCACCGGCAAGAGCGGCAGCTCGATCGCTTCGTAGACGTGCTTCAGCTTCTCGTCGGCGGCGATGCGCGGGTAGAGGATCTCGTGCAGCGCCAGCGCGCAGTCCGCGCGCTGCGCGGCGAACTGCGTTGCGCGGCCGATATCCACCGCGCTCGGCGCGATGCGCGCCGCGCCCTTGCCGGTGATGTCGTCGTAGGAGAGCGTGCTCCATCCGCAGTGGCGCTGTGCGAGGCTGCCGAGCTCGTGGCGCTCGTGCACTTCCAGCACGTAGGACTCGAGCATCGTGTCGTGCGTGCAGCCGCCGAGCCGCACACCCGCGTTGGCGAGCGCGTGAGAGGCGAGCTTCGCGTTCTCGCCCACCTTGCGGCACTCGCCGTTCTCGAGCCAGGGCCGCAGCCGCCGCAGGGCCGCTTCCAGGGGAACTTGTTGCGGCACGGCGGCATACTCGTGCGCGAGCGGCAGGTAGAGGGCCTCTTCGCCGAAGGCAAAGGCGAGGCCGAGCAGGCGCGTGCTCATCGGCTCCTCACCGAGCGCGAGGGCGGCGAAGCCGACGAGCGGCGCGTCCTGCATCCTGGAAACCAGCGCCTGCAGGTCGTCCTCGGCGAGGAGCGTGCGCGTCGCGCGCATCGTCGGCGCGTTCGCGCGTGGCGGCTCGGCGGCGGCCTCGGGCCCGGGCGCGGCGCCCTCGACCTCGCGCAGCCAGCTCTTGAAGCCGAAGCGCTCGTACTGCGCACGTTGCGCCGCCGCGTCGCTCTTGAAGTGAGTCAATTCCGGCAAGGAAATCGGCAACGGCACGTCGCGCTTCACGGTGAGCAGCTCGCGCGCGGTCGGCAGCCAGTCCTTGACGTTGCGCAGGTTTTCGCCGGCGTGGCCGCCGATCTCCGCGGCGTGGGCGAGCACGCCTTCGAGCGAGCCGTACTGCGTGATCCACTTGCACGCGGTCTTCGGGCCGACCTTGTCGACGCCGGGAATATTGTCGATCTGGTCGCCGATCAGCGCGAGATAGTCGACGATCCTCTCCGGCGGCACGCCGAACTTCGCCTGCACACCCGCGAC
The DNA here is from genome assembly GCA_036274735.1 of Burkholderiales bacterium. GTDB lineage: Bacteria > Pseudomonadota > Gammaproteobacteria > Burkholderiales > SG8-39 > SCGC-AG-212-J23. The sequence continues at coordinate 5,078 of DASUFD010000078.1, forward strand.
GTCGAGCTTTTCGTTCGACATGGTGTTGACCCAGAGCGTGCGCGGGTCGACGAGCTGCGTGAGGTCCTTGTCGCCGGTGGAGATGACGGTGCGCCAGCCGCGCGCGCGTGCCTGCTCGGCGAGCGTCGCGATCACGTCGTCCGCCTCCACCCCGTCGATGCACAGCAGCGGCCAGCCGAGCGCGCGGATCGCCTCGTGGAGCGGCTCGACCTGGCGCGCAAGATCGTCGGGCATCGCCGCGCGCGTGGCCTTGTACTCGGCATAGATGTCGTCGCGGAAGGTCTTGCCCTTGGCATCGAACACCACCGCGCGCGCTTGCGCCGGGAAGTCCGCGGCGAGCTTGCGCAACATGTTGAGCACGCCGTAGATCGCGCCGGTCGGCTCGCCGGTCTTCGGGCTTTTCAGCTCCGGGAGCGCGTGGAACGCGCGATAGAGATACGACGATCCGTCGACGAGGAGGAGCGTCTGTTCGGGGTCTTGCGGCGGCAAGCGGGCATTATAAGTGCGTTAAACTCGCGCCATGCGCCGCGTGGCGGTGTTCGTCTTCCTCCTGGCCATGCAGCGCGCCCTGGCCCAGCCGAAGCTGGAGCCGGTGCCGCCGCCGCCGCCCGCGCCGCCGGGCGCGGCAACGAGCCCGGACGAGCCCGCGGTGCGCATCCCGGTGCAGGAAAGAGACAAGGTGGAAGAAATCCGCGACAGCGGACGCGTGATCATGCTCAAGGTGACGCCGGCGAAGGGCGGCAGGCCCTACTATCTCATCGACACGACGGGCAACGGCAACTGGATGCGCCGCGACTCGCTCGACGACGGGGTGCGCGTGCCGATGTGGCCGATCCACACCTTCGAGTAGCTTGTCGGTCTACACGCCCGTTTCCCAAGCCGAGCTCGAGCGCTGGCTCGGCCGCTACTCCCTGGGAACGCTCGAGTCCTTCGAGCCGATCCAGGCCGGCATCGAGAACACCAACTACTTCGTCACGACCACGCAGGGCCGGTACGTGCTCACGCTTTTCGAGCGGCTGCCGGCGCACGAGCTGTCTTTCTACCTGGGCCTGATGTCGCACCTCGCGCGGCACGGCATTCCCGCGCCCGCGCCGATCGCCGACGTCTCGGACCGCACGCTGAGCGAGCTTGCCGGAAAGCCGGCGGCGCTGGTCACGCGTCTGCCCGGACGCTGGCGCGAGAATCCCGGCATCGCCGAATGCGCCACGCTCGGCGAGCTGCTCGCGCGCATGCACCTCGCCGCGCGCTCGTACCCGGCGTACCTCGAGAATCCGCGCGGGCCCAAGTGGTGGCGTTTCGCCGCGGAAGCCGTCGCACCCTTCCTCGATGCCGAGCGCAACGCCCAGCTTGCGCAGGAGCTCGAGTTCCAGTCCGGGCAGCGCTTTCCCGATTTGCCCCGCGGCCCGGTGCACGCCGATCTCTTTCGCGACAACGCGCTCTTCGAAGACGCGCGCATCTCGGGGGTGATCGACTTCTACTTCGCCGGCGTCGACTGCCTGCTCTACGACGTGGCCGTGTGCGCGAACGACTGGTGCCTCGCCGGGGCGGGCGCGCTCGATCCCGCGCGCGCGCGGGCGCTGCTCTCGGCGTATCACGCGGTGCGCCCCTTCGGCGCCGAGGAGCGCGCGGCCTGGCCGGCGATGCTGCGCGCCGCGGCGTTGCGCTTCTGGCTGTCGCGGCTCTACGACCTGCACCTGCCGCGGCCCGGGATGCTCGTGCACGCGCACGATCCCGAGCATTTCCGCCGCGTCCTCGACTCGCGGGCGCGCGCTCTGCCGCCCTGGCTCGATTGATACAGCCACGCATCGTTTCCGCGCGCCAGGGCGCGGGCTGGCTCGCCGCCGGGTGGCGGCTGTTCCGCGCCGCGCCGTTCGGCTGGCTCGCCGCCATCGTCACCTATTGGTTCGCGATGAGCCTGGTCTCGCTCGTGCCGCTCGCCGGCGGCGCGGCCGCGATTGTGCTCGTGCCTGCGTTCAGCCTCGGCTTCATGTCGCTCGCGCGCGCCGTGGCGCGTGGCGGTCCGCTCGAGCTCGCGCGGCTGTTCGACGGCTTTCGCCACCATTGGCGCTCGCAGGCGATCCTCGGGCTCGCCTATTTCATCGCCTTCGGCGCCGTGCTGCTCGCAAGCTCCCTCGCCGACGGCGGTGTGCTCGCGCGCTGGATCCTCGTCGGGGAGCGCCCGTCTCCCGAGGCGCTCGAGGCCGAAGGCATGCTCGGCGCCGCGGCGCTCGCCGCCGCGGGCTACCTGCCGGTGATGGCCGCGTTCTGGTTCGCGCCGCCGCTCGCCGCCTGGCATGCCCTCGCCCCGGCGAAGGCGCTGTTCTTCAGCTTCTTCGCCTGCCTCATGAACTGGCGCGCGCTCCTCGCCTACGGCGCGCTCGCCGCGGCGGTCACGCTGCCGCTCGCGCTGTCGCTCGGCTTCGGCGCACCCCTCTTCGTCGCGCTGCTCATGCTCGTGCTGCCGGTGCTCTTCGCGAGCTTCTATGCGAGCTACGACGACGTGTTTGGGTATCATCAGCCCGAATGAAGCTTCCCGAGCTCTCCGAGAGCGCGGCGCCCGAGTTCGTCGATGCCGCTTCGTGCAAGGCATGGCTCGAAGACGTGCCCCTCGCCAATGTCGCCGCGGCGCAGACCGACCTGCTCGATCAGCTCGAGGACTTCAACCGCTTTCCGGTGAGCGCCGCGATCCGCCTCGCCGTGCTGGAAGCGCTGCGCGAGGCGGTGAACTTCGTGCAGATCGAGCAGGCCAAGCGCTTCACCAACCGCGCCCTGCCGATGACCGAGAACGAGCGCTCGGCCTTCGAGGCGACCATCGCCCTGTGGGACGAGATGCGCGCGGGCTACCTGCGCTGCCTCGACGCGGCGCTGCACAAGGATGCGGCGATGCAGGCGCAGGCCGCGCTCCTCGCCCAGCGCGCGCTCGCCTATATCGGTCTGAAGATGTTCCACCACTATCGCGCCTATCGCGAAGTGCCGGCGCAGGACTGGAGCGAGCTGCACGCGGCGTATGCGCATGCCGAGGCCCTCGACGTCGCCGAGGAGCCGGTCAAGGACTTTCTCAATCGCGACGTCCAGGACACCTCGCCGCGCATCGCCTACGCCCGCGCCCTGCTGATGGCCCTCGCCAACCCGAACGAGCTCGCGCAGCGCCAGCTCACGTTCGTCGCCTTCCTGCTCGAGCGCTGGGCCTCGAAGCTCGAGATTTCCGCGCACCCGGTGCCCGAGAGCGAGGGCGCGCTGCCCCTCGCCGTCGACCTCGCCGGCCATCGCGCGCCCGAGCGCGCGGCCGCCCCGGCGGCGGCGAAGGCGCTGCGCTTTCTCGATACCCGCAAGCTCGCGAAGAGCCTGCGCAACCGCGTGGCGCTGCTGCGCAAGGGCGAGTCGCCGGCCAAGCTCGCGCTCGGCGAGGATTGCGTGCAGCCTTCCTGCGAGCAGCTGCTCATCTACCTTTATCGGCAGTGGTGCCAGGGCAAGCCGGCGCGCGCGCTCGAGCGACGCACCGGCGCCGCCGCCGCCGAGGTGTCCACCGAGATGGCGGCGATCCACTACTACATGTCGGGACGCGTGTTCAAGCAGCCGCACCAGCAGGCCGAGCTCACGCAGAAGCAGCGCGAGGAGCTCGCCACCTTCGGCCGCGTCAGCACGCGCCACGAGGAGGACTACAGCGCGGCGCACGGGTTCGTTGTCGAAGAGTGGCGCATCGAGGACGAGAGCGGACAGGGCATGCGCCTCGCGCGTCAGGCCTCGGCGGCGGGCAAGCGCTATTCGCACGGACAGCTGCTCGGACTGCGCCCCGCGGACGGCGCGAAGTTCATGCTCGCGCAGGTGCGCTGGCTCATGCAGGCGCAGAGCGGCGAGCTGCACGCCGGCGTGCGCCTGCTGCCTGGGCTGCCCCGCCCGGTCGCGGTGCGCCCGACGGGGCTCAACGTGCAGAACCTCGAGTATGTCCCGGCCATCGCGCTCGGGGCCGTGGCCGCGCTCAACGCGGCGCCTTCGCTCGTGCTGCCCTCCGGGTGGTATCGACCCAAGCGCATCCTCGACCTGCACACCGGGGCACCCGAGAAGGTGCGCCTCGTCGAAGTGCTGGATCGCGGCACGGACTTCGAACGGGTCCTGTACGAGAGGGCCGAATGACGCCGGTCGAGATCAAGCTGCACCAGAAGTCGCGCGTCTTCGAGATCGCCTTCGACGACGGGCGCACGTTCCGCCTGCCCTACGAGTTCCTGCGCGTGTATTCGCCCTCGGCGGAGGTGCGCGGGCACGGCCCGGGTCAGGAGGTACTGCAGACCGGCAAGCGCGAGGTCGAGATCCGCTCGCTCGAGCCGGTGGGCTCCTACGCGGTGCAGCCGGTTTTCTCGGACGGCCACAGCACCGGCATCTACTCCTGGGAATATCTCTACGAGCTCGGCGAGCACCAGGACGAGCTCTGGGCGCAGTACCTGCAGCGGCTGCAGCAGGCGGGCGCATCGCGCGAAGCGCCGAAGCAATGAGCGAGGACGTCGACTTCGGCTACCAGCGCGTGCCGGAGACGGAGAAGGCGTCGCGCGTGAGCGGCGTGTTCGACGCCGTCGCCGGCCGCTACGACGTGATGAACGACCTGATGTCCCTCGGCCTGCACCGCTACTGGAAGCGCTTCGCGATTGCCGTAGCGCGTCCGCGCGCCGGCGAGCGCGTGCTCGACGTGGCGGCCGGCAGCGGCGATCTCGCGGCGGCGCTCGCGCGCGCCGTGGGCCCCAGTGGCGAGGTGTGGGCGAGCGACGTGAACCGCAGCATGCTCGAGCGCGGGCGCGATCGCCTGCTCGACGCCGGGCTGGTCGTGCCGGCGGTGCAGTGCGACGCCGAGCGGCTGCCTTTTCCCGCCGGACACTTCGACTGCGTGACGGTCGGGTTCGGCCTGCGCAACATGACGCACAAGGAGCAGGCGCTGGCGGAGATGGCGCGGGTGCTGCGCCGCGGCGGGCGCCTGGTGGTGCTCGAGTTCTCGCGCGTGTGGGCGCCGCTCGCGCCGGCCTACGACGTCTATTCGTTCCGCGTCCTGCCGTGGCTCGGCGCGCGCGTCGCCCGCAACGCCGACGCCTACCGTTATCTTGCCGAGTCCATCCGCATGCACCCGGATCAGGCGACGCTTGCGCGCATGATGGAAGCCGCCGGCCTGCAGCGCGTCGAGGTCTTCAACCTTGCCGCCGGCGTCGTCGCCGTCCATCGCGGTACCAAGTTTTGATAGCATCGCAAGCGGAGGAATCGTCATGAGTAAGTGGCTGCTTGCGGTTTCCATGGTCTTTCTCGGAGGGCTCGTCGCGGTGGACGATGCCGAGGCGCGCCGTCTGGGCGGCGGCCGATCGCTCGGTGTCCAGCGCAATGTAACGGTCGCGCCGAAGACGCCGGCGCAAAAGGCCCAGGCGCAGCCCGAGCAGAAAGTGCAGGCGCCGCAGAGCGGCAGCCGCTGGGGCGGCCTCCTTGGCGGCCTGGCCCTCGGCGGCCTGCTCGGCGCGCTCTTTGCCGGCAACGGGCTGCTCGCGCTCGCCGCCATCGCGGCGCTCGCGCTCGTCGCCGCTGCGCTGATCAGCACGATGCTGCGTCGTGCCGGCAGCGAGGCCCAACCGATCCAGTTCGCCGGTTTCGGCAACGAAACGGTCGCCGCACCGCCGCCCTCGCAGGTGCAGGGCTTGCCCGCCGACGTGCTCGTCGCGCCGTCGCTCCCGCCCGGCTTCGACCGCAGCGGCTTCCTGCGCGCCGCGAAGACGAACTTCATCCGCCTGCAGGCGGCCAACGATTCGGGCCGGCTCGACGAGATCCGCGAGCTCACCACCAACGACATGTTCGACGCGCTGCGCGCCGACGTCCTCGCCGGCGGGGCGAGCCACACCGACGTGGTGGCGCTCAACGCCGACCTGCTCGAGCTCGCCACCGAGCAGCGCGAGCACCGCGCGTCGGTGCGCTTTTCCGGGATGGTGCGCGAGACGCCGGGAACCGAGCCCGTCGGCTTCGAGGAGGTGTGGAACCTCGTCAAGCCCGCCGACGGCTCTTCGGGCTGGCTGCTCGCCGGTATCCAACAGATGCATTGAGGCCTCGCCTGCCTGACATCAAGGCCACCCCCGCGGTGGCCTTTTGTTTTTTCGCCAACCACGTGCTCGATGGGGCGGCGTGGGCGCGCGCGCGGCTTGCGCGCTTCGCCGGGCGAGCAGTGGAGTTCCGCGCTCCTCTCGCGCCGGCCGTGCTCGCGACGATCAATGCCCAAGGCCGGCTCGAGCCGGGCGGCAGCGAGCCGCCCGCGGCGAGCGTCTGGCTGGGTCCGCAACCCAAGGCGTCGGGCGAGGCGGAGCTCTCGGCCGAGCTCGAGGCGCTCGCGCGCACGCTGCGCTGGGACGCCGAGGAGGATCTGTCGCGCCTCACCGGCGACGTGCTGGCACATCGCCTGATGCAGGGCGCGCGAGCGCTCGAGGGCTGGTCGCGCGACGCGGCGGAGCGCCTGGGCGTTGCGCTGGGTGCGTATGCCGTCGACGAAGCGCGCCTCGTGGCGGGCGCGAGCGAGCTGCGCGAGCTCGCGGCCTCGATCGAGCGGCTTTCGCAAGCGCTCGACGAGCTCGAAGCGCGAGCCGCACGCCTTGTCTAGGCTCGCGCGCCTGGCTCGCATCTTCTGGGTCGCGGCCCGCTTTCGCCTCTACGAGCTCGGCGTCGCGAGCCTCGATCGCGGCATGCGGCTGCGCCGCGCGCTCGAGACCCTCGGGCCGATCTTCGTCAAGTTCGGCCAGGTGCTCTCGACGCGGCGCGACCTGCTGCCGCTCGACATTGCGGACGAGCTCGCCCGCCTGCAGGATCAGGTGCCGCCGTTCGCTTCGGCGCTCGCCGTGGCGGAGGTGGAGCGCAGCCTCGGTCGGCGGCTTCCGGAAGTTTTCGCGGAATTTCAGGAAAGGCCCGTGGCGAGCGCCTCCGTGGCGCAGGTCCACCTCGGTCGCCTGCACGACGGCCGCGAGGTGGCGATCAAGGTGCTGCGCCCGGGCGTAGAGGCGGCAATCCGCAAGGACGTGGCGCTGCTCGATACCGCCGCCTCGCTCGCGACGCTCTTCGCCGAGGGACGGCGGCTCAAGCCGCGCGAAGTCGTCGCGGAGTTCGCGCGCCATCTCGAAGAAGAGCTCGACCTCATGCGCGAGGCGGCGAACGCGAGCCAGCTGCGACGCAACTTCGCGCACTCGCCCCTGCTCGCCATTCCCGAGGTGTACTGGGAGCTGTGCTCGCAGCGCGTGATGGTGATGGAGCGCATGCGCGGCGTACCGATCTCGCGCATCGCCGAGCTCGAGGCGGCCGGCGTCGATCTGAAGGCGCTGGCGCGCGCCGGGGTGGAGATCTTCTTCACGCAGGTGTTCCGCGACGGGTTCTTCCACGCCGACATGCATCCCGGCAACATCCTCGTCGGCACGCTGGGAGAGATGCACGGGCGCTACATCGCGCTCGACTTCGGCATCGTCGGCACGCTCACCGAGTACGACAAGAGCTATCTCGCGCAGAACTTCGTCGCCTTCTTCAACCGCGACTACCACCGGGTCGCGCTCGCGCACCTCGAGGCCGGATGGGTGCCGCCCGGCACGCGCGTCGACCAGTTCGAGGCGGCGATCCGCGCGGTATGCGAGCCGATCTTCGCCCGGCCGCTCAAGGAAATCTATTTCGGCAAGCTGCTGCTGCGCCTGTTCCAGACCTCGCGGCGCTTCAACGTGGAGATCCAGCCGCAGCTCGTGCTCCTGCAGAAGACCCTCCTCAACATCGAGGGCCTCGGCCGCCAGCTCGACCCCGACCTCGACCTGTGGGCGACCGCCAAGCCTTACCTCGAGCGCTGGCTGCGCGAGGAGATCGGCTGGCGCGGCTGGGTGCGCGCGCTGCGCCACGAGGCGCCGTTCTGGGCGCGCACCCTGCCGCAGCTGCCCCGCCTCATGCACCGCGCCCTCGCCGAGGATCGGGTCGGCGAGCTGCGCACCGCGGTGGAGCGCCTGGCGCTGCAGAGCGCCCGGCGCAACCGCCTGCTCGCGGCCTTGCTCGCGGTGGTGGTGCTCGTGCTCGCGCTCCTGATATTCGATCTGTGGTGAAAATCGTATGATCGCGCGCCGATGCTGATCTCCGCCGTCGTCGCCTACCTCCTCGTCACCATCGCCATCGGCCTGTGGGCGGCGCGCCGCGTGCACAACTCCAAGGACTACGTCCTCGCCGGGCGGAGCCTGCCCCTGTACATGACCACGGCGACGGTATTCGCCACCTGGTTCGGCGCCGAGAGCGTGCTTTCCGTTTCCGCCGAGTTCTCGAAGGAGGGCCTGGGCGGCATCATCGCCGATCCGTTCGGCGCGTCGATGTGCCTCGTGGTGGTGGCCCTGTTCTTCGCGCGCGCGTTCTACCGCATGGATCTCCTCACCATCGGTGACTTCTACCGCAAGCGCTATGGCCGCGTCATGGAGCTCGGCACGAGCGTGGTCATCGCCGTCTCCTACCTCGGCTGGACGGCGGCGCAGCTCACGGCGCTCGGCCTCGTCTTTTCGACGCTCACCGACGGAGCGATCTCGCTCTCGACCGGCATTCTCATCAGCGGCGCCGTGGTGCTCGGCTACACCATCTGGGGCGGCATGTGGTCGGTGGCGATGACCGACCTCTTCCAGTCGGTGATGATCCTCCTCGGGCTGGTCGCCATCGCCGTGCTGGTCGGCAGCTGGGCAGGCGGGCCGGGGAAGGTGATCGCCCTTACCGCGCAGGCGGGGAAGTTCGCGTTCTGGCCGCAGGGCGGCAGCAAGGAATGGTTCGCCTTCGGCACCGCCTTCATCACCCTCGCCATCGGTTCGGTGCCGCAGCAGGACATCTTCCAGCGCGTCACCTCGGCGAGAAACGAGCGCGTCGCCATCGCCGGCGCGCTGCTCGGCGGGCTCATCTACTTCTGTTTCGTCTTCGTACCCATCTACATCGTGCGCGCCGCGCTCGTCCTCGACCCGTCGCTCGCGGGGCTGCTCGACGCGCAGGACGCCCGCGATATGCAGCGCATCCTCCCGGACTTCGTCCTCGGCCATGCGCCGATGTGGGCGCAGGTGCTGTTCTTCGGCGCGCTGCTCTCCGCGATCCTCTCGACCGCGAGCGGCGCGATCATCGCGCCGACGTCGCTCTGCACCGAGAACATCGTCAAGCCGCTCTATCCGCGCATGAGCGAGCGGCAGTTCCTGCTGACGCTGCGCATCATGCTGGTCACCTTCACGCTGGCCGCGCTGCTGTTCGCGCTCAACTCCAAGCAGACGATGTACGACATGATCCAGAACGCCTATACCGTGACGCTAGTCGCGGCGCTGGTGCCGCTCGCCGCGGGCATCTACTGGCGGCGCGCCAACAACACGGGCGCCATCCTCTCGTCGCTGTTCGGCCTCGTCGCCTGGCTGATCGCCGAGTTCACGGCGCCAGAGGCGGTCGTGCCGCCGCCGCTCGTCGGCCTGGGCTTCTCCGTTCTCGGCATGGTGCTCGGCACCCTGATCCCGCGCGAGCGGTCCGTGCCGCAGGCGCATGCGCACGGTCATCCGCACGGCGGCCAACGCTAGAGCCTCGGAACGGCGCGCCGGCGCGCTGAGCCGCATCCTCTTCGCGGTCTATGTGCTGCTGGTCGTTTACGCGTCGCTCTACCCGTTCGCCGGCTGGCGGCGGCACGGCCTGTCGCCCTTCGACTACCTGGC
>DASUFD010000079.1:0-5031 GCA_036274735.1 Burkholderiales bacterium
AGTTCGGGCTCCGTCCCCGAAACACAGCTGTAACAAACCGTGCGCGATTGGAAATCGGCGCATTACGTGCGGCCCATACGATGGCGCCATGAGCGAGTTGATGCAGATGGTGCGAAGCGCCGGCCCCTACCTGGCGATCGAGCTGCTGTTGCCGGGCGGCTCGGTCATCGCGCTCGCGCTCTGGATTTTCCGCCACCGATCGGCGAAATGGGGAATTGCCGCCTCGTGGAAGGAGTTAAGGAGACTAGGCAACCAAAGGAATCGAGCATGAGAAAAGAACAAATACTGCACGCGGCATCCGACTACCTGCCGTTTCTCGGCATGCTGCTACCCACGCTGCTCCTGGTCGCGGCGGCGGCCGTCTCGATGGCGGGCACCGGGCGGGCGGCCGACACGCCGCGCGCCATCGAATCCATGAGGGATCGCGGTCCGGCGTCGCGGCCGGCGACCGAGCAAGCCACTCGACAGGCGCCTCACCCCTTGCTGAAATGCGCGGCATGGGGAGAAGGGCAGCGTGGCTGGTCGGGATAGTCGCGTCGGGGGCGATCGGCGCGGGCGCCTACCTCGCCTTCCCCCGCAAGGCCCCGGAGCCTCCCCCGCCGGCTTTCAGCTACGCCGAGCTCACCGGCAGCATCTTCCTGCCGCTGCCCAAGGACGGGCCCGCGGCGCCGCGCGTGCGCGAGCTCGAGGTGCCCTCCTTCGACAACGCGACGGCGATCTGGGGCGCGACCGGGCGCGGTCCTTTCGGGCACATCTGGATCGGCGTCTCGGCGTCCTCGGACGGTAAGAGCGCGCACCTCTTCGAGTACGCGCCGCAGGAGGCGCGGTGGTACGACCGGGGCGACGTCCTCGGCGAGCTCAAGGCCGCCGGCCTCTACCGCAGCGGCATGGGCCAGATCAAGATCCATTCGAAGATCGTGCCGGCGCAGGACGGCTGGCTCTACTTCGCTTCCACCGACGAAGAGGGCGAGCAGGCGCGGCCGGCGCTCTTGCCGCGCTGGGGCTCGCACCTCTGGCGCATCGACCCGCGCGCCCATACCTGGGAGCATCTGCTCGCCGTGCCCGAGGGCCTCGTCGCGGTGAGCGGCGTCGGGCGCTACGTGTACGCGCTGGGATACTGGGACCACGTGCTCTACCAGTACGACACGCGCACGCGCACCAGCCTGCGCGTCGTCGTGGGCTCGGTGGAAGGGCACGTGTCGAGAAATTTCCTCGCCGACCTGCGCGGGCACGCCTACGTGCCGCGCCTGCGTGCTCGCGCCGACAAGAGCGTCTCGGTAGAGCTCCTCGAGTACGACGATCGGCTGCGCGAGGTCGGCGCGACGCCGCTCGAGCACTATCTCGGCGCCGACTCCCCCGCCGAGAACCACGGCATCGTCGGCCTCGCCTACCTGCCCGATGGGCGCATGGTGTTCTCGACGCACGTGGGCTACCTCTACCTCGTAGAGCCGAGCGAGGGCACGGCGCGCGTCTCGGAGCTAGGCCCGCTGCATCCGCAGGGCGAGGCCTACGCGCCCTCGCTCTTCGCCTTCGGCGGCAACCGCTGGATCGCCGGCGTCGCGCAGCGCGGCGAGAGCTTCGAATGGGTGGTCTACGAGATGCAGAGCCGCATGTCGGCGGCATTTCCGCTCGATACGAGCGGCCTGAAGAAGGTGCTGCTCTACGGCTCGATGGCGCGCGACGAGGCGGGTCGCGCCTACCTCGTGGGCTGGGCTTCGAACGGCGTGGGCGGGCAGCGCCCGCTCGTCCTGCAGGTCGATCCCGGGCGCTAGCGCGCGCGAGCGCGGCGAAGCGCTGCACGCGCGCTCCGCTCGGCCAAGGTCAGGAAGAGTGTGCGGTACTTCCGAGGCGGAGCGCGCGCACAGCGTCCCGTGGATCGGCTTACTTAGAGTCCTTCTTCGCGTCGGCTTCCTTCTTCGCGGTCTTGCCTGCGGCGGCCTTGTTCGCCGACGCCTGCTTCGATTTCTGCTTGGTCTGAGAGCTGGTGGCGGTCTTGTCCTTCGCCTCGCTCTTCGTTCCTTCTCCGGCGTAGGCGGACGCGGCGGTGAACGCGAAAATCGACACTGCGAGAAGCAGGTTCCTCGACTGCATAGATCCTCCGAAAGGAGATGCGGGTGGTGGTTGTGCCGTAAGCGGCGTGGGCACGATGGACCAGTCTCCAAGACGCGGGAACCGCGGCGAGCGCGCCGCGCATGCGCCTCATGGACTAGGCTATCGACGCGCGGACTTGCGGCTGACCGCCGTCGCCTCGCTCGCGCGACCGTTCGGCGGATTCCCGGAGCCCCTGCGACCCGCAAACTCGGCGATGCGAACGGCGAGCGCGAAAGGCGCTCTTTTCGTGCCGGCCGCGCACTCGTGCAGGAAGGCCTCGTCGACGCCCAGGGCGGCTGCGAGCCGCTCGTAACTGCCGGCAGAACGGGCCGCCACCGCGATGATCTCGGCCAGTGACACAGAAGTTGCCATGAGCGTTACGTGCCGATTCCGTTCCCGCTCCAACGATACACGCGAGTCCGGCGATGCACTATCGCATGTACGAGGGATGACGTCGTTAAGGCGCGACAGAAACGCTCCGTCGGTCGCCGATCCACGACAGCGAAAATCCTTAAGCGGCGACTTTTGCCAACGCTCGGCAGGACGAACAATGGGGCATGCGGCGACTTCCTGCGCACGCTCGGCGCGATCTGCAAGCCATCGGCAAGGCGCTCGAAGGCATCAAGGCGCTGGTGCCGAAACAGGACGCAGGCGAATTCGATTCGCTTCTCGCGCGCATCGATGGGCTGAGCGTTCAGCTGCACGCCGTCAACGAGCTCCTCGCCGTGATGGTGCGCGCGGCTCGGCGAGACGAAGGCGACACGTGAAGCGGCTCAAGCATCGCGACTGAGCATCGCGATGAGATCGGCCAAGGCCAGCGCCTTGCCGTAGGTCATATCCGCGCTTCCGTTCATCCACGCCGCGAGCGTGCTCTCCGTAACCTTGAGACGGGCGGCGAGCTCCGCGCGGCCGCCCAGCCGCTGCGCGGCGTACTCGAGCAGGCGCGTGGTCGAAGGCGGGTTCTCGGCCATGGCGGTCCTCAGCGCAGGACGTCCGCAGGCTCGCCGGGCTGCGCGACCGGTGAACGCAGCGGCAGCGCAATTACGTTCGGCGCGGGCCGCGGCGGCGCCATGTACTCGAGGAGGGCTTCGGGGACCGGGCTCGGAGGCTGCACGGCCTTGCGCGGGAGCGGTGGGAACGAAAGAAAAATGACCTTGGCCATAGCCGCGACGTTAGGCAGGTCGTCGCTTCCGCGATAGTGCATCACGCCGCTACGCGGATGTGACGGATTGCCACGGGGCCGTTCGGACCAGCCGCGCGGCGGCACCGGCGACAAGGAAGCGGCGAAGAATCGGTCCACCGGCCCGAACTGCGCGAGCGTCCAGATGTTCACGACAGCGTATCGCCAAATCCGCAAGCCCCCTTCCCGCGAGAGCGAGGACCTCGCCGCCGCCCGCGGCGTGCTCACCGCCACCATTCTCGGCATGCTGGTCTACGCGGCCATCGCGTTCGTGTTGCGATAGCGGCGAAGTCGAATTGCGAACCTGACCCCGAATTCCAATTCGGGGCTCGGGCAGAATTCGGGCTCCGTCCCGGATTTGAAAGGCTCGAGCAAGCATGGCGACATTCGTGGTGGCGCACGGCGCGTGGAGCGCCGGATGGGCGTGGAAGAAGATGCGGCCGTTGCTGCGCGGTCGCGGGCACGAGCTCTTCACGCCGACCTACACCGGGCTGGGCGAGCGCGCGCACCTCGCGCGCAAGGACATCGACCTCGAGACCCACATCGCCGACGTGCTGGGCGTGCTCGAGTACGAGGACCTGCGCGGCATCGTGCTCGTAGGGCACAGCTATGGCGGCATGGTGGCGACCGGCGTGGCGGATCGCGCGGCGGATCGCATCGCGAAGCTCGTCTACCTCGATGCCTTCGTGCCACAGAACGGGCAGTCGCTGCTCGACCTCGTCTCGCCGCAGGCGCGGCAGGCGCGCGAGAGCGCGACCGCCTCGGCCGGCGAGGGATGGCGCATTCCGCCCAACCCGATGCCGCCCGACACCGCTCCCGAGGACGCCGCCTGGGCGACGCCGCGCCGGGTGATGCAGCCGGTGAAGACGTTCGCGCAGTCGCTGCGCCTCACCGGCGCGGTGGAGAAGCTGCCGCGCAGCTACATCTATTGCAAACGCAAGGCGGGCGACGATCCTTTCCGCCAGTTCGCCGAGCGGTTGCGCAGCGAGCCGCCGGGCTGGAAGTACTTCGAGATGGACGCGAGCCACAATCCGCACATCACCGTGCCGGGGGAGCTCGCGGCGCTGCTGGAACGAATCGCGAGCTAGAAAATCTCGCGAAAAGCGGCGGTGAGTCGTTCCCGCGAAGGCGGGAATCCATTTTGGTTTTAAGACTGGGCCCCCGCCTGCGCGGGGGCGACGAAGCTGGTTCTTTCTCGGGGGCGACGAAGTTACTTCTTTCTCGGGGCGACGGAGCTAGGTTCTTTCTCGGGGCAGCCCATTGTCGTTCCCGCGAAGGCGGGAACCCATTGGAATTAGGGCTCCGTCCCCGAATAGGGAATCAGGGCTCCGTCCCCGAATAGCGCTCGGCGGCGGCGCGCAGCAGCTGCGCGACCTTGTGCCGGAGCGCGTCGGGCGCGAGGACCTCTGCGTCGGCGCCGTACTTGAGGATCTCCATGACGAGCTCGCGATCCTCGGCGTACGGCACTTCCAGGAGGTAGCTGCCGTCCTTCTCGATGCGCGTGCGCTGGTTCGGATGCCATTCCTGCGCCGAGACCCAGCGCGCCGCTTCCGGGGTGAAGCGGAGCGTCGCCCACTGCACCTTGCTGCCGGCAAAGATGCCGTAGCCGCTACCCAAGTGCGCGTCGAGCTCGGCGGCGGGGACTTCCTTCGCGCGCGCGTCGCGCAGCTCGGCATCGCGGATCGCGTCGACGGCGAAGCTGCGCAGGTCGTTGCGCAGGTGGCACCAGGCGTCGAGGTACCAGTTGTCGCGATAGTGCA
>DASUFD010000080.1:0-19392 GCA_036274735.1 Burkholderiales bacterium
TGGCCGATCCATGGCACGCCTTCGCCGCCCATGTGCGTGAACGTCGACGTGTTGCGGTCCATCCAGATCGCCATCACGTGGCATCCGATGCCCGCGGTGGCGCGGCTGCCTTCCGGCACGTTCGTCGACGTGTTGTGCGGACAGCCGGAGCAGAAGTACGGCATGCGCGCGAGGCTGATCCGCGGTTTGGCGAGCGCGTGCTCCTTCTGGTTGATGAAGTCGACGCGCTGTCGGATCTTCTCGACGTGGCGCGGATGCAGCTCGAGGCGCTGGATCCGCTGCGCGATCACGCGCGCGATCATCGCCGGCGTCAGCTCCGCGTGCGGCGGCAGCAGCCAGTCGCCGTGCGGCCGAACCCATTCACCCTTTTCGTCGAACTTGCCGACGACGCGCGGCCGGACGTCGTCGCGCCAGTTGTACAACTGCTCCTTCAGCTGGTATTCGACGATCTGCCGCTTTTCCTCGACGACGAGGATCTCGTCCAGCCCTTCGGCGAATTGCCGCACCCCTTCGGGCTCGAGCGGCCACGGCATCGCGACCTTGAACACGCGAATGCCGATGTCGGCGGCATCCCGCTCGTCGATGCCGAGATCGTCGAGCGCCTGGCGGACGTCGAGGTAGCTCTTGCCGCTCGTGATGATGCCGAGCCGCGGCCGCGGCGAATCGATGACGATGCGGTTCAGCTGGTTGGCGCGGCAGTAGTGCAGGGCGGCGTAGATCTTGTAGTCCTGCATCCGCGCCTCGGTGGCGAGGAACGGATCGGGCCAGCGGATCGACAAGCCGTCGGGCGGCAGCGGGAAGTCGTCGGGGATGACGATATCGACGTGATCGGCATCGCCGTACACCGACGCGGAGCTTTCGACGGTGTCGGACACGCATTTGAAGCCGACCCAGCAACCGGAGTAGCGGCTCATCGCGAAGCCGTGCAGGCCGAGGTCGATGATCTCCTGCACCGACGACGGATAGAGCACCGGCATCATCGCCGCGGAGAACTGGTGGTCCGACTGGTGCGGCAGCGTCGACGACTTGGCCGCGTGGTCGTCGCCCGCGAGCACCAGCACGCCGCCGTGCTTCGACGTGCCGGCGAAGTTCGCGTGCTTGAACACGTCGCCGCAGCGGTCCACGCCGGGGCCCTTGCCGTACCACATCGCGAACACGCCGTCGACGTTCGCACTCTTGTACAGGTTCACCTGCTGGGTGCCCCAGATCGCCGTCGCCGCGAGGTCCTCGTTGACACCCGGCTGGAACTTGATGTGCGCGCGGTCGAGGAACTTTTGCGCCTTCCACAGCGCCTGATCGAGGCCGCCGAGCGGCGAGCCGCGATAGCCGGAAATGAAGCCGGCCGTGTTCAGCCCGGCGAGCCGATCGCGCTCGCGCTGCAACATGAGCAGGCGGATCAGCGCCTGCGTGCCGGTAAGGAAAACCCGGCCGTGCTCGACCGTGTACTTATCGTCGAGCGAGGCCTTGAGGAGTTCGGTGGGAGCATTCATGGCGAGGTCCGCGAGAATCGTGTTCACAGAGGACTTGCGCGTCGCGCCGGATTGTGTCCAGCGAGGCGTGGTTCGAGACTAGCACGGATCACTCCGGGCTGACCTCCGCACGGGCGCGGATCCGCGGCTTCGGCGCGCTGAGCACGCGATCCCAGTACGGCTCGGGGCCGAAGGACTCGGCAAGGAAGTCTATGAACACCCGCGTCTTCGCCGGAAGGAGGCGGCGGTGAGGATAGACCGCGTAGATGGCGACGTCCGAGTGGAAGCTGTAGGCCGGCAGGACGGGCACCAAGCTGCCCTCTTGGAGATGGCGGTACACGTCCCAGGTCGACTTTAGCGCGATGCCGAGCCCGGCGAGCGCCCATTCGCGCAGCACTTCCCAGTTGTCGCAGGAGTAGCGGCCGCGCACGCGCACCGCGCCCGACCGGCCGTCGGCATCCTTGTACTCCCACGTCATCGCGAAATCGCTCGTGGTGAGGCAATTGTGCTGTGCAAGATCTTCGGGCGTGGAGGGAGTGCCGTGCGCGCGCAAGTAGGCCGGGCTCGCGCACACGACTCTGCGGTTGGGTGCGAGCTTGCGGGCCGCGAGGGACGAGTCCTCGAGGTGCGCGATCGTGATCGCGACGTCGAAGCCTTCGTCGACCACGCTGACCCGGCGGTCCGAGAGGCTGAGCGCGAGCTCGACCTGCGGATAACGCTCGGCAAAAGCCGGAATCAGCGGCGCGACGTGCTGATGGCCGAACGACGCCGGCAAAGCCACCTTGAGCGCACCCCGCGGCTCGGCGCGGCCCAGCGCCACTTCCGCATTCGCTTCCTCGATTTCTGCGAGCACGCGGGAGCAGGCGTCGTAGTAGCGCGCGCCCTCGACGGTAAGGTGCAGGCTTCGGGTCGTTCGATGGACGAGGCGAACGCCCAGCCGCCCCTCGAGCGCTGCCAGCCGCCGGCTGACGAGCGCGGGTGAAAGGGCCAGTTCCCGTGCTGCGCCGGAGAGGCTTCCTGCGGCCACAACCCGAGCAAATACAGCCATTTCCTGAAGAGCGTCGGCCATCTTTGCAATATCGTAAAAAGTGTTTTTCGAAAGGTCACTATTCTAAACGAAAGGGAAAAAGCCATAACATTGCTGCGTCGCAACACCCCGCCGGATTCCTCCTCCTCCTCTTTCCGTCGGGATGCGCCAAGGGGCCGCTTCACAGCGGCCCCTTTTTTTGCGCTCTCGCGCAATTGCATCGCCCAACTGCACGGACCCGGGAAGCGGCAAGTCCGCCTCTAATACATAATCGGCCGAGGGGAAGGCAGCGGAGGGATAAGAAAAATGGGACGCCCTGAGAAGATCCGCCTCGGCGACACGCTGATTGCTCAGAAGATCATTTCGCAGGAGCAGCTGAAGCTCGCGCTCGAGCAGCAGAAGAAGTCGGGACGCCGGCTGGGACGCATTCTCGTAGAGCACGGATTCGCCAACGATGAGCAGATCGGCGAGGCGATTTCGCGGCAGCTCAACATCCCGTACGTCAACCTCAAGACGCACAATCTGAACGGCCAGCTGGTGCGCCGTTTGCCCGAGACGCAAGCGCGCCGATTCCGTGCCCTCCTGCTCGAAGAGCGTCCGGGCGGCGCCTATCGGGTCGGCATGGCGGACCCCACCGATCTCTTTGCCTACGACGAGCTGGCACGGCTGCTAAAGCGCGACATCGAGGCTGCGGTGGTGGGCGAAGCAGCATTGCTGCAGACGATCGACCGGGTCTACCGGCGCACCGACGAGATCAGCGGACTCGCGCGGGAGCTGGAACGCGACGTCGGTGAGACGTACGTCGATTTCGGCGCGCTCGGCACCGGCGTCGGCGCCGAGGACGCTCCGGTCGTCAAGCTCCTGCAGTCGATCTTCGAGGATGCGGTGCAGGTGAACGCTTCGGACGTGCACATCGAGCCGCAGGAGACGCGCCTGCAGATCCGCTTTCGCATCGACGGCGCGCTCATGCCGCAGACCGAGACCGACGCGAAGATCGCACCCGCGCTCGCCTTGCGCCTGAAGCTGATGGCCGGCCTCGATATCTCGGAGAAGCGCTTGCCGCAGGACGGCCGCCTGATGGTGAACGTGCGCGACCAGAAGATCGACGTGCGCATGTCGACGATGCCCTGCCAGCACGGCGAGACCGTGGTGCTGCGCCTGCTCAATCGGGCGGGAGCGCTGAAGAGCCTCGATCGGCTGGGCATGCCGGAGGACGTGCGGCAGCGGTTCGCCGAGATCATGCACCGCAGCGCGGGCATGGTCCTGGTCACCGGACCGACCGGGAGCGGCAAGACCACCACGCTCTATGCGGCGCTCGCCGAGGTGAATACGCCCGAGCGCAAGATCATCACGGTCGAGGATCCGGTGGAGTACCGGCTGCCCGGCATCACCCAGGTACAAGTAAACGAGAAGATCGATCTCACGTTCGGGCGCGTGTTGCGCTCGACCTTGCGCCAGGATCCGGACGTCATCCTGATCGGCGAGATTCGCGACGAAGAGACCGCCCAGATCGGGCTGCGCGCGGCGCTGACCGGCCACTTGGTGCTTTCCACCGTCCATACCAAGGACTCGGCGAACACGCCGCTGCGTTTGATCGACATGGGCGCGCCCAGCTATATGGTCGCCGCCTCGGTACATGCGGTCATCGCGCAGCGCCTGCTGCGGCTCAACTGTGATAGCTGCGCCGCCGATACGCAACCCACCGCGCAGGAAGCGCGCTGGCTCGAGGCGCACGTCGGGGAGCGCTGGCGCGGCCAACGCTTTCGTCGCAGCCCCGGTTGCTCGCACTGCAACCGCACCGGTTTCGTCGGCCGCACCGGCGTATATGAAATGCTGGAAATGACGCCGGAGCTCGTGCGCGCGGCGAACGAGTCCGATCCGAATGCGTTCCTCGACGCCGCACGTGCGCAGCTACGGGGCCGCACGCTGACCGATGCCGCTCTCGCCCTGCTGTTCGCCGGCCGCACCACGGTCGCGGAGGCGATGAAGGTCGCGGTCGAGCTGGAGGACTGATTGCCGGTCTTCGCCTACCGGGGCCGCGGCGCGCGCGGCGAGCTCGTAACCGGAACGCTCGAGGCCGTGGACCCTGGCGCGGTGGCCGACCAGCTGCTCAATACCGGCGTCACGCCGGTCGACATCCGGGCAGCGCCGGCGCGCGGCGAAGGCGCCGGGGAAAGCTGGTGGTCGAAGCTCTCGCCGGCGCGGGTCACGCTGCTCGACGTCATGCTTTTCTCGCGGCAGATGTACACGCTGCTCAAGTCGGGCGTTCCCATGCTGCGCGCGCTGGCCGGCCTGCAGGATGCCGCGATCAACCCCGTGCTGCGCAATGTCGTCACCGATTTGCGCGTCAGCCTCGACGCCGGCCGCGAGCTCTCCACCGCCATGCGGCGGCATCCCGGCGTTTTCTCGGCCTTTTATGTCAGCCTGGTGCGTGTCGGCGAGACGACCGGACAACTCGACGAGGCCTTCAACCGCCTGTTCGGCTACCTGGAATTCGAGCGCGAGGTACGCGAGCGCATCAAGACGGCGCTGCGCTACCCGCTGATCGTCATCCTGGTCATCGGCGCTGCGCTCGGGATCGTCAACTTCGCCGTGATTCCCGCCTTCGCGAAGATTTTCGAGGCGAGCAAGGTCGAGCTGCCGCTGCTCACGCGGTTCCTCGTCGGCACCTCGCAATTCTTCCTCGCCTACTGGCCGCTCCTCCTCGGCGCCGCCGTCCTCGGCGTCGTCGCCTTCGTCAGCTACGTCGGCACCGAGCAGGGGCGATATAACTGGGATCGCTTCAAGCTGCGCATTCCGATCGCCGGCAGCATCATCCTCAAGGCGACCCTCGCCCGTTTCGCGCGCTCCTTCGCCATCGCCACAGGCGCCGGGGTGCCGATCGTGCAGGCGCTGAGCGTGGTCGCTTCGGTCGTCGACAACGCCTTTCTCGGCCGCCGCATCGAGCAGATGCGCGAAGGCGTGGAGCGCGGCGAGAGCGTGCTGCGCACGGCGGTTACCACTGGCGTGTTCACCCCGGTCGTGCTGCAGATGATCGCCGTGGGCGAGGAAACCGGCGAGCTCGACGACCTGTTGAGCGAGGTCGCGGACATGTACGAGCGCGAGGTCGACCACGAGATCAAGAACCTGAGTACCAACGTGGAGCCGATCATCACCATCGCGCTCGGCGTGCTGGTGCTCATTCTCGCGCTCGGCGTTTTCCTGCCCATCTGGGAGATGGGCAAGGTGATGCTGATGAAGCGGTGAGCGCGCCGCTCTTCCCGGCGCCGTGGATGTACGGGCGGCGCAAGCTGACACGCGTCGAGCTGATTGTCTATGCCTCGCTCGTCGGCGTTCTCCTTCTCATCTTCGCCAGCCAGGTGGCCGAGTACATGGAGCTCGCGGAAAAGGCGGCGATGGAAAGCACGGCGACCAACGTTACGGCGGCGCTGAACCTGCGCTATGCGAGCCTGGTCATGGCCGGCACGACGATCGACGCCGAGCGGTGGACGACGGCCAATCCGTTCGAGCTTGCGAATGCTTTCCCGCCCGGCTATCGCGGCGAGCTCGCGGCCTGGGCATCCATGCCACGCGAACGACCGGCTTGGCTTTTCGATTCTGTGCGTCACGAAGTGTTGTATTTGCCGAGGCTGCACAAGCACTTGCAGGTCGGCGGCGCGCCCGCGGGTGAGGTGCGCTTCGGGCTGCGACGCGGCCCTTCCGGTTTCGGCTTCGCGCTTACTCCCAGCCAAGCCTACGAGTGGCGGGTCTCTCCGGACCGATAAAAATTCACAAAATCCATTCAAAATGAACCGCAGCGCATTGTTTTAGTTGACAGAACTCCAACCTTAATTAGACACTTCGCAAAACGAACAACGACGGCTAAGGGGTCGTCGCCACATCGGGGAAAGGGGAGCTGCAGATGAAGCGCGCATTGCATGCCGGTTTCACACTCATCGAGCTGGTCGTCGTCATCGTAATTCTCGGTATCCTGGCTGCGGTTGCTATTCCGCAGTTCGTCGATACGTCGGCGAGCGCTCGCACTGCGGTTGCGCAGTCGGCGTGCGGCGCGCTCCAGTCCAGTGCCGTGTTGCTCTACGCCTCCAACAAGCAGGCGTCGCCGATTGCCACGATCATCAACGCCACGACCTTCCAGGGCGGACAGTTCACCGATACTACGACCGCGAGCTGCAGCAACGTTCACGCGTACGTGCCCGACAGAACGACCCCCGGCACGGGAGGCGACCAGGCCTGCGCGACCATTCCGGCGGCGCTCTGCAACTGATCGACCCGCTCTGACTTCAGTCGGAACACGCCTGTCCAAGGGGGCTCTCGCAGCCCCCTTGTTTTTTGTCGGTCTCGCGCTCACTGCCGCCGGCTCGGTTACCGCATCGCCTGTGCTCTGGGCCGCTGCCCTGCTGACGTTGGCCTGTGCTGCCCTGGTCCCGGGCGAACGCATTGTGCTCGGAGTAACGCCGCTCGCGCTCGCCGTCGCAGGCTACGTGGCCTGGACCGCGGCGAACGTCTTCCTCAACTCACCCTACACTTCCGCCGGAATTTTCCACCCCGCTTTTTTAGCCGCGGGTTTTTTGCTCGTGCGCCGTCTCGACGCGCATGCCCGGGAGTCGGCTCTCGGGGCGGTGCTCGTCGGAGTTAGCCTCCTCGCGGGTTGGGCCTTGTGGCAGGCAGCGTCGGGCGCAGGCCGCGGCCACGCCTTCTTCGAAACGCCCAACACCCTCGCCACGATCCTGAATCTTGCGCTGGCGCCTTTGCTGATGCGCATCGCTTTGGGCGACGCGAGGCGACTTGTGCTTCTCCTTGCGTGCGTTCTCTCCGCCGCTCTCGTTGCGACCTTGAGTCGCGGCGGCCTGATCGCCCTGGCGGCTGGCCTTTCGCTGACCGCCCTGGTTTGCGGTTGGCGCCCCACCGCCATCGTCGTCGTTAGACTGCTTGGCGTGCTGGGGCTCGGAGCGATGCTGGGCGCCCTTGCCCTGGAGCTGCCGTCCTGGTTGAACCCGGATGCCGTGCATCGGCAGGCACAGCTGGACGGGATAGCGACGACGCTCGGCGCGACACTCTCGTCCCGCATGGAACTCTACCGTTTGGCATGGACGGCCCTGGGCGAGCACCCCTGGGTGGGAAACGGCTACCTCGGCTTCCACGCGCTATTCGAAGCGGGCCGGGCCCAGGTGCCGTCGTACGCTGCGGAAAACATCACCTATTTCGTACACAACGACTACTTGCAGACGCTGGTAGAGCTGGGCGTTCCGGGGCTCGTCGCCCTCGCCGCGCTCATCGCGCTGCCTTTCTACTTGTCGCGAAGGGTGACCAGCCCAGACGCGACGAGCCTACTGCGCCTGCGCGCGGCGCTCGCCGGTGTGGCAGCGATGGCGATTCACGCGCTCGGCGATTTCCCGTTCTACGTGCCGCTGTGCCTGCTGCTCTTCGGCGCTTTGCTTGCAGAGATAGATTGCTCGGTGCCGCACCACGCGGAGGTGCCGCGGCGCACGGCGCGCCGAAACGTTGCCGGCATCGTCGCGGCGAGTCTCGTCGCACTCCTCGTCGTACCCCCGGCGCTCGCCGACGCCGTCTCGCTCTATGGCGAGCGCAGCTGGCGCACGGGCCATGGGGAATCGGCGGCCTTCGGCTTCGAGCTGGCCCGGCGACTGGCGCCGCGCGACTGGCGCTATCACTGGTATGCCGGGCAGTATTGGTATGCGCAGGCGATCTACGGTGGCAAGAAAGAAGCAGCGGAGCGCGCCGACCGGGCGTTCGCCGCGGCCGTGCAGGCGAATGCGATGGACCCGCGTCCGCTTCTCGGGCGCCTTGCGACGCAGCTGCGCTTCGGGCCGGTGCTCGTAGATCGCCAATCTCCGCAGACGCTGCGTCGCTGGGCGGAGCGCGCGCTCGCCCTGGCGCCGGTGAACCCGGCCGTGCGCAAGGACTACGCCGCGGCGCTCGTGGAGTTGAGGACCACGCAGTGAGCCGCTCGCGCGGCTACTCGCTGATCGAGCTCGTAACCGTGCTCGTGATCGCGGGGATCCTCGCCGCCATCGTGGTGCCGCAGTTCAATCCGCGGGAGACCGACGCGTCGTGGTTCTACGAGCAAGTCAAGGCCGGTGTTCGCTACGCGCAGCGCCAGGCCGTGGCGCAGCGCCGCACGGTTTACGTCGTCGTCGATGCCGCGTCGCTCAAGGTCTGCTACGACGCGGGGTGTGCATCGCCGGTCAGCGACTTCGGTAAGTCCGCGGCCTACGTCCTGAACGCGCCGAGCGGCGTCGCGCTGACGCCGACGACTTTTTCGTTCAATGGCCTTGGGCAGCCGAGCGCGGCAGCCAGCATTTCGGTCGGCAGCTTCGCTATCACGGTGACAGCGGAGAGCGGCTATGTGCCCTAGGCGGCGCGCCGCAGGCCTCTCGCTGCTCGAGGTCGTGATCTTCGTCGTCGTGCTCGCCGTCGGCTTTGCCGGCATGCTGATCCTTTACAACCAGGCGACGCGGGCGAGCGTCGACCCGCTGGTGCGAAAGCAAGCGCTCGCGATCGCGCAATCGCTGCTCGAGGAGATCGAGCTTCGCCCTTATACCTATTGCGACCCCGACGATGCGAACGTCTATGCCGCGACGTCCGCCGCGGTGGGCCCCGGCGGCTGCGCCGCCACCGCCGAAAGCATCGGACCGGAAGGCGAGACGCGCTACGCAAATCCGCGCTTCGACAATGTGAACGACTACCAGGGGTTTTGCATGGGCCCCGGCACGCCGGTATGCGCGGATGCGGTCGTCACAACCGCGTCGAACACCCCGCTCACCCAGCTCGCCGACTACCGGGTGGACGTAGCAGTCGCGCAGATCACCGGCGTTGACGCCATTCCGAGCGTTCCGCTCGGCGACGGCTTGCGCATAACCGTCACGGCGAGACACGTGCCGACGGGAACGAGCGTCTCGCTGCAAGGCTACCGCTTCCGCTATGCCCCGAATGCGCCGTAGCGAGCCGCAGAGCGGCGTAACGCTGATCGAAATGATCGTCGCCATGGTCGTGGTAGGCATCGTCGTCGCCGCGACGATATTCTTCGCCTACCCCCTGCGCCAGGCCGTCGACACCGCGGCTCGCGCCGCACTGACGGATGTTGCCGACAATGCCTTGCAGCGCATCGGCCGCGAGGTCCGGCTCGCCTTGCCCAACAGCGTGCGCGTGACGACCTCCGCAAGCTCTTCCTTTCTTGAATTCATCCCGGTGCGCGCGGGTGGTCGTTACCGCGCCGAATCGAGCGGCGCAGCATGCGGCGCCGGGACCGACGAGCTCGCTTTCGACGCGGTCGACACCTGCTTCAAGACCATCGGCGCGCTCCCTGTGCAGGACGTGGCGGCGATCGCCGCGAGCGATTTCCTCGTCCTCAACAATTACGGCTTTCCGGGACAGGACGCCTACCAGACGGCGCCGCCGCTCAATCGCCGGCAGATCATCTCGGTGACGAACGAGGGCTCGCCGGTCGCGCGGGAGGTCGTGGCTTTTGCTTCGGCGGGCGCTTTCGACCGCAGCCTGCACGATTCCCCGGCCAGGCGCTTCTATATCGTGGTCGGCAATGCCGCAACCGGGCTGCCCGCGCCGGTCACTTACGAATGCAGCCCGCCTACGCTGATCCGGCGCTCGGGATACACGCTGACCGCTACGCAGCCGACGAGCTTCGGCGACGGCACCTCGGCGCTCGTCGCCGACAACGTCGAAAGCTGCTCATTCGACTATGCGGCGAACGGCATCGCGGCGCAGGTCGGGCTGCTTACCTTGCATCTTCAGCTCGCCAAGACGGTGTCGAGCGGCGTGCCCGAGCGGATAAGTCTCTACCATGCGGTTCACGTCAACAATGTGCCCTGACCGACGCGCCGGCAGCGCCGGCTTTGCCCTCATGGCGGCGCTTTTTATCATCGTCACGCTGGCGGCGATCGGCACCTATCTGCTCACCATCTCCACCGGGCAGGTGGCCGCGGCAAGCCAGGACGAGCAGTCGGCGCGAGCGCACCAGGCGGCACGCGCCGGTATCGATTGGGCGGCCTACCGGATTCTGATCAGCTCCCCGCTGAGCTGTGTCGCCTCCCAGACCCTTCAGCTGCACCAGGGCCTGGAGGGATTCTGGGTGCAGGTCGATTGCAGCCAGGTGGGAACCGAAACGGAAGGCGGCTCCAACGTGCAGGTTTTCCTGGTCACGGCCACCGGGTGCAACCGCAGCACGTGCGGCGCGGCCAATACGGACGCGACGTACGTAGAGCGACAGCTTCAGCTGACCCTTGCCAAGTGACCCCTTGCGAGCATTCGAGGTTTCCTAAAAATGCATTTGACAACAACTGCTTATTAATATAATTTCAAGTCAAACCCGAACTACTCGGGGACAATAAACATGCTCAGGGGACTGTTCTCGCCTCGCGGCGATCGGCAGCCGGGATGGCTCGCAATTGCCCTCCAGGCCGGCGCACTGCACTACGCGCACGGCATAGGCGGTGAACCGGGAGCATGCGCGATCAGGCGCTGCGGCACGGAGCGGCTCGCCGACGACAGGCAACTCGAGCGCGTGGCGAAGGAGCTCGGGTTCGATCGACACCAATGCCTGGCGCTTCTTCCGCCCGCCGACTACCAGATGCTGTTCGTCGAGGCGCCGAACGTTCCGGCGCTCGAGCTGAAGACGGCGGTGCGCTGGCGCATCAAGGACATGCTGGACTATCACGTCCAGGATGCCACGATCGACGTGCTCGACATCCCGCCGGAGTCCGCCGGGCCGGGTCGCGCGCATTCCATGTACGCGGTGGCGGCGCGCAACGAGGTGATCCAGGCATGCATCGCGCGCTTTGACGGAGCGCGGATCCCGCTCACCGTCATCGATATTCCCGAGACCGCGCAACGCAATATCGCCGTGCTGCTCGAGCCCCCCGAGCGCGGGGTCGCGCTCGTCTACGTGGACCGTGCGCAATCGCTGCTCACAGTCACCTTCCGCGGCGAGCTGCACCTCGCTCGGCGCATCGATATCGGGCTGGACAGCCTCGAACGAGCCTCGAGCGACGACCTGAACCGCTTGCTTCTCGAGCTGCAACGGAGCTTCGATCATCTCGAGCGCCAGTTTCCGGCAGCCGCGCCTGGCAAGCTCGTGCTCGCGCCGATGCCGTCGGAGAATCACCTGCATCGTCATCTCTCGCGGAATCTCGACATCCCGGTCGAGGAGCTGCATCTCGACGAGGTCCTGAACCTCGATCGCTCGCTCGCTCTCGAGCGCGGGACGGCCTGGCGTCTCTTTCATGTCCTCGGCGCCGCGTTGCGCTACGAGCCTAAGGCGCTGTAGGCGTGAGCCAGCAGATCAACCTCTACAACCCGCTCTTCCTCAAGCAGGAAAAGCATTTCTCGGCACGCACGATGGCGCAGGCGCTCGGCGTCGTCCTGCTGGGCATCGTCGCCGTGGCCGTGGCGAGCTGGCTGCAGACGCGCTCGGCGGAGCGCGCGGCGGCTCAGTACCGCGAGCAGGCGGCCCGGCAACGCGATCAGGTCGTCAGGCTCGGCGGGCAGGTCGCTGCGGCGACCAAAAGCAAGGCGTTGGAAGCCGAGATCGCCCGCCTGGAAGCCGCGGTCAAGTTGCGCCATGCAATGCTCGAAGCGCTTGGCACGGGCGAGCTCGGCAACACCGCCGGTTTTTCCGAATTCCTCGCCGCCCTCGGTCGCCGTGCGTTGTCGGGGGTCTGGCTGACGCGCATTGAGATCGGCGATGCCGGCAACGATCTGCTGATCGAGGGCCGCGCGCTGCAGCCCGAGCTCATGCCGGCCTACCTGCGCGCGCTGAACCAAGAAGCGATGATGCGCGGCCGGCGAGTGACGGAGATGAAGCTCGCCGCAGGCACGTCGAAAGCGGCCGGCGCCGCGCGCGGGTCGAGCTTTATCGAGTTCTCCCTGAAGGCGCCGCTCGAGCTGCGCGAGGCGCAGGCGCGGGGGCGCGCGCCGTGAACCCGCTCATTCAGCGCTACGCGGAGCGCATCGATGCGGCGACCCTGCGGCAGCGCCTGCTCGTCTTTCTCACGGCCGCGGTGCTGCTGCTGCTCTTCGGCAATGCGCTCCTGCTTCAGCCGCAGCGCGTCAGGCAGCAGCGGCTCACCGCAGAAACCGCGCAATATCAGAAGGAGCTGAACGCGCTGCAGGCAGAAGTGAGCCGGCTGGTCGCGACGAGCGGCCTCGACCCGGACGTCGAGAACAGGAAACGGCAGGAGGCGCTGCGCACCGAGCTTGGCATCCTGAACACGCGTCTCGCGGCCGAGGAGCGGCGCTTCACTGCGCCGGAGCGGATGCGGGTCGTGCTGGAGGAGATGCTCAAACGCAACAAGGGGCTCACGCTCGTCGACCTGCGTACGCTGCCAGTAATGCCAGTGCTGCCGGTGGCTGCCGTTGCCCCGGGAGCCGCACCGTCGGCCATGTTTCGCCATGGCATCGAGCTCACAGTGAGCGGCACGTATGTGGAGCTCTACGACTACCTGCGTACGCTCGAAGCGCTGCCAAGCCAGCTCTACTGGTCGCGCGCGGAACTGACCGTCGCCGAGCATCCTTTGCTCGTGCTCAAGCTGACCCTCCACACCATCAGCTTCGACCGGGCGTGGCTGGTCGTATGAAACGGCTGCTGGCCGTCGCGGCCGTGACCGTCGCCAGCACCGCTGCTGCCGCTCCGTTCGCCGATCCGACGCGCCCCCCCGGGTCGCTCGGGCACGACGCGGGCGAGCCGATCGAAGGGCCGCGGCTGCAGTCGGTTCTTATCGCGCCGGACCGACGCGTGGCGGTGATCAGTGGAGAGCAGGTCACCATCGGCAGTTCCTTTCGCGGCGGCCGCGTCGTGCGGATCACCGAAGAAGAGGTGCGCATCCGCAGGGCAGGCGGCGAGGAGTCACTGAAGCTCTTCGCCGGCGGCGGCAAGCGGCCGACGGCCAAGCCGCGGCGGGGAGCCAAATGACGGCCAGGCCGGTCCTGGCCATGGCGGTGCTGACGCTGATCGCCGGCTGCACGCTGCCGCCGCGACCGCCGACCAGCGTCGGGGACCACATCACGGGGGAACTCGACAAGGCGCTGTCCGACCGTAAACCGCAGGCCGCACCGCCGGCCGTGAGCGAGGCCCTGCTGCCGCCGCTGCGCATGGACATGCCGAGCGTCGCGGGCCAGCCGCTCGAGCCGCGCTTCGACCTCGCCGTGAACAATGCGCCGGCCTCTCAGGTGTTCATGTCGCTGGTGAGCGGCACGCGCTACAGCATGCTGGTTCATCCCGGCGTCAGCGGCACGATTTCCGTGTCGCTCAAGGACGTGACGATGCGCGAGGCCCTCGACGCGTTGCGCGACCTCTACGGCTACCAGTATCGAATCCAGGGCTCGCGCATTTCGATCCTGCCGGCGGGCATTCAGACGCGAGTGTTCAAGGTGAACTACCTGACCGGGCAGCGCCGCGGCACGAGCGATGTGCGCGTGCAGTCGGGCTCGGTCTCCGACGCAGCGAGCAGCGGCGTCGGCGGACAAGTACCGGGCGCCATACCGGCGCTGCCCGGCACGCTGAACCCCGGCCAGCTGCCCACGGCGCGGTCGATCGACTCGAGCCGTATCTCGACGCAACAGGTCACCGACTTCTGGGCCGAGCTGCGCGCCGCGCTGGTCGCCATCGTCGGCAGCGGCGAGGGACGCAGCGTGGTCGTGACACCGCACTCGGGAGTCATCGTCGTGCGCGCCATGCCGGAGGAGCTGCATTCGGTCGAGCAGTACCTGCGCGAGACCCGCGTGGCGGTCGAGCGCCAGGTCATGCTCGAGGCGAAGATCATCCAGGTCGAGCTCTCCGACGCCTACCAGGCGGGCATCAACTGGGCCGTGTTCAAGAACAACTTCGCCGTCGGGCAGTCCTCCAATGCGCTCGGCACCACGCAGCTTTCGGCCAATCCGCCCGGCGCGGCGCTGCTCGCGAACCGACAGGCGGTCAACATCCCGGAGCGCACGGCGACGATCACCGCGGCGACGAATCCGAATCCCGCGAGCGCGGTCTTCGGCATCGCGCTGCAGACGGCGAACTTCGCCGCGCTGCTGCAGTTCCTCGAGACCCAGGGCGCGGTCCAGGTCCTGTCGAGCCCGCGCGTCGCGACACTCAACAACGAGAAGGCGGTGCTCAAGGTCGGCACGGACGAGTTCTTCGTCACCAACGTTTCCACCGTTACGACGACGACCGGAACGGCGACCCAGCAGTCGCCGACAGTCACCGTGGCGCCGTTCTTCTCCGGCATCCTCCTCGACGTCACGCCGCGCATCGACGACGCGGGCGGCATCATGCTGCACATCCATCCCTCGATCAGCGAGGTCACGGAGAGCCAGCGCACCGTCGAGCTGGGCGGCAACATTCCTTCGATCACCCTGCCGCTCGCCAGAAGCGCCGTGAGCGAGACCGATACCATCGTGCGCGCGAGCAGCGGCAACATCGTGGCGATCGGCGGACTGATGAGCGTCGAGGTGCAGGACAACCGCGGCGGAATCCCGGGCCTCGACCTGCCGATCCTGCGCAACGCGGTGCGCCAGACGAGCAAGCGCGAGCTCGTCATCCTGCTCAAGGCCACGGTGCTCGCCGACGACGAGGCCTGGCAGGAAGACCTGCGCCGCACCGAGGAGCGGCTGAAGGATTTCTATCCATCCACGCCGAAGGGACTGCGGCGATGAACTATCTGGGACACTTCGGGTTGCGCGAGCCGCCCTTCGGCATCACCCCGGACACGATGTTCTTCTTCCCGTGTGGCAGCACGCAGGAAGCGCTGAACACCCTGCTGATCGCGCTGCAGAACGGCGAAGGCTTCATCAAGATCACCGGCGAGGTGGGCACCGGCAAAACGCTGCTCTGCCGCAAGTTCCTCGGCACCCTCGACGATTCGCGTTGGCTGTCGGCGTACATACCGAATCCGAGCCTCGAGCCGCGCACTCTGCTCCTCGCCGTCGCCGAGGAGCTGGGCGTGAACGTCGAGCCCGGCATCGAGCAGCACCGCCTCCTGCGCTCCATCACGCGCACGCTTCTCGATCTCGCCCGCCACGACCGACGCGTCGTGCTGTGCATGGACGAGAGCCAGGCGATGCCGCTGGAGACGCTGGAAACGCTGCGCCTGCTCACCAATCTCGAGACCGAGAAGCGCAAGCTGATCCAGGTCGTGCTGTTCGGTCAGCCGGAGCTCGACCGCAAGCTGCAGTCGGAGTCCATCCGTCAGCTGCGTCAGCGCATCAGCTTCCAGTACTCGCTGAAAGGGCTCGCAGAAGACGAGGTCGGTGCGTATTTCGCGCACCGGCTTCGCATCGCGGGCTACAGCGGCCCGCAGCTTCTGCGCCCGGCGGCACGACGCACGCTCTATGGCGCGAGCGCAGGCGTCCCCCGAATCGTGAATGCGCTCGCGCACAAAGCGCTGCTCCTGCTGTACGGCGAAGGTGGCTGGGCGATCGAGAAGCGCCACGTGAGCGCGGCGCGCGACGATACGCCGGCCGCGGTGCAGCCGCGTTCCTGGTGGTCATGGCGCATCGCGTGACGAGCCCCTGCCCATGAGCGTCATCAACAAGATGCTGCAGGACCTCGATCGCCGCCATGTCCGGATGGGCGAGTCGGCCGCCTCCGCAGACGTGCACGCCGTGCCGCGCGGGCGGCGCGGCCGCGAGTGGTTCTGGCGCACGCTTGCCCTGCTCATGCTGGTCGCGCTCGTGTGGGTCGCCTGGGTCGCCTATCAGGTATGGCCGCGACCGATCGCGACCGAGCTTGCTTTCCGCAGCGCCGAAGAGGCACGCGCGCACGCGGCCCCAAGGTCCGTGCAGCCCCTCTCCAGCCTCGCGCCCGCTGCCGCGGCCGCCTCGGCGCCCGAAGCGACCCCCGTAGGCGAGCGCACGCCCGTCAGTCCGGACAAGCCGCGGCTCGCGAAAACCATCGAAACACCCGTCGTCGTACCGCAGGCGAAGGCCATCGCCAAGGCGGCGAGAAAGCCGACCAAGCCTGCCGCTGCGGCAGCGGTGGAAAAAGAACCGGCGGAAGATAAAGAACAGGGGAAAGTCGAGCGCCGCGACCGCGCTGTCACGCCAGCGGAGCAGGCGGAAAACGAATTCCGCTATGGCGCGGCCGTGCTCAAGCTGGGCCGGGCGAGCGAGGCGGAGTCGCATTTCTCCCGCGCGCTCGAGATCGACCCGGCGCACCGCGGCGCTCGCCAGGCGCTCGTCGCCATGCAGCTCGAGGGTGGACAGCTCGCTTCGGCGGCCCGCCTGCTCGAGGAAGGCCTGGAGGTCGATGCCGGCCAGCCGGAATTCGCCATGGCG
Source organism: Burkholderiales bacterium (assembly GCA_036274735.1). GTDB lineage: Bacteria > Pseudomonadota > Gammaproteobacteria > Burkholderiales > SG8-39 > SCGC-AG-212-J23. Next base: position 16,792 of record DASUFD010000080.1, read on the forward strand.
CTCGCCCGCATCCTGGTCGAGCGCAAGGATCTGCCGCGCGCGCTCGCCGCCCTCGACGGGGCCGCGCCCGCGGCGGCCGACCTGCCGGAGTTCCACGTGCTGCGTGCGAGCGTGCTGCAGCGCCTCGGCCGCCATGCCGAAGCCGCGGAAGCCTATCGTGTAGCGCTGCGCCGGCAACCGGCGATTCCCCAGGCGTGGGTGGGGCTCGGCATTTCGCTGGAAGCGCTGCACGAGCGCCGCGACGCTGCGGAAGCGTTCCGTCAGGCGCTGAATGCCGGACCCCTCAACACGGAAGTAAAAGCGTACGCGGAACAGCGCATCGCCGCCCTGCGTTGAGTAGGCGGCCGGACTGCGCGGCTAGGTGCCGGGCGTGAGCGGCTCGAGGCGCTCCAGACGATAGCCGTAGTTGTACACCGGCACGACCCGATAGCCCGACTCCGGGCGCAGATCGAGCTTCTTGCGCACCTGGCTGACGTGCGTGTCGACCGTGCGGGTCGCGAGGTCGCCGGTGCGTCCCCACACGGTTTCCTGCAGGTGCCCGCGCGACATCAGCCGGCCGATATTGCGAAATAGCGTGACCGTGAGCTCGAATTCCTTCGGCGTGAGCTCGACCTTGGTGCCATCCTTGCGGATCTCGCCGCGCTGGATGTCGATATCGAAAGGAGGGAAGGAAAGCTGCTTCTTCTCCTCGCTCGGATACGCGCGACGAAGCAGCGCGTGCACGCGCGCCAAGAGTTCCTGCCGACGCACCGGCTTCACCATGTAGTCGTCCGCCCCGTGCTCGAGTGCGAAGACGATGTCCTGCTCGGAATCGCGCACGGTGACGAAAAGCACGGGCACGGTCTTAGAGACGTTGGCGCGTAGCCAGGTGAGCACTTCCGCCCCGGATACGTCGGGGACCTGCCAGTCGAGCATGAAGAGGTCGAAGCTCTCGCGCCCGGCCTGCTTCATCGTTTCGCGGCCGCTCACCCAGGCGTGCACATCGTGGCCATCCTCGCCGATCCAGCGCTTGAGCAGTGCGAGCTGATCGGGATCGTCTTCTAGAATCGCGATTCTCACGGTAAGCCTCCCTTTTCTCCATGATACTGCCATGCCGCCACGCGCGCCTGACGCCCGGCCCCCGCTGAAAGTCGCCCTGCTCGGAGGCGGGCGGATCGCCCGCCTCGTCCTCGAGGAGTCCGCCGCCGGGAGACTGCCCGGCATCGACATCGTCGCGCTCGTCGGCCGACGCGCCGAGTCGGCTGCCGGCGAGATCGCCCGGCACTACGGCCTGCCCTACCTGGTCGGTATCGCTTCCCTCCTGCAGCAGCGCCCGCACGCCGTCCTCGAAGCCGCTTCGCACGAAGCCGTGCGCGCGCATCTCGTGCCGCTCCTGCGTGCCGGCATCACGGTCATCGTGCTTTCCGCCGGCGCACTCGCCGAGGCCGGGCTGAAGGCCGCGGCGGAAGCCGCAGCCGTCGCAGGCGGCGCGCGTCTTCTCGTACCTTCCGGGGGCATAGGCGGCCTGGATGCGCTGAACGCCGCCTGCGTCGCGGGCGTCGACGAGGCTTCCATTCAGGTGGCGAAGCCCCCCGCGGCGTGGAAGGGAATCGCCTACGTCGAGCGGCTCGGCCTCGACCTCGACCGACTCGAGGGACCTCGCGTGCTGTTCGAAGGCTCGGCGCAAGAAGGCGTGCCGCATTTTCCGCAGAACGTGAACATCGCTGCCGTCTTGGCGCTTGCCGGGGTCGGCATGGAGCGCACGCGGCTGCGAGTGCTCGCCGACCCGGGGCTCGCGTTCAATACCCATACCATCCGCGTCTCCGGATCGACCGGGCGGTTTACGGTGGTACTGGAGAACGTTGCGACGCCCGACAACCCGAAGACCTCCTGGCTCGCCTGCTGCAGCGCCGTCGACGCGCTGCGCGCGCTCGGCAGCGCTGTTCGCTACGGCAGCTGAGCCGACGAGCGTAGAGGGGGGCGAGACTGGGTAGTGATTTTCTTGACCAAGCGACGGATTACTCAGATAATTTCTGGTTCCGCGGAGGGGTGCCCGAGCGGCTAAAGGGGGCAGACTGTAAATCTGTTGGCCTTGCGCCTACGTTGGTTCGAATCCAACCCCCTCCACCAGCAGACGGCGCCGAGCGGATGGACCGGGTGAAGGCTCGCAGCGAGGTGTGGAAGCGCGCAGTGCATGCGACGGAAGCGGCGGAAGGAAAGCGCGGGTGTAGCTCAATGGCAGAGCAGAAGCCTTCCAAGCTTACGACGAGGGTTCGATTCCCTTCACCCGCTCCAGCACTCCCGGGCGCCTGACGGACGAAGCCAGAGCAGGAACGAAATCCAAAGCAAAAGCACTTTCGGTACTCGCCCATGTAGCTCAGTGGCAGAGCACTCCCTTGGTAAGGGAGAGGTCATGCGTTCAATCCGCATCATGGGCACCAGCTGATAACGCGCGAGGTCGAGAGACGAGGTAAAGGGTAAATGGCCAAAGGAAAGTTCGAGAGGACCAAGCCGCACGTGAACGTGGGCACGATCGGTCACGTGGACCACGGCAAGACGACGCTGACGGCGGCGATGACGCACATTCTGGCGAAGAAGTACGGGGGCGAGGCGAAGAACTAC
>DASUFD010000081.1:0-36367 GCA_036274735.1 Burkholderiales bacterium
TCAGCGCGGAGCAGTCGCCCCTCAGTCCCTTCGCTGCGGGCTCCGACGTGACCTTCGCTACCCTGTTCGGCAATCCGCTCGCGAGCTCGGCGCTCCTGAGCTCGACCGCTGCGACTTCCGGCGCCGAGCTGGTCCTCACCGTCCCGATCGATGGCGAGCCCGCTCCCGGCATCGTCTTCAATGCCGCCGTCGTCCCGTCCGGCGCAGCCAGCGTGTTGATCGGCTTCAATCCTGCCGAGTCCCCCGTACCGTCCGGCATCGACGGGTTCGCCGTGCGCATCTCGGTCTCAGACATCTGCGCCGGCTGAACCGCTGCGCTGTCCGGCACGCTCGACGCGCGATTCGGTAACACGGATGCCGGTATACTGAACACGCACGAGGCATTGCTCGATCGCCGAGCGAGCGCGGATAGCTCGCCGGGATCGGCAATGGCCTTGGGCCACTACAATCACGCGGTGGCTCAGCACTCCCACCACCACGACCACGCGCATCACCATCACAGCCGTGCGCCGGGCGGGGCGCTGCGCGCAGCGGCGTTCGTGACCATCGCCTTCGCGCTCGTCGAAGCCGCGGGCGGCTGGTGGACCGGCTCGCTGGCGCTCCTTTCCGACGCGGGCCACATGCTGACCGACGGCGCCGCGCTCGTGCTGGGCGCCGCCGCCGCATGGGTAGCGCGCCGTCCGCCGTCGCAGCGGCACTCGTACGGCCTTGGCCGCGCCGAGATCCTTGCCGCGTTCGTCAATGCCGGGGCCATGCTCGTCATCGTCCTCGCGCTCGCCTACGAGGCGCTGCGGCGATTGCAGGTGCCGCACGCGGTGAACGGGGCGGCCGCGGCGCTGATCGCGCTCGTCGGCCTGATCCTCAACCTGTGGATTCTCCGCCGACTCGCGCCGCACCAGCACGACATGAACACGCGCGCCGCGCGGCTGCACGTGCTCGGTGACGCGCTCGGCTCGCTCGCCGCCCTCGCCTCCGGCGTGCTGATCGCGCTCGCGGGCTGGACGCTCGTCGACCCGCTCGCCTCGCTCGCGATCTGCCTGCTGATCGGCGCTTCCGCCGTACGCCTGCTGCGGGAGAGCCTGCACGCCCTGATGGAGGGCGTACCGCGCGGCCTTTCCGTCGAGGCGATCGGCGCCGAGATGGCGAGGGTGGAAGGCGTGCTCTCGGTGCACGACCTGCATGTATGGACGCTCTCGGGCAGCCGCGCGGCGCTGTCGGCACACGTCATGGTGAGGAGCCTGCAGCAGTGGGAGAAGGTCCTGCACGCCCTGCAGACCCGGCTGCACGAGAAGTTCGGCATCGATCACGTGACGCTGCAGCCGGAGACCGGGACGCGGCCGCTGGTGCGTCACTAGAAAAGCCCGCCGCGCGTCCCCATATGCGCGTGATGAAGACGCTCGAAAACCTTCGCGCTCCCCTGCTCGATGTGCATCGCGCGCTCGTCGAGAGCCAGCGCGGTGACCGCACTGCCGGCGAATTCCTCCAGGCGCTCGTCAACGACCCGGAGCTCGCCTGGCTGAAGCCGCTAACGACCCTGGTCGCGAGCCTCGACGAGCTGCTCGCGAGCGAGGAGTTCCGCAAGCACTACCACCGGGCGCTGCAGCGCGATCCGCAGCTTCTCGTCGCCCACGGGCGGCTTCAGGCGCTCGCCGCCCGCCGCACGGCCTGAGCGATCTGCTGCGCGGCCGACTCGATCGCCTCGCGCGGCTCGCCCTCGACCATCACGCGCAGCACCGGCTCGGTGCCGGAGGGACGCAGCAGCACGCGGCCCCGGCCATCGAGCACGCGCTCGGCCTCGCTCTGCGCGGCCTGGATCGCCGCATGCTTCTTCCAGTCGAAGCCCTTGGGCACCGCGACGTTGACCAGCACCTGGGGATACATGACGAGCTCGGCGGTGAGCTCCGCGAGCGTGCGCCCCGAGGCGCGCAGGGCGTGCAGAACCTGCAGCGCCGAGACGATGCCGTCGCCCGTGGTGTGCTTGTCGAGGCAGATGACATGGCCGGAGTTCTCGCCCCCCAGCTCCCAGCCTTTCTCGCGCATCATCTCGAGCACGTAGCGGTCGCCAACCCGCGCGCGGCCGAAGCCGACGCCAAGGCGCGCCATGGCCTTCTCGAAAGCGAGATTGGTCATCAGCGTCCCGGCCACGCCGGTGAGCGCCTTCTTGGCGTCTCCGTTCTTCACCCGGTGGGCGGCGATGACGAAGAGCAACTGGTCGCCGTCGTACGTGCGGCCGGCCGCGTCGACCATGACCAGCCGGTCGCCGTCGCCGTCGAGCGCGATGCCGATGTCGGCCTCCTGGCGGACGACCTCCTTCTGCAGAAGCGAAGGCGACGTGGCGCCGCAGCCCTCGTTGATGTTCATGCCGTTCGGCTCGACGCCGATCGCCTCGACGTCGGCACCGAGCTCGTGGAAGACGTGAGGCGCGACGTTGTACGCCGCCCCGTGCGCGCAGTCGACCACGATCTTCAGGCCCTTCAGGTCGAGCTCGTTCGGGAAGGTCGACTTGCAGAACTCGATGTAGCGCCCGCCGGCGTCCTCTCGGCGCCAGACCTTGCCCAAACTCGCCGCGGAATTGCACTTCATCGCGTTTTCCATCTCGCGCTCGATCGCCGTCTCGATCGCGTCGTCGAGCTTGAAGCCGTCCCCGGAGAAGAACTTGATGCCGTTGTCGGGGTACGGGTTGTGCGAAGCGCTGATCACCACGCCGGCCGAAAGACGCAGCGCGCGCGTGAGGTAGGCGACGGCGGGGGTGGGCAGCGGGCCCGACATATGCACGTCCACGCCCGCGGCGGAGAAGCCGGCCTCGAGCGCCGACTCGATCATGTACCCGGAGATACGCGTGTCCTTGCCGATGAGCACCGCGGGATGCTTCGCCTGGGTGGAGAACACTTTGCCGGCCGCGTAGCCGAGCCGCATGACGAAGTCCGGGGTCATCGGCGCCTCGCCGACGGTGCCGCGCACCCCGTCGGTGCCGAAATGCTTGCGCGTCATTGCCTCACCGCCTCCCATACCGCGATCACGTCCTTCGTCTCCTTCACATCGTGTACGCGCACTATTTTGGCGCCGCGCTGGATCGCGAGCAAAGCCATGGCAAGGCTGCCGGCCAGGCGCTCGTGCACCGGCCGTCCGGTGATCCAGCCGACGGTCGACTTGCGGGAAAGGCCGGCGAGCACCGGCACTCCGAGCTCGGCGAACTCGCCCAGATGGCCGAGCAGGGTGAGGTTGTGCTGCACCGTCTTGCCGAAGCCGAAGCCGGGGTCGATCACGATGCGGTCCTCGCGAATGCCCGAGAACTTGGCTCTGCGCACCGCCTCTTTGAGGAACGCCTTCACCTCGGCGACGACGTCAGCGTAATGCGGCTCGCGTTGCATGGTTGCCGGCGTTCCCTTCATGTGCATGAGGCAGACGGCGCAGCCGCTCTGCGCCACGGACAGGAGGCTGTAGGGTTCGGCGAAGGCGCCGACGTCGTTGATCATCGATGCGCCCGCGGCGAGCGCCGCCTTCATTACCCGCAAGCGTCGCGTATCGACGGAGATCGGCCGGTCCAGATCGTGCAATCCCTCGAGGACGGGAACGATGCGGCGCAACTCCTCCTCCTCGGGTACCGGCGCTGCGCCCGGCCGGGTCGATTCGGCGCCGATATCCACGATATCCGCGCCCTCCTCCACGAGACGCCGAGCATGGTCGCTCGCGGCGGCAGGATCGAGGTAGCGGCCGCCGTCGGCGAAGGAATCGGGCGTGACGTTGACGACTCCCATGACCAGCGGGCGGTCCAGGGAAAGGGTGAAGCGGCCGGCGCTCAAGTGAAAAAGGCCGGGATCGCCCGGATCCCGGCCTTTCTCGGAAGCTGCAGGCACGCCTACGCGGCGGGATTCGGCGCGGCGAGCCCCTCGCCGCCCGCGTCGCTCGCCGGCGGCTTGGACGGGTGCGAGCCCGAGGGCTTGGGCGGCCGCGGCGCGCGCCCCGCGATGATGTCGGCGATCTGGTCGGCGTCGATGGTCTCCCACTCGAGGAGCGCCTTGGTCATCGCCTCCACCTTGTCGCGGTTCTCCTCGAGCAGCCGGCGCGCCAGCGCGTACTGCGTGTCGATGATGCGGCGGATCTCGGCGTCGACTTTCTGCATCGTCGCCTCGCTGACGTTCTTGTGCGTCGTCACCTGGCGGCCGAGGAAGATCTCGCCCTCGTTCTCGCCGTAGACCATGGTGCCGAGCTCGTCCGACATGCCCCACTCGGTGACCATGCGGCGCGCGATGTCGGTGGCGCGCTGGAAGTCGTTCGCCGCGCCCGTGGTCATCTGCTTCATGAACAGCTCCTCGGCGATGCGCCCGCCGAAGAGCACGGCGATCATGTTGAGCAGCCGGTCGCGGTCCTGCGAGTAGCGGTCGGTCTCGGGGAGCTGCATGGTGACGCCGAGCGCGCGGCCGCGCGGGATGATCGTCACCTTGTGCACCGGGTCGGTCTTGGGCAGCAGCCGCGCGACGATGGCATGGCCCGACTCGTGATAGGCCGTGTTCCGGCGCTCTTCCTCGGGCATGACCAGCGAGCGGCGCTCGGCGCCCATGATGATCTTGTCCTTGGCACGCTCGAAGTCGTCCATGTCGACGAGGCGCTTGTTCTGCCGGGCTGCGAAGAGCGCCGCCTCGTTCACCAGGTTGGCGAGGTCGGCGCCCGAGAACCCGGGCGTGCCGCGCGCGATGATGTCCGGCTTCACGTCGGTGGCGAGCGGCACCTTGCGCATGTGCACCTTCAGGATTTCTTCCCGGCCGCGGATATCCGGCAGCGGCACCACCACCTGCCGGTCGAAGCGGCCGGGGCGAAGCAGCGCCGGGTCGAGCACATCGGGCCGGTTGGTGGCGGCGATGACGATCACGCCCATCGTCGCCTCGAAGCCGTCCATCTCGACGAGCAGCTGGTTGAGCGTCTGCTCGCGCTCGTCGTTGCCGCCGCCCAGGCCCGCGCCGCGCTGGCGGCCGACCGCGTCGATCTCGTCGATGAACACGATGCAGGGCGCGTGCTTCTTCGCCTGCTCGAACATGTCGCGTACCCGGGCCGCGCCGACGCCGACGAACATCTCGACGAAATCACTACCCGAGATCGAGAAGAAGGGCACCTTCGCCTCGCCGGCGATGGCGCGCGCAAGAAGGGTCTTGCCGGTGCCCGGACTGCCGACCATCAGCACGCCGCGCGGGATGCGGCCACCGAGCTTCTGGAACTTGGAGGGGTCGCGCAGGAAGTCGACCAGCTCGGCCACCTCCTCCTTCGCTTCCTCGCATCCGGCCACGTCGGCGAAGGTGACCGTGTTGGTCGACTCGTCGAGCATGCGCGCCCGGGACTTGCCGAACGAGAAGGCGCCGCCGCGCCCCCCGCCCTGCATCTGGCGCATGAAGAAGATCCAGACGCCGATCAGCAAGAGCATCGGAAACCAGGAGACGAAGATATTCATCAGCAGCGAAGGCTCCTCTTCGGGCTTCGCCTCGATCTTCACCCCGTACTTCAGCAAGTCGGAGACCAGCCAGATGTCGCCGGGCGAATAGCTGGTGACGCGCTTGCCGTCGACCGTCTGCGCCTTGAGCTGGCGGCCCTCGATGGTGACCTTGGAAATGCGCCCCGACTTCACTTCGTCGAGGAACTGCGAATACTCCATCGGCGATTGCGCCGTATGGCGGGTGTTGAATTGGTTGAAGACGGTCATCAGCACCAGCCCGATGACGAGCCAGATGACCAGGTTCTTCAGCATGTTGTTCAAGTACTTGCTCCTTGTTTCTGCGGCTGCCGTGGAGGGTCGATCTTACGCGGATTTCTCATCACCAAGTAGGTCTCCCGGGACTCGCCGCGAGAGGCTCCGGGCTTGCGCACCGACACGGTGCCGAATTCCTGTTTCAGGCATTGCATAACTTCGTGAAAAGCCTCGCCGTGGAAGGCTTTGAGGACGAATACTCCGTCCTCCTTTAGGGCCTTTCGACAGAAATCGATGGCCGCGAAGGCCATTTCCGCCCCCCGCGCCTGGTCGACGTTGGCAATTCCCGACAGATTGGGCGCGAGATCGGAAAGAACGACATCCGCTCGCCGGCCGCCGAGGGCGTCGAGCAGGTTCACGTCGCGGAAATCGCCTTTGAGCACCGTTACGCCGGAGATGGGGGCAACATGAAGGAGATCAACAGCAATCACCTTGCCGCCAGGCCGGACCCGCTCCGCCGCAACCTGCGACCAGCTGCCCGGCGCCGCTCCCAGGTCGACCACGAGCGCGCCGGGCCGCAGCAGTTTTTCCTTCTGATCCAGCTCGAGAAGCTTGAATGCGGCGCGCGAGCGAAAGCCGCGCGCCTGCGCCTCGCGCACGTACGGATCGGTGACGTGCCGGCGCAGCCAAGCCTTGTTCGACTTCGCCATCGTCCAATGGTAAAGGGAGCGCCGTGACCCCTCCGGCTTCGCGGCTGCCGATCGCCCCGGTGCTCGCCGTCACCACGAGCACCCAGGCGCTGACCACGCTCGGCGCGCTCGCGCTCGCCGCCGTGGCGCCGAAGGCGGCGGCCGAGCTCGGCCTGAGCGCCGCGCTGATCGGCTACCAGGTCGCCGTCGTCTATGCCGGGGCGATGGCCGCGGCAGTGTTCGGCGGCGCGCTCGCCCGTCGCCTCGGCGCGACTCGACTGCACCAGTGGGGTCTATGGCTGGTCGCCGCCGGTTGCGCCCTGTCGGCGCTCGGCACGCTAGCCGCGATTGCCCTGGGCGCCTGGGTAATCGGCCTGGGCTACGGGGTGACGAACCCGGCCGCCTCGCAGCTCCTCGCGCGCGCGCCCGTGGCGCGCAACATGAACCTCATCTTCTCGCTCAAGCAGTCGAGCGTACCGATCGGCGGGATTCTCGCCGGCGCGCTCGTGCCGCCCATCGCGCTCGCGCTCGGCTGGCAGGCCGCGCTCCTCGCGGCCGCGTCGCTGATGATCGCCTTCAGCGTCGCGATCGGCGCAGTAGGTCGCGCCTGGGATGCCGATCGCGACGCGCAGGCACCGCTGCTCGGCGCCCCGCTCGCCGCCGTCGCACTTGTCTGGCGTCACACCATCCTGCGCTGGGTCGCGCTCGCCTCCTTCGCCTACTCGGCGGTGCAGCTCTGCCTGACAGGCTTCCTCGTCACTTATCTCGTGACCGAGCTGAAGCTTAGCCTGGTGCTCGCCGGCACGCTCCTTTCCACCACCAATGCCGCAGGCGCGCTCGGGCGGCTCGTCTGGGGCTGGCTCGCGGATCGACTGCGTTCAGGATCGGCAGCGCTCCTCGTGAACGGCGCGCTCGCCATCGTCGGCGCGCTCGCCACCGCGGCAGCCGCGGCGCACTGGCCCGTCGCGCTGGTCGGCGCCGCGGCCGCGCTCTTCGGTTTCTCGGCGATGGGCTGGAATGGCGTGTTCATCGCGGTCGTCGCGCGGCAAAGCCCGCCCGAGAAGATCGCGAGCGCCACCGGCGGCGCGCTCGCCGTCACCTATGCCGGCGTGCTGGTCGGGCCCTCGCTCTTCGCCGTGCTGCATCAGCACTCCGGACTGAGCTTCGGGCAGAGCTACGGGCTGCTCGCGCTCGTTACCGCGGCCGGTATCGCCTGCGTAGCGCAAGCGCGGCGTGCCTCGCGCCGCTAGTCGACATCGCGCAGCTTGCCCTGCCACGCGGCAAGCACTTGCGGCAGCGCCGCGGCGACGCGCGAGCGAATCTCCTCGTCGGTGAGCGAAGAGAGCGGATGCGGGATGACCACCGGTATTACGCCCGGCATGCCGAGCGCCTCGCGCTGCACCTTGGCCTCGCGCACGAACTCCGTGGTGACGATCACCGCGGTCGGCACGCCGCGCCCTTCGAGCTCGATGGCGTCGTGCATACAGCACGACGTACACGAGCCTCAATCGCCGATCGCGGTGACGACCAGGTCGCTCTGCTTACGGATCTCGTCGAGGAGCTGCGGCTCGGCGAAGCGCGAGAAGCTTTCCTTGCGGTAGTAGCCGGTCGGCTTCAGGCCGTGCTGCGCCGCGAGCTCCTCGCGCAACGCGCGCAGCAGCTTGTTGGCGTTCCACTTCGTGTTGTCGAGGACCCCCAGACGCAGGCCCTGCAACGAGGAAGCTCTCGGGGAAATCTCTCGCGTTTGCGCGGCGACGCTGCCGCGCGGGTCGTAGATCTTGTTCACGCGCTCCTCTCCTTTCAAAGCTGGCAGGTGCCGTCGACGCAGCGCTCGCTCCCGGGCGAAGCGCCTTCGATCTCGCGCAGGACCGGGCTCGTCATGTGGCCCCAGCCGGGGACGAAGGCGGAGAAGCGCCCGGCCTCGCCGCCGATTACGAAAAGGTGGATGTGCTCGGCGCTCGGCACGATCGGGATCCGCGAGTCGGGCTCGCGCCGGTACCACACCGGCAGGTTGCGGTTGTAGACCTTGCCGTAGCGATGGTTGAACGAGATCTCGGCGAACGTGTTGCCGGAGTACATCCACAGATAGTTGCGGATGTCGGCGCGCTTCCATCCGGACTTGGCGATCGTCGCCGCGTGCTCGGGGCCGATGACCACGGCGCAATGCCCCTGGCTCACCGAGTTGTTGTGCGCGAAGGTGCTCATCGCCGAGCAGATCGAATCGAGGATGCCCTGCGCGTCGTTCGCCACGTGGTTCGTCACGCTGTGCGGCGCCTCCGCCGCCATGAGGAACACGGTCGAGTCGTCGGCCTTGAAGCCCTTCTCCACATGGTAGGGCGCGAAGGGGCTCAGCGCTTCGTTCTCGCACACGGCGTAGGTGTACTTCCCCGGGTGCCCGAGCGTCGCCTTGTCGAGCTCGCCCGGCCAGCCGCCGCCGACATTGAGCAGCACGAGCCGGATCGCGCGCCCGATCGTGGCGTTCGCCCGGTTGCCGGAGCCGAAGGCGTTGCAGCCGCCGTTCATCCCTGCCGCGCGTGCCGCCGGGCCGTTGACCACGAGCAGCGGCGCCGCCATGTGCGTCGTCGCCTGCACGCCGTTCAGGTTGAACGCCGGCTCGCAGAGCGCGCGCAACGCCGCGCGCACGATGCGCGCGTGCTGCGGAAGGCATCCGGCCATCACCAGGTTGACGGCGAGAACTTCGCGCGTCAGGCCGCCCCAGCGGGGCGGCACGCGGCACTCCAGGAATTGCGGCTCGCCGCCGAGCGCGGCGAGCATCGCGTCGATCTTTGCCGGCGTCGGCGGAACGACGGGCAAGCCGTCGCTGAAGCCGCGCTCGTAGTAGAGCTCGACGAGATCCGCGTCGTCGCCGGCGGTGTGCGCCTCTACGGCAGGTTGTGCGGCCATGGCGGCCGCATGTTACCGCCGCGGGCCTTACGCGTGGCGGGCGATTTTGACCCGCACCGGCGCGGGCCGGGCGAAGAAGGACTTGAGCGCCCCGGCCGCTCTCTTGAGCAGGCGCGCCACCTCCAAGGCTCGCGCGCGGCGCGCTTCGCGCTCGAGCGCGCTCAATTCTTCGGGAGTGGGATAGCGAAAGTCCGCGTTCGTCATTGCAGTCTCCGTTCTTTTGGCTTTGCTCACGAGTTGCAAGATAAGGGCGCGAGCCGCAAGCGACAAACGATCTTTAGTCACCTCTCCCGTGAGAAAAACTTGAGCGCCTGGTCAGAAAATGCCGGCGTTGCGTCGCATACCGTGACTTCCGCACGGCGCAGCGATTTGCCGAGCGCGTCGCGCAGCTCGGCCGCCGAGACGCCCGCAGTCCTCGTCCAGTCCCAGAGCGCGCATTCCTCCTCCAGAGGCGAACCTTTTCCGGCCCGCTCGTCGTCGATGCCCATGGCGATTCCTTTCCGGCAGTTGGACGTTGCATCCATGCTCTCTGCGCGGCGTTACGCCGACGTTGCGAGTGAAGCGACACTCGGTTTCAGCCGTAACGCGCCGGAAAAGCAGCGCCGAGCCCGGCTGAGGACGGCTAGGAGTGGCGGCGCTCGGCGAGGCGCTCGATCGCCGAAGGCTCCTGCTGGCGCGTGAGCAGCGCGGTTTCCCGCGCCGTCGCGGCGCGCAGATGCGGCTGGAGCGGATGCCGGAGCGAGCGGCGGATCAGCAAGGTTCTCAGCTGAGGATCCCCGAGCGGAGAGTCCTGCAGGCGTCGCAACTCTCCGCCTTCCAGCGCGGCGACCGGAACGCCGTCGGCGAGGAGGATGCGGTTGCGCTGCACGGCGGCGACGCGCGCATGCGGCGTGAGGATGCCGACGAGATTGAGCGGGTCGCTCGCGCTCAACACCGTCATTTCCCCTGCGCGGTCCATCTTCCTGAGCGCGCGCAGGCGTCCCACCGCGTCGGCGGCGGCAAATTGCTCGCCGCCGAAGCCGGCGACGAAGCGCCCGCCGCGGATTTCGCCGCGTGCTTCGAGGCGCCGGTAGACGCGCACGAGGTCGCGCCAGGGCGGAAGCTGCGCCTCGCGCTGCAGGAGCACTCGGAACACCACGCCGTAGCGCTTGAGCAGCGCGCGGGCCGTGCTTTCGCTGTCCTCCGTTTGCTCGGAAGCCAGCATGGTCCAGCGGCCGGCGAGCTCGATCAGGTTGCGGCGCTTGTCGGACGGGGCGAGCAGCGCGCGCAGCCCGGCGAAGCTGTCGGCGCTCACGACGCCCGCGCCGGCGAGCTCGGCGAGCGCGCGCTCGACATGGCTCGGCAGCAGCCCGCTCGCTTTCACGATCTCGTGGAAAAAGGAAGCGCCGCGCTTCGCCAGCACTTCCTGCACCGCCCGGCCTTCGGATGAAAAGGCGTTCTCTTCCGGATCGCGCTTCCAGACGCCGAGATGCTCGCGCGGCACGAGCGCGATCGGCGAGGAGCGAAGCGGCGCGCGCGTCCCCGCCGTCAGGCGCGCCCAGGCTACGCGCCCGCTCATGCAGAGCCGGTCGATCTGCTCCCCGTCGTAGTCGCCGACGCGCGCGGGCAGCACGTCGCCTTCCCAGGCCGCCGCGGCGAGCTCGAAGCCTTCCAGCTGCTCGATCACCGCGGCAAGCCCCTCGGCGCCTTGCATCTGATCTTCGCCCGCCACGTGCTGCCAGTGCGCGAGGAAGCGCAGGAAATCGGCGGCGCTGACCGGCTCGATCTCGGCACGCAGGCGATTCAGCGTATAGCGATGGATGCGGGCGAGGAGCCTCCGGTCGCACCATTCGAGCGCTGTCGTGCCGGGCGTGAAGCGGCCGCGCAGCACCCGCCCCTGCGCTTCGAGCGCCAGCAGCTCCGGCGTCGGCTCGGAGGCGATCGGGCCGAGCACTTCCAGCCGGCTCGCCTGCAGCTCGACGCGATCGTCACCCACGCGCTCGTGCGCAAGCCAGGCATCGCCGCGGTGAACGGCGCGCGGGCCGAGCTGCCTGAGGAGCGATTTCCAACCCGCTTGCAGCTCGCGATCCTCGATGTACCCGACGACCATCAGCGCGTCGTACATCTCGTCGGGCGTGCTCGCGACCGGCCACGCCTCCTCGCGCACGCGCGCGATCGCGGCCGCATCGAGCGCGCCCAGGTCGTCGGCGTTGCGCACCTCGGTCGCGCGGCGGGTGTAGACGGCGCGGGTGCGGCGCTCCTCGAGCGGCGCGTCGTCGAGGAAGGTGTAGACGGCTGAGTTCAGGAGCTCGTGCGAGAGGACCGAGGGCTCCGGGGTATCTCTCGCTACGGTCTGAATGTCGCCCGAATAAAGCCTCTTCAGCTGAATTTCAAGGCCGTGAAAGTCCACCGCCTCTTCGAGCGCATCCTTGAGCGCCTGGTCGACCAGCGGATGCTCCGGCACCTCGCGCGCGCCCTGCAGGTTGTCCTGGCACGCGACCGCGTCGGGGAACACCGCCTGCAGCAGGTCTTCTGCGTACATGCGCTGCAGCTGGTTCGGCACCTTGGCGCCGCCGCGATTGCGCGGCACCGCGAGCGCGAGCGTGCTCGTCCAGCGCCAGCGCGTCTCGAAGATGGGCGAGGCGAGCAGCGCCTGCGTCAGTGTTTCCCGCAGGGTGTTCGGGTGCAGGTAGCGGAACACTTCCTCGAGCGGGAAGGAGTGCGAGGCGTTGAGCGAGAGGATGAGGCCCTCCTCGGTCGCCGCCGCCTGCAGCTCGAAATTGAAGCCCTGACAAAACTTCTTGCGCAGCGCGAGGCCCCAGGCCTTGTTGATGCGGCTGCCGAAGGGCGCATGCAGCACGAGCTGCATGCCGCCCGACTCGTCGAAAAAGCGCTCGAGCGCGATCGTACGCATCGTCGGCACCACGCCGAGCGCGCGCTTCGCCTCGCCGAGGTACTGCACGATCTGCTCCGCCGCGGCGCGGGAGAGGCCGTAATGGTTTTGCAGATGGGCCGTTGCCGCCTCGAGGTCGGGCAACAGGTCATCCACCGCTTGACGCAATTCCGACACCGCGGCGCTCATCTCGTCGGAGCGCGCCGGCGCCTCGCCGAGCCAGAACGGCATCGAGGGCGGCTGGCCCTGCGCGTCGGCGACGCGCACCACGCCGTTGCCGATGCGCAGGATGCGCCACGAGGCGTTGCCGAGCTGGAACACGTCGCCCGGCAGGGACTCGATCGCGAAGTCCTCGTTCAGCGTGCCGATCACGTGCCCCTCGGGCTCGAGCAGCACACGGTAGTCGAATACCTCGGGAATCGCGCCGCCGTTGGCAATGGCGATCAGGCGCGTGCCCTTGCGCGGCCTGAGCTTCTTGTCGAGGGCGTCGCGGTGAATGAGCGCGGCACGGCGCCCGCGCCGGGTGGCGTAGCCGTGCGCGAGCATTTCCACGGTCTCCTCGAACGCCCCGCGCTCGAGGTCGCGGTAGGGATAGGCGGCGCGGAAAAGCCGGTAGAGGTCGGCCTCGTCCCACTCGCCTTCGGCGGCCGTCTCCGCGGCGATCTGCTGCGCGAGCACGTCGAGCGGCTTGTCGGGCACGGCGACGCGGTCGAGCTCGCCGTCCTGCACCGCGCGCACCATCGCCGCGCATTCGACGAGATCGTCGCGCGTGAGCGGGAAGATCCGCCCCTTCGGCACGCCGCTCACGCTATGGCCCGAGCGGCCCACGCGCTGCAGGAGCGTGGCCATGCGATGCGGCGAGGAGATCTGGCAGACCAGGTCGACGTGGCCGATGTCGATGCCGAGCTCGAGGGATGCGGTCGCCACCAGCACTTTCAATTGGCCCTCGCGCAGCCGATGCTCGGCCTCCAGACGCGCCTCTTTCGCCAGGCTGCCGTGGTGCGCCGAGACGTTCTCCGGCCCGAGGCGCTCGGAGAGCTGGTGCGCCATGCGCTCGGCGAGCCGCCGGGTGTTCACCGTGATGAGCGTCGTGCGATGCGCCTTGATGAGCTCGACCAGCCGCTCGTAATACTCGCCCCATACTTCGCCCGACATGACGGCCTCGAGCGGCGAGCGCGGCACCTCGAGGGCGAGGTCCATTCGCCGCTTGTGGCCTTTGTCGACGATTTCGCAATGCCGGCCGGTCAGGAACTTCGCGACTTCGTCGATCGGCTTCTGCGTCGCCGAGAGGCCGATCCGCTGCAGCTTGCGTCCGCACACGTGGTCCAGCCGCTCGAGCGAGAGCGCGAGATGCGCGCCGCGGCGAGACTGCAGCACGGCATGGATCTCGTCGACGATGACCACTCGCGCACTCTTCAGCATCTCGCGCGAGCGCTGCGCGGTGAGGAGCAGGTACAGCGATTCGGGCGTGGTGACGAGAACGTGCGGCGGCGTACGCAGCATCGCGGCGCGCTCGCTTTGCGGCGTGTCGCCGCTTCTCACCGCGGCGCTGATCTTGACCTGGGAAAGTGCCTGGATCTCGCGGCGCGGCACCGCCAGGTTCTTGTGGATGTCGGCCGACAGCGCCTTGAGCGGCGAGACGTAGATCACCCGCACCTCGTCGGGCAGGGCGCCTTGCTCGAGCGATTCGCGGACCAGCTCGTCGAGGGAGATCAGGAAGGCGGCCAGCGTCTTGCCCGAGCCGGTGGGGGCGGCGATGAGCGTGTCGGCGCCGCGCCGGATGGCCTCCCAGCCTTCGCGCTGCGCTTCCGTGGGCTCGGCGAACCGGCCCTCCCACCAACGGCGCAGGACCGGATGAAAATGCAGGGGTAGCAAGGTCGCCATTTTGACACTAGATTTCGTCGTTCATTCCATGCCGCCTTCCAGGAAACGCGATGACGCTGGATGAGCTCGACCGGCTGGTGAAGCAGGGCGAGGTGGAGACGGTGCTCGTCGCCTTCACCGACCACTACGGCCGCCTGCTCGGCAAGCGCTTCGACGCGGAGATGTTCCTCGAGCAGGTCGCGCGCGAGGGCGCGCACGCCTGCGACTACCTGCTGACCGTCGACATGGAGATGGAGCCGGTCCCGGGCTACCGCTTCGCCAACTGGGAGCTCGGCTACGGCGACTTTCACCTCGTGCCCGACCTCGCCACGTTGCGGCCGGCGACGTGGCTCGAGAAGAGCGCGCTCGCGCTTTGCGACGTGAAGGACGAGAAGAGCCACGAGCTTGTGCCCGTGGCGCCGCGCTCCATTCTGCGCCATCAGATCGCCCGATTGCACGAGGCGGGCTACGCCGCCTTTGCGGCGACCGAGCTGGAGCACTATCTCTATCGCACGAGCTATCGCGAGGCGGCGCTGAACGGCTATCGCGGGCTCGAGGCCGCGGGCTGGTACCTCGAGGACTACCACATGCTGCAGGGCGCGCGCAGCGAGAGCTTTCACGCGGCGGCGCGCCGCCACCTCAAGCGCTCCGGCGTGCCGGTGGAGAACTCGAAGGGCGAATGGGGCAAGGGACAGCACGAGCTCAACATCCGCTACGCCGCGGCGCTGGAGATGGCCGACCGCCACGTGGTCTTCAAGCAATGCCTGAAGGAGCTCGCCGAGGCGATGGGCATGAGCGTCACCTTCATGGCGAAGCCCTCGGCGGACGGCGCGGGCTCGAGCTGCCATATCCATCTCAGCCTCTGGCGCGACCGGAAAAATGCTTTTCCGGGAGACAAGGAAATGGGCCGTGCCCGCGTGTCCGATCCCTTTCGCTGGTTCCTCGGCGGCTGGATCGCGCACGTGCCGGACGTCATGCCGTTCTATGCGCCGACGATCAATTCCTACAAGCGCTTCGTGGACGCCTCGTGGGCGCCGACGCGCCTCGCCTGGAGCTACGACAACCGCACCGCCGGGTTCCGCGTGGTCGGCGAGGGTCAGAGCCTGCGCATCGAGTGCCGCATCCCGGGCGCCGACGCCAATCCCTACCTCGCGCTCGCCGCCGCGCTCGCTTCCGGCCTGGACGGCATCGAGAAGCGCATCGAGCCGCCGGAGTGCTTCGTCGGCGACGTCTACGCCGCGCGGCAACTGCCGCGGGTGCCCTACACCCTTGCGCAGGCGAACGAAAGCTTCGCCAAGAGCGAGTTCGCGAAGCGCGCATTCGGCGAGGACGTGGTCGAGCACTATGCGCATTTCTTTGGCTCCGAGGTGCGCGCGTTCGACAGCGCGGTCACCGATTGGGAGCGCAGCCGCTATTTCGAGAGGATCTGAATGCGCCTGAAAGACAAGGTGGCGCTCATCACCGGCGCCGGCAGCGGGATCGGGCGCCAGGCGGCGCTGCTCTTCGCGCGCGAAGGCGCGGCGATCCTCGCCGTCGACGTGAACGAGCAGGCGGCGCAGGAAACCGCGAGGATGATCGGCGGCGCCATTGCAGTGCGCGCCGACGTGTCGAAGGCCGCTGACTGCCAGTCGATGGTGGCGGCGGCGGAAAAGGCGTTCGGCCGCCTGAACGTGCTTTTCAACAACGCCGGCATCATGCATGCGAAGGACGACGACGCGATCTCCACCGACGAAGCGATCTGGGACCTGACGCTCGACGTCAACGCGAAGAGCGTGTTCCTCGGCTGCAAGTACGGCATCCCGGCGCTGCAGCGCGCCGGCGGCGGCTCGGTGATCAACACCGCGTCCTTCGTCGCGCGCCTGGGCGCCGCCACGCCGCAGATCGCCTATACGGCGAGCAAAGGCGCGGTGCTCGCCATGACGCGCGAGCTCGCGGTGATCCACGCGCGCCAGAACATTCGCGTCAACGCCTTGTCGCCCGGGCCCTTGCGCACCGAGCTGCTCATGAGCTTCCTGAACACCGAAGAGAAGAAGCAGCGGCGCCTAGTCCACGTGCCGATGGGCCGCTTCGGCGAGGCCGAGGAGATCGCGCGCGCCGCGCTTTTCCTCGCGAGCGACGAATCCTCGTACATGACCGGCACCGAGTTCCTCGTCGACGGCGGCCTCACGGCCGCCTACGTCACCCCCGAATAACAGGGACGTACACCATTTCCGCATCGGTCCAGAAAACCGCTTCGCCGATCGACGGCTCGATCGTCGCCGAGCGAGCGCTCGCGTCCGCCGGCGACATGGAGTCTGCTCTTCAGAACGCGTCTACTGCGCAAAGCAAGTGGCGACGGGTCCCGGTGCCGGAGCGCGTCGCGATCTGCCGGCGCATGGTCGAGTGGTGCGTCGCGCGCGCCGAGGCGCTGGGCGAGGAGCTGACGCGCCAGATGGGACGGCCGATCGCCTACTCGCCGAACGAGATCCGGCGCGGCTTCCAGGAACGCGCGCTCCATATGGCATCGATCGCCGAAGAGGGTTTGAAAGATATTTCGATTGAAACCGGCCGGCGATTCATCCGGCGTGAGCCGCTTGGCGTCGTGCTGGTCGTCGCGCCCTGGAACTATCCGTGGCTTACCTCGGTGAACGCCGTGGTGCCAGCGCTCCTCGCCGGCAACAGCGTCATCCTCAAGATGGCGCAGCAAACGCCGCTCGTCGCAGAGCGCTATGCGGAGGGCTTCGCCGCGGCCGGCCTTCCCGATGGCGTCTTTCAGTACCTGCACCTTTCGCATGAGCAGACCGCGAAGATCATCGCCGATCCGCGCATCGGCTTCGTCGCCTTCACCGGCTCGGTGCCCGGCGGGCATGCGGTGCAGCAGGCGGCGGCTTCCCGCTTCGTCGGCACCGGGCTCGAGCTCGGCGGCAAAGACCCGGCGTACGTGCGCGGCGACGCCCCTTTCGATTACACGGTGGAGAACGTGGTCGACGGCGCTTACTTCAACTCCGGCCAATCGTGCTGCGCGGTCGAGAGAATCTACGTCGCGCGGCCGATCTACCGGCGCTTCGTCGACGCCTTCGTAGAGCTCGTGAAAAAGTATCGGCTGGGCAATCCGCTCGAGCGGGAAACGACGCTCGGGCCGATGGTGCGCACCGAGGCGGCGAACGCCGTGCGCGCGCAGATCCGCGAAGCGGTGAGCAAAGGCGCGCGGCCGCTCGTCGATGCGAAGCGCTTTCCGGCCGACCAGGAAGGCACGCCGTACCTCGCGCCCCAGGTACTGATCGACGTGAGCCACGACATGCAGGTGATGACCGAAGAGAGCTTCGGCCCCGTGGTCGGCATCATGCCGGTCGGCTCGGACGAAGATGCGGTGCGTCTCATGAACGACAGCCGCTACGGCCTCACCGCCTCGATCTGGACTGCGGATGCCGGCGCGGCGCTGCGCATCGGCAACGAGCTCGAGACCGGCACCTGCTACATGAACCGCTGCGATTACCTCGACCCCGCCCTCGCCTGGACGGGCGTGAAGGACTCCGGGCGCGGCTGCACGCTATCGCGCCTGGGACTCGAAGCGTTCACCCGGCCGAAGTCGTTCCATTTGCGCCTGAAACTCTAGCCTTTATTCCACGCGAATCTGGTTGAAGATCCGGGGCAGCTCCTTCGCGAGCAGGCCGTCGACCTCTCGGGCGTAGGGCTGGTAGACGAAGGGACGGCGCGGATAGATCCGGTCGTTGACCCAGTGCGCGGACCAGCCGTACGTCGTCGCCACGCACTCGCGTGCGAACCCGGCGACGCCGTAGCGGGCCTCCTGCTCCAGGCAGCCGACAATGAAGACGTCCACGTACGACTGCACGATCGGGTACTTCGCGTCCGGCAGCGACACGTTCGGCCCACGGCTGACGTAGATCCATGCCTGGGCGTTGCCCGGCAGCGAAAAATCGGCGCCGAGCGGCGCGATCTGCGAGACCGGCACGGCCGCGCGGCAATACGAGCGCTCGCGCCGGTCCGTCGCCGCCACCTCGTCCGCGTCGACTTTGTAGACGACGGCATTGAGTCGGCTCGCGCGGTCCTGCACGACGCCGAGGAAGGTCGTGCTGAAGCCGACCGAAGAGCCGCGCGCGAACCAGCCGCGGCGATAGCCCGCCAATTCGATCGGATGCGCGGGGCCCGCCCGCGGGGAGGTGCGGCTGCGCGACTCGTCCTGCATCAGGCTGCCGTAGCCGACGATGTACTGCGGCCGGCTCGCATCGACCGGCCCGTCGCAGGCGGCCGGCGACACCGCCACGATCGACGGCGTGCCCGGCGCCTGGCTCTGCAGCGGTGCGCACGCCGCAGCCGCAGCCAAAAGAACGAGGAAGGCGAGCGCCCGCCTCATGCGCGCTTGCGCAGAAACACGTGCGTCGCGCGCTCGCCGGCGAGCGATTTCCAGCACTCGTAGCCGAGCGCCCGCGCGTCGAGCCCGGCCCACAGGTTCTCGCCCGCCCCCATGAGGATCGGCCGCAGCGCAAGATGCAGCTCGTCGATCAGCCCTGCCTGCAGGTACTGCCGCACGGTGGCGACCCCGCCGCCGAGCCGCACATCCCTGCCGCCGGCGGCCTTCTTCGCCTGCTCGAGGGCCGCGCGGATGCCGTCGGTGATGAAGAAGAACGTGGTGCCGCCTTTCATCTCGATCGGCTTGCGCGCGTGGTGGGTCAGTACGAACACGGGACAATGGTACGGCGGCTCGTCGCCCCACCATCCCTTCCAGCTCTCGTCGGGCCATGGCCCGCGCACCGGCCCGAACATGTTGCGCCCGAGGATCCACGCGCCGAGGTTGTCGAACCCCTGCTCGGCCATGCGATTGTCCACGCCGGTCTCGCCTTCGCCCTTGCCGTACATCCGCTGGAAAACGCGCGTCGGGAAGAACCACTCCATCAGCTCCGGTCCGCGCACGCCGAGCGGATTGTGCAGATCCTGGCTCGGCCCGGCGCTGTAGCCGTCGAGGGAGACCGAGAAGCTCTGGACGCGAAGTTTCGACATGGCAGCGTTCGGAATCAGGCCTTCGCTTGTCGACAAGATCGACAGCCTGCTACTCGTAGCGGACGTCGAGGATGTCGTAGCGCTTGACGCCGCCCGGGGTCTGGACCTCGACCGTCTCGCCCGGCTCCTTGCCGATCAGGGCGCGGCCGATCGGCGAGGAGAACGAGATCCGCCCGGCCTTGATGTCGGCTTCGTCCTCGCCGACGATCTGCCAGGTGGCGGACTCGCCGCCCTGCTCCTCGACATCGACCGTCGCGCCGAACACGCAGCGGCCGCCCGCGTCGAGCAGCTTCGGGTCGACGATGTTGGAGTTGGCGAGCTTCGCCTCGATGTCGCGGATGCGCGCCTCGCAATGGCCCTGCTTCTCGCGCGCCGCGTCGTACTCGGCGTTCTCGGAGAGATCGCCGTGCGAGCGCGCCTCGGCGATGGCCTGCGTGATCGCCGGCCGCTCTATGGTCTTCAGGCGCTGCAGCTCGCTACGCAAAAGCTCGGCGCCGCGCTTGGTCATCGGTGTCTTCATCGGCGAATCTGCGGTTTCGACTTAGGCCGCCTCGGGGGCCGCGTGCTGCCGCAGGCGCTGATGCAGGTCCTGCAGGCGGTACGGCTCCAGGCTGGCGAGATGGTACTTCATGCCGGCGCAGGCGGCTTTCGCGCCGGCCACCGTGGTGTAGTAGGTGACGCGCCGCGCCAGGGCGGTGACGCGGATGGCGCGCGAGTCGCTCGCCGCGGTGCGGGTCGCCTCGACGGTATTGACGATGAAGCTGACCTCGCCGTTCTTGATCATGTCGACGATGTGCGGCCGGCCTTCGGCGACCTTGTTGACGACCGTGACCGGCACTCCGTGCGACTGCAGCACCGCCGCCGTGCCGCGCGTGGCGAGGACGCTGAATCCGAGCTCGATCAGGTCGCGCGCCACTTGCACGGCGGCATGCTTGTCGCCGTCGCGCACGCTGATGAACGCCTTGCCGCCCGAGGGCAGCCGCACCCCGGCGGCGAGCTGCGACTTGACGAACGCCTCGCCGAAGGTCTCGCCCACGCCCATCACCTCGCCGGTGGACTTCATCTCCGGACCGAGGATGGTGTCGACGCCCGGGAAACGGGCGAAGGGGAAGACCGCCTCCTTCACCGAGAAGTACGACGGCGTCACTTCCTCTGCGGCCTGCTCGCGCAGGCCCTTCCCGGCCATGCAGCGCGCCGCGATCATGGCGAGCGGCAGCCCGATCGCCTTGGAGACGTAGGGCACGGTGCGCGAGGCGCGCGGGTTCACTTCCAGCACGTAGACGGTGTCGCGCTGGATCGCGTACTGCACGTTCATCAGCCCGACTACCTTCAACGCCCGCGCCAGCACTTCGGTCTGTCGGCGCAGCTCGCGCTCGATGTGGCTCGCGAGCGAGTGCGGCGGCAGGCAGCAGGCCGAATCGCCCGAGTGCACCCCGGCCTGCTCGACGTGCTCCATGATGCCGCCGATCAGCACGTCCTTGCCGTCGCAAATGCAATCCACGTCGACCTCGGTCGCGTCGGACAGGTAGCGGTCGAGAAGCACCGGCGAGTCGTTCGACACCTTCACCGCTTCTCTCATATATCGCTCGAGGTCGGCCTGCTGGTGCACGATCTCCATGGCGCGCCCGCCGAGCACATAGCTCGGCCGCACCACCACCGGATAGCCGATCTCCTCGGCGCATTTCACCGCTTGCGCCGCGGAGCGCGCGGTGCGGTTGGGCGGCTGGCGCAGCTTCAGCCTGTCGACCAGCTTCTGGAAGCGCTCGCGGTCCTCCGCGATGTCGATCGCGTCGGCGCTCGTGCCGATGATCGGCACGCCGGCCGCCGCCAGGTCGCGCGCGAGCTTGAGCGGCGTCTGCCCGCCGTACTGCACGATCACGCCCCAGGGCTTTTCCTTGTCGACGATCTCGAGCACGTCCTCGAGGGTGAGGGGCTCGAAGTACAGGCGGTCGGACGTGTCGTAGTCGGTCGAGACGGTCTCCGGGTTGCAGTTCACCATGATCGTCTCGAACCCGTCGGCGCGCAGGGCGAGCGCCGCGTGCACGCAGCAGTAGTCGAATTCGATCCCCTGGCCGATGCGGTTCGGCCCGCCGCCCAGCACCATCACCTTCTTCTTTGCGCTCGGCTCCGCCTCGCACTCCTCCTCGTAGGTCGAGTACAGGTAGGCGGTCTTGGTCGCGAACTCGGCGGCGCAAGTGTCGACGCGCTTGTAGACCGGGCGGATACCGAGCGCGTGCCTTTTCTTTCTTACGATCTTTTCGTCGCTATTGAAGAGATAGGCGAGGCGCCGGTCCGAGAAGCCCTTGCGCTTGAGCATGCGCAGGGTGGACGCATCGATATCGTCGAGCTTCTGGTCGTCGAGCTTCATTTCCAGCTCGACGATCTCCTGGATCTGGTCGAGGAACCAGGGATCGATCTTCGTCAGGCGATGTACCTCCTCGAGCGTGAAGCCGTTCTCGAAGGCGTCGCCGACGTACCAGATGCGCTCCGGGCCCGGCTCGCCGAGCTCCTTCTCGAGCGTCTCGCGGTCGCGCGTGCGCTGGTTGAGGCCGTCGACGCCGGTCTCCAGCCCGCGCAGCGCCTTCTGGAAGCTCTCCTGAAAGGTGCGGCCGATCGCCATGACCTCGCCCACCGACTTCATCTGCGTCGTCAGGCGGTCGTTCGCCTGCGGGAACTTCTCGAAGGCGAAGCGCGGTACCTTGGTGACCACATAATCGATGGTCGGCTCGAAGGACGCCGGCGTCGCGCCGCCGGTCACTTCGTTCGCGATCTCATCGAGCGTGTAGCCGACGGCGAGCTTGGCCGCGACTTTCGCGATCGGGAAGCCGGTCGCCTTCGAAGCGAGCGCGGAGGAGCGCGACACGCGCGGGTTCATCTCGATCACCACCATGCGGCCGTCGGCCGGGTTGATCGCGAACTGCACGTTCGAGCCGCCGGTGTCGACGCCGATCTCGCGCAGCACCGCGATCGAGGCGTCGCGCATGATCTGGTACTCCTTGTCGGTCAGCGTCTGCGCCGGCGCCACCGTGATCGAGTCGCCCGTGTGCACGCCCATCGGGTCGAGGTTCTCGATCGAGCAGACGATGATGCAGTTGTCCTTGCGGTCGCGCACCACCTCCATCTCGAACTCTTTCCAGCCGAGCACCGACTCCTCGATCAGCAGCTCCTTCGTCGGCGAGGCGTCGAGGCCGCGCTCGCAGATCGCGACAAACTCTTCGCGGTTGTAGGCGATGCCGCCTCCGGTCCCCCCGAGGGTGAAGGACGGCCGGATCACCACCGGAAAGCCGATGCCCGCCTGCACCTGCAGCGCTTCCTCCATCGAGTGCGCGAGCGCCGAGCGCGGACAGGCGAGGCCGATCTTCTTCATCGCCAGCTTGAACTTCTCGCGATCCTCGGCCTTGTCGATCGCCACGCGCGAGGCGCCGATCATCTCCACCCGGTGCTTCTCGAGGATGCCCTCGCGCGCGAGGTCGAGCGCGCAGTTGAGCGCGGTCTGGCCGCCCATGGTCGGCAGCAGCGCGTCGGGCCGCTCCTTCTCGATGATCCGCGCCACCACCTGCCAGGTGATCGGCTCGACGTAGGTGGCGTCGGCCATCTCCGGATCGGTCATGATGGTCGCCGGGTTCGAGTTCACCAGGACGACGCGATAGCCTTCCTGGCGCAGCGCCTTGCACGCCTGCGCACCCGAGTAGTCGAACTCGCAGGCCTGGCCGATGACGATCGGGCCGGCGCCGATGATCAGGATGCTCTTGATGTCGGTTCGTTTAGGCAAGCTTCACTTCCTGTCGACATGCTCCTGCATCATCTTTCCGAAACGCTGGAAGAGATAACCGATGTCGTGCGGTCCGGGACTCGCTTCCGGGTGCCCCTGGAAGCATAACGCCGGGCGGTCGGTGCGCGCGAGGCCCTGCAGGGAACCGTCGAAGAGCGATACGTGCGTGGTGCGCAGGTGGCCGCCGATCGTCTTCGGGTCCACGGCGAAGCCGTGGTTCTGGCTGGTAATGACCACCTGCCCGGTGTCGAGGTCCTTCACCGGGTGGTTCGCGCCGTGGTGGCCGAACTTCATCTTCAGCGTCTTCGCCCCGGAGGCGAGTCCCATGAGCTGGTGGCCGAGGCAGATGCCGAACACCGGGATACGCGTCGCATCGAGGATCTCGCCGATGGCCTCGATTGCGTAGTCGCAGGGCTCCGGATCCCCGGGACCGTTGGAGAGATACACGCCGTCCGGCTTCATCTTCAGCACTTCCTTCGCGGGCATCTGCGCCGGGACGACCGTGACCCGCGCGTCGAGCTCGGCGAGAAGACGCAGCGTGTTGCGCTTCACGCCGTAGTCGTAGGCAACGACGTGGAACCGCGGGTTCTCGATGCGGCGGAACCCGGGAGCGCCGTCCGGACCGGTGAGCTGCCAGCGGCCCTCGCGCCACTCGTAGGGCTCGCGCACGGTCACGACCTTGGCGAGGTCCATGCCGGCGAGGCCGGGGAATTCCTTCGCCTTGCGCAGGGCGAGGTCGACATCGACGTCTTCTCCGGCCATGAGGCAGCCGTTCTGGGCGCCTTTCTCGCGCAGGATCCGGGTGAGCTTGCGCGTGTCGAGCTCGGCGATGCCGACCACGTCGTTCTGGCGCAGGTAGCTTCCGAGGTCCTCGCTCGAGCGCCAGTTGGAGTGGCGGCGCGGCACGTCGCGCACGACCAGGCCCGCGGCATAGATCCGGCTCGACTCGACGTCCTGCGGATTGACCCCGGTATTGCCGATGTGCGGATAGGTGAGCGTGACGATCTGCCGGCAATACGAGGGATCGGTCAGGATCTCCTGGTAGCCCGTCATCGCCGTGTTGAACACCACCTCGCCGACCGAGGCGCCGGGCGCACCGATCGAGCGGCCGCGAAAGACCGTGCCGTCCGCGAGGGCCAGGACGGCATCCTGAGTACTGATCGTCATGGGCTGGATACGAAAAGCGGGAAGGAGAATCGCCCTTCCCGCTTCATTGAAGAGGGAATTATACGCGCGCGGCTATTTCAGACCAAGCACATCCGACATGTCGTAAAGCCCCGGCTTGCGACCGGAGAGCCACCGCGCCGCACGCAGCGCCCCGCTGGCGTAGGTCGCGCGGCTCTGCGAGCGCACGGTGAGCTCGAGCCGCTCGCCCCTGCCGGCGAAAAGCACCGTGTGCTCGCCGACGATGTCGCCGCCCCGCACCGCGTGGAAGCCGATCTCGCGCGCCGGCCGTGCGCCGGGCTCGCCGTGCCGGCCGTGCCGCTGCACTTCCGAAAGCTTTCTCTGCAGCGCCTTTGCGACCACCTCGCCCAACCGCAGCGCGGTGCCCGACGGGGCGTCCACCTTCTGCCGGTGGTGCGCCTCGATGATCTCGACGTCGTAGTCCTCGCCGAGGATGCGCGCCGCCGTCTCGGCAAGCTTGTAGAGCGCGTTGACGCCGACCGCGAAATTGGCGGCCATGACGATCGGGATGGTGCGCGCCGCCTCCTCGAGCTCTTGCCGTTGCGCGGCCGAAAAGCCGGTCGTGCCGATCACCATGCCCTTGCCCCGCTGCCTGCACGCGCGCACGTGCGCGAGCGTTGCCTCGGGCCGCGTGAAATCGATGAGCATCTCGGCGGCGCCGAGCGCGGCGGACACCTCGCTCGTCACCGTTACCTCGCCTACCGTGGCACCCAGGGCCGGGCTGCCCGCGACCTCGAGCGCGCCGCCGAGCTCGAGCTCGTGCTCGCCGCGCAACGCCTCGAGCAGCGCCTGGCCCATCCGCCCGCCGGCGCCGGCGACCGCTACCTTGATCGTCATCGACCCGCCGCCGGCGAAGCCGTCACGTCGCCCGCAACGCGCTCGAGCTTGTCGTCGGCCGAGAAGAAGACGGCGACTCGGCGCTCCTCGCGCTTGCCGTCGGGCGCCTCGCGCCAATACACATAGTCCCAGCGATCGGCATGAAAGATGTCGGCGACGAGCGGCGTGCCGAGAATGGCGCGCACCTGCTCGCGGCTCATGCCCGGCTTGAGCTGCGCAACCATGTCCTGCGAGACGAAATTGCCCTGCTGGATGTCCATCTTGTAGGGCGTGATGCCGGGAATGCGCGGCACGCCGCACCCGGCGACGAGGGCGACCAGCGAGGCGGCAAGGACGGTGCGCGCAATCACGACGCTTATAATGATAGTCGATGAGCCCGGCGCAAAGCCTCAAGGAGAGCGGCCTCAAGGCGACCTTGCCTCGCAAGAAGATCCTCGAGCTCTTCGAGTCGAGCAAGGTGCGCCACCTCTCGGCCGAGGACGTCTACAAGGCGCTCATCGCCGAGGGCATCGATGTCGGCCTCGCCACGGTGTACCGGGTGCTCACGCAGTTCGAGCAGGCGGGACTGCTCTCGCGCCAGCACTTCGAGACCGGCAAGGCGGTGTTCGAGCTCAACCAGGGCGGCCACCACGATCACCTGGTGTGCCTGCAGTGCGGTCGCGTCGAGGAGTTCTACGACGCCGACATCGAGCGACGCCAGAGCGACATCGCGCGCCAGCGCGGCTTCCAGCTCCACGGCCACTCGCTCGCGCTCTACGCCGACTGCGTCAAGAAGGACTGCCCCTACCGCCCGCGCTGACCTCCTCGCGGGCGTCGAGCAACTCGGCGGCGTGCTTGCGCGCGGTGCTCTCGGCGCCGCCCAGCATGCGCGCCAGCTCCGCGATGCGACGCGCGCGGTCGAGCTTCTCCACTTTGACCTTCAAGCCCGCCTTGGCGACCGCCCACTGGTGGTCGCCGCTTGCCGCGACTTGCGGCAGGTGCGTCACGCAGAGCACCTGGCGCTCTCTTCCGAGCTTCTTCAGCGATCGTCCGACCGTCTCGGCGACCGCGCCGCCGATGCCCGCGTCGACTTCGTCGAAGATCAGCGTCGCGACCGGCGTCGCGCGTGCGGCGATGAGCTGGATGGCGAGGCTGATGCGCGAGAGCTCGCCGCCCGAGGCGACGCGCCCGAGCGGGCGCAGCGGCAGGGTCGGATGCGAGGCGACCTGGAACTCGACGTCCTCGGTGCCGCTCGCCGCCGGCTCCTCGCGCTTGGCGAGCGCAACGAAGAAGCGCCCCCCGGCCATCGCCAGCTGCTGCATCGCGGCGCTCACCGCCTTCGAGAGCGCCTGCGCGCCCGCGGCCCGCTGCGCGCCGAGCTTCCCCGCCGCTGCGTGGTAGCGCGCGCGCGCCGCGTCGACTTCGCGCTTGAGCGCTTCGGCATCGGCCGAGAGCTCGAGCTCCGCGAGCCGCGATTCGGCGCCGTCCAGCAATGCGCGCAGGTCCTCGGGGCGAATGCGGTAGCGGCGCGCCGCGCTGTGCAGCGCCTCGATGCGCGCTTCGCTCTCGCGCAGCGCCTGGGGATCGAGATCGATGCGCGAGGCGTAATGGCGCAGCTCGCGCGCCGCCTCGCCCGCCTGCGCCTCGGCCGATTCGAGCATCTCGACGACCGGACGCAGCCGATCGTCGTGCTCCGAAAGCGTGCGCAGGCGGCTCGTCACCGCTGCGAGCTGCGAGAGGCACGCGCCTTCCGTCTCTTCCAGCGCCTCGAGCGAGGACTGCGCGCCGGCGAGGAGGCTCGAGCCGTGCTCGAGCCGCTGGTGCTCGGCCGCCACGCGTTCCCACTCGCCCGGCGCCGGCGCGAGCTTGCGCAGGTCGGCGACGCGCTCCTCGAGCTCGGCGCGCTCGGCGAGGCGCTGCGCGTACTTCTCGTGCGCTTCGCGCGCGAGCTCTTCCAGCCGCCGCCAGGCGCGATACGCCTCGGCCGTCTCGCGCGCCAGCGTCTCCGCGCCGGCGTGCGCGTCGAGGAGCGCGCGCTGCGCGGCGGGCCGCAGCAGCGACTGGTGCGCGTGCTGGCCGTGGATGTCGACGAGCTGCTCGCCCACTTCCTTGAGCTGCGCGAGCGTCGCCGCATGCCCGTTGATGAAGCAGCGCGAGCGGCCGGCGCGGTCGACGATGCGCCGCA
Source organism: Burkholderiales bacterium (assembly GCA_036274735.1). Lineage (GTDB taxonomy): Bacteria > Pseudomonadota > Gammaproteobacteria > Burkholderiales > SG8-39 > SCGC-AG-212-J23. The sequence goes on from DASUFD010000081.1 coordinate 26,962, forward strand.
CGAGCAGGCAGTCCGCATCGCCTTCCACCTCCCGCTCCTTCACCCAGCGCTGCAGTTCCGAGGAAAGATCGAACTCCGCCCCGAGCTCGGCACGCTCGGCGCCTTCGCGCACCACGGCCGCGTCGCCCCGCCCGCCGACGAGCAGCTCGATCGCGTCGACGAGGATGGACTTGCCCGCGCCGGTCTCGCCGGTGAGCACGCTGAACCCGGCGTCGAGCTCGAGCGAGAGGCTGCGGATCAGGACGTAGTCGGTGATGTAGAGAGCGCGCAGCACTTCGCTACTCGGCCTTCGACGGCACCTCGCTCCAGTGCAGCTTCGCCCGCAGCGTGGCGAAATAGCGGTAGCCGGGCGGATGCACGAAGCGCACGACGTCGGCCGAGCGCCGCAGCAGCAGATGGTCGCCTTCCTGCATGTCGGCGAGCGCGAGTCCGTCGAAGTGGGCGCGCGCATCGAGCGCGCGCACCAGCGAGATCTCGATGGCGCAGCTGTCGCTCACGCTCACCGGGCGCGCCGAAAGCGTGTGCGGATTGAGCGGCACGAGCGCGAGGGCGCGCACGGCGGGGTGCAGGATCGGCCCCTGCGCCGAGAGCGCGTACGCGGTGGAGCCGGTCGGCGTGGCGACGATCATGCCGTCGGCACGCAAGGTGTAGATGTACTCGCCGTCGACCGAGAGATCGAACTCGATCAGCCGTCCCTGCGCGCCCTTGCCGACCACCGCCTCGTTCAGCGCGAGCGTTCGCAGCACCGATTTGCCGTCGCGCACGATCTCGGCATCGAGCACCGCGCGCTCCTCCATGGTGTAGTGGCCCTGCAGGATGGTGGCGATGCCGGACTGCATGTCGCGGTGGCCGATGTCGGTCATGAAGCCGACGCGACCGAGATTGACGCCGATCACGGGCACGCGATGGCGCACCAGGTTGCGCGCCGCGGCGAGCATGGTTCCGTCGCCGCCGATGACTACCGCCAGGTCGGCGCGGCTGCCGAGCGCCGCATAGTCGAGGCCGTGCGCGCCGAGCTCCGCCGCCGTCTCCTTCTCGACCAGCGCTTCGCAGCCGCGCTTTTCCAGCAGGCCGATCAGCTCGCGGAGCGAAGCCGCGATCTCGGGACTGCCGAGCTTGCCGATCAGCGCGATGCGGCTGAACATCGCGGCGAGTGTACAATGAATTTCATGCTCGATAAGCGCGCTCAGGTACTGCTCAAGACGTTGATCGAGCGCTACATTGCGGAAGGCCAGCCGATCGGCTCGCGCACCCTTTCGCGCTACTCCGGCCTCGATCTTTCCCCGGCGACCATCCGCAACGTGATGGCCGACCTCGAGGAGCTCGGCTTCATCGCCAGCCCGCATACCTCCGCGGGCCGCGTGCCGACGCCGGCCGGCTACCGCTTCTTCGTCGACACGCTGCTCATCATCCGGCCGCTCGAGAGCGACGCCGTGCACCGCATCGAGGGCGAGCTGCAGCCGGACAACCCGCAGCGCGCGCTCCAGGCGGCCTCCCAGCTTCTGTCGCAGCTCACGCAGTTCGCCGGCGTGGTGATGACGCCGCGGCGCCGTTCCGGCACCTTCCGGCACATCGAGTTCCTCAAGCTCTCCGAGAAGCGGGTGCTGCTCATCGTCGTCACGCCCGACGGCGACGTGCAGAACCGCATCCTCTTCACCGAGCGCGAGTTCAGCGCGTCCGAGCTCATCGAGGCGGCGAACTACATCAACCAGAACTATTCCGGCCAGACCTTCGAGGACATTCGCGCCCGGCTGCAGCGCGAGCTGCGCGAGCTGCGACAGGACATGATCAAGCTGATGACCGCCGCGGTCGAAGCCGGCAACCGCGCGGTGTCCGACGGGAGCGAGCAGTACGTCATCTCCGGGGAGCACAATCTGCTCTCGGTGCAGGACCTGGCGCAGGACATGACGCGCCTGCGCCAGCTCTTCGAGCTGTTCGAGAAAAAGACCTCGCTCCTGCAGATTCTCGACGTATCGCTGCGCGGGCAGGGCGTGCAGATCTTCATCGGCGGCGAGTCCGGCTTCGCCGCGCCCGAGGACGTGAGCGTGGTCACCTCTCCGTACAGGGTCGAGGGGGAAGTAGTGGGCACGGTCGGGGTCATCGGTCCGACGCGCATGGCCTACGACCGGGTGATCCCCATCGTCGACGTCACCGCCAAGCTCCTTTCCAGCGCGCTCTCGCAGCACTGACTCCCGTACTCGTCAACCTCGGTACGCCGACGGCACCGACCGCCCAGGCGGTCCGCGCCTTTCTCGCCGAGTTCCTTTCCGATCCGCGCGTCGTCGAGTTGCCGCGCTGGCTATGGTTGCCGATCCTCTACGGCATCGTGCTGCGCAAGCGCCCCGTCGCCGTCGCCGAGAAGTACCGCGAGATCTGGTTGCCCGAGGGCTCGCCGCTCGCCGTATATACGCGGCGGCAGGCGCAGTTGTTGTCGGCGCGATTGCAGCAAAGGGTGCCGTACGCGATGCGCTACGGCCAGCCGTCCATTCCTTCCGTGCTGCAGGCGCTCGACGATCCGCTGGTGATACCGCTCTACCCGCAATATGCGGCGGGCACGACCCAGAGCGTCATCGACTGCCTGCCCGAGGGGACGGCAGTGGTGCGCGATTTTCACGACCACCCGGCGTACATCGCCGCGCTCGCTGCGGGCATACGCCGCTATTGGGCGGAACGCGGGCGCGGCGAAAAGCTGCTCCTGAGCTTTCACGGCCTGCCCAGGCGCGGTGCCGGCGTGTATGAGCAGCAGTGCCGCGCGACGGCGGCGCTCCTGACCAAGGCGCTGCGGCTGACGAACGAAGAAACCCTCGTGACCTTCCAGTCGCGCTTCGGCTATGCACGATGGCTCGAGCCCTATACGCAGCCCACCCTGATCGAGCTCGCGAAAAGCGGCACGAAGCGCGTCGACATCGCCTGCCCCGGCTTCGTCGTCGACTGCCTGGAAACGCTCGAGGAGATCGGCATCACGGCGCGCGCCGCGTTCCTCGCCGCGGGCGGCGCGCAGTTGAACGTCCTGCCGTGCCTCAACGAATCGCCCGAATGGATCGAGGCGCTGGCCGAGATCAGCGGCCGAAGAGGCCCTTGAGCTTGTCGAGCTTCTTCTCCAGATCCGAGCTGCCCTGCCCCGACTGCCCGCCGAGGCGCTCCTTCAGCTTCTCGCCGATCTTCGACTTCGCGACGTCGCGCGCCACCGCCCCGTAGTCGACGTCGTACTTCATGTCGGCGAGCGGTCCGGTGAGGTGCACCGGCACGGTGACGCCGGCGAGTTGCGAGAGATCGGCGCCGCCCTGCCCCTGGGTGGTGGCGACGACCGAGGCCTTGACCGTGTAGTCGAGAGTGGAGGCCGGAATGTTCACCTCGCCCTGTCCGCCAACCCGGAAAAGGGGCGCCTTCATCTCGAGGTCGTTGTTGCGCGCGATGCCGCTCTTGATGACGAAACTCGCGCTCATCTCCGAGAAGTCGGTCTGCTGCGCCTGCGCCGCCTGCGCTTTCGCCTCCTGCGAGGAGAGCGCGGTCTTCGCCTTGCGCAGGATCTCCGCGATGTTCACGCCCTTGATCGCGCCGTCCTTGAGCTGCAGCCGCGCCGTGCCGTCGAGCGCCTTCTTCATGGCGTTCACGCTCTTGCCCGCGGCGGCGACGTCGAGCGCGACGTTGCCGTGGCCCTCGAGGATGTCCTTGTTCGCCGCGTCGCGCAGCAGCGGGCCGATCGAGATGCCGCTCAGCGTTTCCTTGACCGCGACGCGCCCGTCGGCCTGCGCGGAGATCGCGCCGGCTACCGATCCCTCGTAGAGGTTGGCCGAATGCGGCGCGACGTCGAGGCGGCCGTTTGCGGCTTTCACTTGCGCCTTGAGGTTCGCGAGCTTGAGCCCGCGCGCCTGCAGCGCGCCGACCTGCAGACGGCCATCGGCGCGCAAGTCCTTGAGCGCCGAGAGGTCGACCGGCGTATCGGCGGCCTCTTTTCCGGCTTCGCCAGGCTTGCCGGGCTGCGAACCGGCGCTCGCCTCCTTTTCCGGGGGGAAGTAGCGGTCGACGTTCAGCCGGTCGACGTTCACGTCGAAGAGATAGCTCGGCGGCGAGAACTTGGCGAGACCGAGCTTCGCCTGGATCGTCGACTCGTCGAACTTCGCGGTGAGATCGGCGTTCGCCGTCTGCTTCTCGAGGTCCGCGCGCAGGCTGCCGGTCACGGGGACTTTCACGCTCTTCTGCGGCACGCCCTCGCCGGTCATGGCGATGTCGGCGGTCAGCTTCGGTACGGAAAGCGCTTTGGCCGACCCCTCGACGCCCGAAAGCTGGAGGGCGGCCTGGATTTCGCGCGCCGCCTGCTTGAGCGTCGCCTGCACGCTGATGGCGCCGCCGCGGGCGCTATTCGCGGCGATGTCGACCTGCGGCGCGGAAACATGCGCGGCAAAGCTCTGGTCGGGCATCGCGCCCTGGGCGTCCAGCGCCAGGCCTTTCACGTGGTACTCGCTCTTGTCCGGGTTCGCGGCGACGTCGCCCTTGGCGCTGACCGCCAGGTTCGTGATGCCCGCCGCCGCGCCGTTCACCTTGGCATCGAGACCGGAAAGGCTGAATGCCTTGGCGGGCAGGTCGAACTTGTATTGACCGCCGACGTCGAGCTTCACGTCCAGGTCGGGGTTCTTGCCCCTGGCGCTCGCCTGGAGCGAGAGCTTCCCGTCCGCCTGCTGCGCGATGCGGCCGGTGTCGAGCGCGAAGTCCGAGATGGCGAGCTCCTGCCCGGAGGCAAGGTCGCGGTAAGAGACCGCAGAGCGGTCGATGTGGATGCTGGCGATGTCGAAGGCGACCGCCTGGCCGCCCTGCTCTTCGCGTTGCTCGGCCTTTTTTTCCGCCGACTTGCTCGCCGGTTCCTTCTGCTCCAGCAGGTCGCTGAAGTTGAACGTGCCGTCCTTGTTCTTGACGATGTTGGCCTTGAGGCCCGAGACCCGGATTCCGTCGACGACGACCGAGCCGTGGAGGAGCGGCAAGACTGCCACCGAGGCGTGGGCGGAATCGAGCGAGAGGAACTTTTCGTCGGCCGCCCGCTCGGAGAGCGTCACGCCGTTCACCTTGGCGCCGAGGCTCGGCCAGAAAGCGACCTGGAGGTCGCCGGCGAGCTGCAGGGTGCGGCCGGTCTTGTCCTTGACGATGCTCTCGATCTGCCCCTTGTAGCGATTCGGGTCGAAAGTCATCGCGAAGATCGCCACCCCGAGGACCAGAAGGACCAGCAGGCCCGCGAACACGTATAGCGTGATTTTGATAGCTTTCATTGCCTAATCAGTGCCTTGGATTGTCGCCGATGTTTCGCGGCGCGGCTTGAAATGCGCGCGAGCCGACCCCAATTCGACCAGATGCAAGAGCAACCCGTTCAACCTCACGACGCCGAGAATTCTGGCAAGCCGCTGGGAGAGCAGCTTGCGGAAGCTCAAGCCAAGCTGGAACAGCAGCGCGATGCGATGCTACGCGCGCTCGCCGATGCGGAAAACGCTCGCAAGCGCTTCCAGGCGGAGGCGGCGACCGCCCAGAAGTTTGCCCTCGAGCGCTTCGCCGAGCAGCTGCTGCCCGTGGCCGACAGCCTCGAAGCCGCCCTCGACAACCCCCAGGCAAGCGCGGATGCGATGCGCGAGGGGGCGCAGATCACCTTGAAGCAGCTCTTCGCCGCGTTCCAGAAGGCGGCCGTCAACCAGATCGCCCCGGTCCCGGGCGAGCGCTTCGATCCACATCGCCACCAGGCGATGGCGGCCGTGGAGGCAGACTCGGAGCCCAACACCATCGTCGCGGTCATGCAGAAGGGGTATCTCCTCCACGACCGGGTCCTCCGCCCGGCCCTCGTGACCGTAGCGAAAGCGGTTGAAAAAGAAGGCGCAAGCCCCATATCCGACAAAGACTTGGACTAAGGCAGACATCCCCATGGCAAAAATCATCGGCATCGACCTCGGCACCACCAACTCCTGTGTCGCCATCATGGAAGGCGGCAAGCCGAAGGTCATCGAGAACTCGGAAGGCTCGCGTACGACGCCCTCGGTCGTCGCCTACACCGAGGACGGTGAGATCCTCGTCGGCGCGCCGGCCAAGCGCCAGGCGGTCACCAACGCCAAGAACACCGTGTACGCGGTGAAGCGTCTGATCGGCCGCAAGTTCGAGGACGGCGAGGTGCAGAAGGCCCTGAAGGTATCCCCCTTCAAGATCTCGCGCGCCGACAACGGCGACGCCTGGGTCGAGGTGCGCGGCAAGAAGATCGCGCCGCAGCAGGTCTCGGCCGAGGTGCTGCGCAAGATGAAGAAGACCGCCGAGGACTACCTCGGCGAGGAAGTCACCGAGGCGGTGATCACCGTCCCGGCCTACTTCAACGACTCGCAGCGCCAGGCGACCAAGGACGCGGGCCGCATCGCGGGGCTCGACGTCAAGCGGATCATCAACGAGCCGACCGCGGCAGCGCTCGCCTTCGGCGAGGACAAGGCGCCGAAGAAGGACATGAAGATCGCCGTGTACGACCTCGGCGGCGGCACCTTCGACATCTCGATCATCGAGATCGCCGACGTCGAAGGCGAGAAGCAGTTCGAGGTGCTCTCCACGAACGGCGACACCTTCCTCGGCGGCGAGGACTTCGACCAGCGCCTGATCGACTACATCGTCGGCGAGTTCAAGAAGGACCAGGGCGTCGACCTCGCGAAGGACGTGCTCGCGCTGCAGCGGCTGAAAGAGGCGGCGGAGAAGGCGAAGATCGAGCTCTCGAGCTCCCAGCAGACCGAGATCAACCTGCCCTACATCACCGCCGACCAGTCCGGGCCCAAGCACCTGACGATGAAGATCACCCGCGCCAAGTTCGAGTCGCTGGTGGACGACCTCATCCAGAAAACCATCGAGCCCTGCCGCATCGCGATCAAGGATGCGGGCGTGAAGGTCTCCGACATCGACGACGTGATCCTGGTCGGCGGCCAGACGCGCATGCCGAAGGTGATCGACAAGGTGCGCGAGTTCTTCGGCCGCGAGCCGAGGAAGGACGTGAACCCCGACGAGGCGGTGGCGATCGGCGCCGCAGTGCAGGCGGGCGTCCTCAAAGGCGACGTGAAGGACGTGCTGCTGCTCGACGTCACGCCCCTGTCGCTCGGCATCGAGACGCTGGGCGGCGTGATGACCAAGCTCATCCAGAAGAACACCACCATCCCGACCAAGGCGTCGCAGGTGTTCTCGACGGCCGACGACAACCAGAGCGCGGTGACCATCCACGTGCTGCAGGGCGAGCGCGACATGGCCTCCGGCAACAAGTCGCTCGGCCAGTTCAACCTGACCGACATCCCGCCCGCGCCGCGCGGCATGCCGCAGATCGAGGTCACGTTCGACATCGACGCGAACGGCATCCTGCACGTGTCGGCGAAGGACAAGGCGACCGGCAAGGAGAACAAGATCAAGATCCAGGCGAGCTCGGGCCTCACCGAGGCCGAGATCCAGCGCATGGTGAAGGACGCGGAGTCGCACGCCGAGGAGGACAAGAAGGCGCTCGAGCTCGTCAACGCGCGCAACCAGTGCGAAGCGCTGGTCCACTCCGTGCGAAAATCGCTGAAGGACTACGGCGACAAGATGGATGCCGGCGAGAAGGAGAAGATCGAGTCGGCGATCAAGGACGCCGAGTCGGTCCTCAAGTCCGACGACAAGGCGAAGATCGACGCCGCGGCGCAATCGCTCGCGCAGGCGGCGCAGAAGCTGGGCGAGAAGATGTACGCCGAGCAGCAGCAGGCCGCCTCCCAGGGAAGTGCTCCGGGACAAGGCGAGGCGAGCGGCGGCGAGGCGAAGAAGGACGAGAACGTCGTCGACGCCGAGTTCACCGAGGTGAAGGACAAGAAGACGGGATGATCGCTTCTTGAACTAGCTCGATCGGACGGGCCCCCAGCACGGGCCCGTTCGTTTGTCAGGAAACGGAAAGATGGCGAAGCGCGACTACTACGTAGTGCTGGGCGTCAACCGCGACTGCTCGGAAGACGACCTGAAGAAGGCCTATCGCAAGCTCGCCATGAAGTGGCATCCGGATCGCAATCCGGACAATCCCAAGGCCGAGGAGCATTTCAAGGAGGCGAAGGAAGCCTACGAGGTGCTCTGCGATCCGCAGAAGCGCGCGGCCTACGACCAGTTCGGCCACGCCGGCGTCGACTCGCACGCCGGCATGGCGGGCGGCGCGGGCGCGGGCTTCGGCGACATCTTCAGCGACATCTTCGGCGAGATCTTCGGCGGCGGCCGCGGCGGCCGCAGCACCGTGTTCCGCGGCGCGGACCTGCGCTACAACCTCGAGATCAGCCTCGAGCAGGCGGCGCACGGCTTCGACACGCGCATCCGCATCCCCTCCACCGCGACCTGCGAGGCCTGCAAGGGGTCCGGTGCGCGGCCCGGCACGCACAGCGCGACCTGCCCCACGTGCCGGGGCGCAGGCCAGGTGCGCGTTTCGCAGGGGCCTTTCTCGATCGCGCAGACCTGCCCACGCTGCCACGGCTCGGGCAGCATTATCCCCAGCCCGTGTACCGTGTGCTCCGGCGCGGGTCGCGTGAAGGTGCAGAAGACGCTGTCGGTCAAGATTCCCGCGGGCGTCGACGAAGGCGACCGCGTGCGCCTCTCGGGCGAAGGCGAGCCGGGCGTGAACGGCGGCCCGCCGGGCGATCTCTACGTGCAGGTCCACATCAAGCCGCACGCAGTGTTCACGCGCGACCACGACGACCTGCACTGCGAGATGCCGATCTCCATCACCACCGCGGCGCTCGGCGGCGAGATCTCGATTCCGACGCTCGATGGCTCCGCCAAGATCCGCGTGCCGGCGGAAACGCAGACCGGGAAGGTGTTCCGCCTGCGCGCCAAGGGCATCAAGGGCGTGCGTAGCCACGCGCCCGGCGACCTCTTCTGCCACGTGGTGGTCGAGACGCCGGTCTCGCTCACCGAGCGCCAGCGCCAGCTTCTGCGCGAGTTCGAAACGCTCTCGAGCGAAGACGACGGCCGCCACCACCCGCGCGCCAAGGGCTGGCTCGAGAAGGTCAAAGAGTTCTTCGAGAGCTAAGCGTGCGTCGCCTCGCCGCGCTGCTTCTCGTGCTGTCGCTCGCCGCTTGCGCAACCGACAAGCCCTGGATCAGGTTCGAGCCGCCCAGCCAGGATCCCGGCGTTCGCGCCGGCACTCACGAAGGCTCGACGATGCTCGGGCCCGGGGTGCAGCTCAAGACCGACTAGGCCGCCGCGGTCTTTCGCTTGCGCGCGGCCAGCTTCACCGCCTCGAGGATCTCGGGGTAGGCAGCGCAGCGGCAGAGGTTGCCCGAGAGGTAGTGCCGGATCTCGTCGTCCGTGGGATCGGGGTTCTCGTCGAGGAGCTGGCGCGTCATGAGGACGAAGCCCGGGGTGCAGAAGCCGCACTGGAAGGCGCTCGCCTCGATGAACGCCT
>DASUFD010000082.1:0-24995 GCA_036274735.1 Burkholderiales bacterium
CGAGTCGTCCGGCCCCGAGCCGTACTGGGATCGTGTGCTCAGCACGCCGAAGCCGCGGATCCGCGCCCGTGCGGAGGTCAGCCCGGAGTGATCCGTGCTAGTCTCGAACCACGCTTCGCTGGACACAATCCGGCGCGGCGCGCAAGTCCTCTGTGAACACGATTCCCGCGGACCTCGCCATGAACGCTCCCACCGAACTCCTCAAGGCCTCGCTCGATGACAAGTACACCGTCGAGCAAGGGCGTGTTTTCCTCACCGGCACGCAGGCGCTCATCCGCCTGCTCATGCTGCAGCGCGAGCGCGACCGGCTCGCCGGGCTGAACACCGCAGGCTTTGTTTCCGGCTACCGCGGCTCGCCGCTCGGCGGCCTCGATCAGGCGCTTTGGCGCGCGCGCCAGCACCTCGAATCGCACCACGTGCGCTTCCAGCCCGGCGTCAACGAAGATCTCGCCGCCACGGCGGTCTGGGGCACGCAGCAGCTGAACCTCTTCCCGAAGGCCAAGTACGACGGCGTGTTCGGCATGTGGTACGGGAAAGGCCCGGGTGTCGACCGCTGCGGCGACGTCTTCAAGCACGCGAACGCCGCGGGGACGTCGAAGCACGGCGGCGTGCTGGTCCTTGCCGGCGACGACCACGCCGCCAAGTCCTCCACCCTGCCGCACCAGTCGGAGCACATCTTCAAGGCGTGCTTGATCCCGCACCTCAATCCAGCGAGCGTGCAGGACTATCTGGACCTCGGCCTGCACGGCTACGCGATGAGCCGGTTTTCCGGCTGCTGGGTGGCGTTCAAATGCGTCACCGACGTGATCGAATCGGGCGCCTCGGTGGCGGTGGATCCGGGCCGAGTGCAGACCCGCATCCCGGCCGACTTCGTACTTCCCGCGGGCGGGCTCAACATCCGGTGGCCCGACGGCATTCTCGAGCAGGAGGCGCGCATCCTCGACTACAAGGTGTACGCCGCCCTCGCCTATGCGCGCGCCAACGGCCTGGACCGTGTGGTCTGGGATTCGCCGAAAGCGCGCCTGGGCATCGTCACCACCGGCAAGTCCTTCGGCGACGTGATGCAGGCGCTCGCCGACCTCGGAATCGACGAGCGGACCGCGCGCGACATCGGCCTGCGCATCTACAAGGTCGCTCTTTCCTGGCCGCTCGAGCCGCAGGGCGCGCGTCGCTTCGCCGAGGGTCTGGAGGAAATCCTGGTCGTCGAAGAGAAGCGCCAGGTCATCGAGTATCAGATCAAGGAAGAGCTCTACAACTGGAAGCCGAATGTCCGCGCCCCCCGGGTCGTCGGCAAGTTCGACGACAACGGCGAGTGGAGCCGCGCCGAGGGCCAGCCCGCCGGAAGCTGGCTGCTGCCGGCGCACTACGAGCATTCGCCGGCGATGGTCGCGCGCGTCATCGCGCAGCGGCTCGAGAAGCTCGGCATGAGCGGCGCGCTCGGCTCGCAGTTCCGCGAACGGCTCGCCTTCCTCGACTTCAAGGACAAGGCGCTCGCCAGGCCCCGCGTCAGCGCGGTTCGCCAGCCCTACTTCTGCTCGGGCTGCCCGCACAACACGTCGACGCGGGTTCCCGAAGGCAGCCGCGCCACCGCGGGCATTGGCTGCCACTTCATGGCCGTCTGGATGGATCGGAATACGGCCACCTTCACCCACATGGGCGGCGAAGGAGCTCCGTGGATCGGGCAGGCGCCCTTCACGGACGAGAAGCACATCTTCGCCAATCTGGGCGACGGCACGTACTTCCACTCGGGCCTGCTCGCCATTCGCGCCGCGGTCGCCGCGAAGGTCAACATGACCTACAAGATCCTCTACAACGACGCGGTGGCCATGACCGGCGGGCAGCGCCACGACGGGCCGCTCGACCCGGCCATGATCTCGCGCCAGATCGCGGCCGAAGGCGTGAAGCCGATCGTCGTCGTCACCGACGAGCCGGAAAAGTATCCGCACGGCACGGCGTGGGCGCCCGGCGTCACCGTGCGCCACCGCGACGAGCTCGACCGCGTGCAGCGCGAGCTGCGCGAGACGCCGGGCGTCTCGGCGCTCATCTACGACCAGACCTGCGCCTCCGAGAAACGCCGGCGCCGCAAGCGCAACGAGTACCCGGATCCCGCCAAGCGAGTGGTGATCAACGAACGCGTCTGCGAAGGCTGCGGCGATTGCAGCGTCAAGTCGAACTGCCTCTCGGTGGAGCCGCTCGAGACCGAGTATGGGCGCAAGCGCGCCATCAACCAGTCCTCGTGCAACAAGGATTTTTCCTGCCTCAAAGGCTTCTGCCCGAGCTTTGTCACCGTGGAAGGCGGCCGGCTGCGCAAGGGCAAGGCTGCGGCGCGTACGGACACCGGGCTGCCGGCGCTGCCCGAGCCTGTCGCCGCCGCGCTCGCATCGCCCTACGGCATCCTCGTCACCGGCATCGGCGGCACCGGCGTCATCACCATCGGACAGATCCTCGGCATGGCGGCGCACCTCGAGGGCAAAGGCGCGAGCGTGCTCGACATGTCGGGGCTCGCGCAGAAGTACGGCGCGGTGATGTCGCACGTGCAGGTGGCGGCGCGGCCCGAAGAGATCCGCGCCACGCGGCTCGACGCCGGCGGCGCGCACCTCGTGCTGGGCTGTGATCTCGTCGTGACGGCGAGCGCCGATGCGCTCGCCAAGATGGCGCCGGCGCGCACGCGCGCCCTCGTCAACGCCACCGTCACGCCGACGGCCGAGTTCGTGCGCAATCCGAACTGGCGCCTGCCGGGCAGCGACCTGCAAGGCGACATCGCCGAGGCCTGCGGCGAGGGTAACGCCACCTTCGTGGCCGCCACGGCGCTCGCCAGCGCCCTCATGGGCGACGCGATCGCGACCAACATGTTCATGCTCGGCTATGCCTACCAGAAAGGCTGGCTGCCCGTTTCCGGCGCGGCGCTCGAGCGCGCGATCGAGCTCAATGCGGTGGCGGTGCAGTTCAACCAGCAGAGCTTCGTCTGGGGCCGACACGCGGCGATCGACCTAGAGCGCGTGAAGCGCATGGCGACGCCGGCCGAGGTGATCCGCCTCGAGGAGCACTTCTCGCGCAGCATGGACGAGATCGTCGAGCGACGGGTGCAGTATCTGGAGCAGTACCAGAACGCCGCCTACGCGGCGCGCTACCGACGCCTCGTCGAGAAGGTCCGCAAGACAGAGGACGACAGGACCGGGTCGAGCAAGCTCGCGGAAGCGGTGGCGCGCAACTACCACCGCCTGCTCGCCTACAAGGACGAGTACGAAGTCGCCCGCCTGCACGCCGACGGAGCGCTCGAGAAGAAGATTGCGGACATGTTCGAAGGCGACTACCGCGTCGCCTTCCATCTCGCTCCGCCCCTCTTCGCGCGCGTCGATCCGCGAACCGGCGAGCCGCGCAAGATGCGCTTCGGTCCCTGGGTCCTGCCGCTCTTCCGCATGCTGAAGCGTCTGAAAGGGCTGCGGGGCACGCGGCTCGACCCCTTCGGGCATACCGAAGAGCGGCGCCTGGAGCGCGCGCTGATCGGCGAGTACGAGCAGGCGGTGAACGAGCTGCTCGAGCGGCTCTCGCCTCGCAACCACACGCTCGCCGTCGAGATCGCCTCGCTTCCCGAGGAGATGCGCGGCTTCGGCCACATCAAGCGCCGCAACGTCGCGGCAGCGCGCGAGAAGCAGAAGCGGTTGCTCGAGCAGTGGCGCGCACCTCAGACGCAGCGCGTCGCGGCCTAAATCTTCAGCAGGAAGGGATTGAAGTTGGTGCGGCGGTCGTAGTAGTCCTCCTGCTCGGCGCGCTTCAGGAAGCCGACGACGCGGTAAGTGACCGGCGTCATGACGACTTCCCAACCCGTCTTGAGGAGGTACTGGGCGAGGGTGATCTTGACGAGGTCCCCCGTCGCCCAGATGCCATAGAAGGCGATGACGTAGAAGAGCGAGGAGTCAACCAGCTCGCCGACCAGGGTCGACCCTATGGTGCGCGTCCACAGCCACTTACCCTCGGTCCAGATCTTCATCTTGGCGAGCACGTAGCTGTTGGAGAAGCTGCCCGCCCAGAATGCGATCATGGAGCCCAGGGCAATACGCCAGCTGTTGCCGAACACGCCCTCGAGATGCGCCTGATAGCTCGCCATGAATCCCGTGCGCGCCGGTGGCAGGCTGATCACCACCCAGGCCATCAGCGAAGCGAAGACGAGCGCGGCGAACCCGGCCCACACCACCCGGCGATCGCGGCCGTAGCCGTACACCTCGGTGAGAATATCGCCGAAGATGTACGAGATCGGAAAGAACAGTACGCCGGCGCCGAACGTCGTTTCGCCGAGCAGCGGCAGCGTGACGCTCGCCTGCTTCGCCGCGCCGATGAAGTTCGAGCACAGCAGCACGGTGACGAACGCCGCCATGACGAAGTCGTAGTACCTGAAGCTCCTGCCGGCTGCCGGCGCGGCCTTCACCCGCTCGAGGGCGAGCACGTCAGGATAGTCGTGGCGCGTGGTCACGAAAATCGGCCTCAAGCGGGATGCCGAGCGCATCGAGCGTGCGCGCCACCATGGCGTAGAACGCCGCCGTCACCGCGAGCTCGACATAGTCGTGATGATCGAAGTGGCGGCGCGCTTCGTCGTATACGGCGTCCGCCACGCGGCCCTGGGTCACCGCCTCGCCGAGCGCGAGCGCGGCCTTCTCGCGTGGGTCGAACTCCGACGAATCACGCCAGCGCGCGAGCGCCGTGATCTGCGCCTCGCGCACGCCGGCGCCGCGCGCCATCTTCAGATGCTGCGCCCACTCGTACTCGGAGCCGCAGAGCTGCGCCCCGCGCAGGATGACGAGCTCGCGAAGCGCGCGCGGCGTGCGGCTCGCGTGGCGCAAGGTGGCGGCGAATTCGCTCCAGGCGGCGATGATCATCGGATGGTTGGCGAGGCCGCGGTAGAGGTTCGGCGGCGTGCCCCACAGCTCTTCGAGTCTTTTCTTCAGGGCGGGCTCGAACTCCGCCAGGGGAACCCGTGGCATGGCGCTCGATCTTACAATTTATTCTCGAGCGGAGGCGCCATGGCCGATCTTTGGGACAACCCCATCCAGACCGACGGGTTCGAATTCGTCGAATACGCGGCGCCCGATCCGAAGGCCCTCGGCGGGCTCTTCGAGCGCATGGGATTCCGCGCCGTCGCGCGCCACCGGCACAAGGACGTGCTGCTCTACAAGCAGGGCGACGTCAACTTCATCCTCAACGCCGAGCCGCGCTCCTTTGCGCAGAACTTCGCGCGTCGCCACGGCCCGAGCGTGTGCGCCATGGCCTTCCGCGTGAAGGACGCGGCGGCGGCCTACGAAAAACTGGTACAGAACGGGGCGTGGGGCGTGGAGGCGCATACCGGGCCGGGCGAGCTGAATATCCCGGCGATCAAGGGGATCGGCGACTCGCTCATCTATCTCGTCGACCGCTACCCCGCGAACGCGTTCGGGAACACCATCTATGATGTGGACTTCCGGCCGCTTCCCGGCTTTGAAGCATTCTGGCGCCGCGAGGCGGCGGCGCCCGAAGGGGCCGGTCTCGCCCTTGTCGATCACCTCACGCACAACGTGCACCGCGGCCGGATGCAGGAATGGGCCGAGTTCTACGAGCGGCTGTTCCACTTTCGCGAGATCCGCTACTTCGACATCGAGGGCAAGCTGACCGGTCTCAAGTCGAAGGCGATGACCAGTCCCTGCGGTCGCATCCGCATCCCGATCAACGAGTCGGCCGACGACCGCTCCCAGATCCAGGAGTATCTCGACCAGTACCACGGCGAAGGGATCCAGCACATCGCCCTGCATACGAACGATATCTACCGGACGGTGGACAGCCTGCGCGGCAATGGCGTCGAGCTGCTCGACACGCCGGACACCTACTACGAGCTGGTCGAGCGCCGCCTGCCCGGCCATGGCGAGCCGCTCGACGAGCTGCGCCGGCGGCGGATTCTCATCGACGGTGCGCCCGGCGGCGGCAAGCTGCTGCAGATCTTCACGAAGACGATGGTCGGGCCAATCTTCTTCGAGATCATCCAGCGCAAGGGCGACGAGGGCTTCGGCGAGGGCAACTTCCGCGCGCTCTTCGAGTCGATGGAGCTCGACCAGGTGCGCCGCGGCGTGCTGCAACCGGCGCCATGAGCGCGCCGCTGCGCGGCGATTACTCGAAAGCCGCGCCGGACTACGCGGTCGAGCAGAACTGGCGCGCGTATACGGCGGACGAGCACGCGCTCTACCGGCGCCTCTTCGAGCGTCAGGCGAAGCTCGTGCCGCGCTATGCCTGCCCGGAGTCGATCGCCGCGCTCGACTCGGCGCGCGAGATTCCGAAGTTCGACGAGGTCTCGCAGCGGCTCCGGCAAGCGACCCGCTGGGAGATCGTACCGGTGCCCGGGCTGATTCCCGACGATGCCTTCTTCACGCATCTCGCGAACCGGCGCTTCCCCGTCACGGTCTGGCTGCGGCGCCCGGAAGAGTTCGACTACATCGTCGAGCCCGATGTGTTCCACGATTTCTTCGGCCATGTGCCGCTGCTTTTCGACCGCGCCTACGCCGAGCACCTCCAGGAGTACGGCAAGGGCGGCCTCAAGGCGATGCGGCTCGATGCCGTGAAGATGCTGGCGCGGCTGTACTGGTACACGATCGAGTTCGGCCTGATGCGCACGCCGGCGGGGATTCGCGCCTATGGCGCCGGCCTGCTCTCCTCGGGCGGCGAGCTCGCCTACTGCATCGACGATCCGCGGCCGCAGCGCCTGCCGTTCGACCTGGAAGCCATCATGCGCACCGGGTACCAGATCGATCGGTATCAGGAGCGCTATTTCGTCATCGAGTCGTTCCAGCAGCTGCTGCGCGAAACCGCGCCCGATTTCACGCCGATCTATCAGCGTATCCGGCAATCGGTGGTGTAGGCTAACCGGGTGATCCTCGTCACCGGCGGGCTGGGCTATATCGGCTCGCATACCTGCGTCGTGCTTGCCCAAGCGGGCTACGACCTCTTCATCGTCGACAACCTCTCGAACGCCAAGCTGCAGGCGCTCGACCGCGTGCGCGAGCTCGCGCCAGGCCGACGCATCGATTTCGCGTGCATTGACCTGCGCGATCGGGCGGCGCTCGAGAGCGCCTTCGCCGGGCGCGACATCGAGGCTGTCGTGCATTTCGCGGGGCTCAAGGCGGTCGGCGAATCGGTGGAGAAGCCGTTGCTTTACTACGAGAACAATGTCGGCGGTACCTTCGTCCTCCTCGCCGCGATGCAGGCGCACGGCGTGCGGCGCATCGTGTTCAGCTCCTCCGCGACGGTATACGGCGACCCCGAGCGCCTGCCGATTGCGGAGACGCATCCGCTGCGCGCGACGAATCCTTACGGCCGAACCAAGCTGATCGTCGAGCAGGTCCTCGCCGATCAGGCCGCCGCGCAAGCGGGCTTCGTGCACGCTTCCCTGCGCTATTTCAATCCGACGGGCGCCCATCCCTCGGGCCGCATCGGCGAAGACCCGCGCGGCGTGCCGAACAACCTGTTCCCGTACATCGCACGGGTCGCCGCCGGGCGTCTGGAGAAGCTGCATGTGTGGGGCAGCGACTATGCGACGCCCGACGGTACGGGGGTGCGCGACTACCTGCACGTCATGGACCTTGCGCGCGGCCACGTGGCGGCGCTGGAGTACTTGGTAAAACGTTCGCGCAGCATCATCGCGAATCTCGGCACCGGACGCGGCTATTCGGTGCTGGAGGCGGTGCGAGCCTTCGAAAAGGCGTCGGGGCGCGCGATTCCGCTGCAGATGGCGGCGCGCCGCTCCGGCGACGTCGCACAATGCTATGCCGATCCCTCCCTCGCGGCGCGCGAGCTCGGCTGGCGCACCGAGCTCGATCTCGCCGCGATGTGCCGGGACGCGTGGCGCTGGCAGGCGGCGAATCCCGACGGCTATGTATGATCGACGCCGAGGCGAGGCGATGACGCAAGCGGGCGAGCTGCACTACCAGAGCGGCTTCGGCAACACGTTCTCCAGCGAAGCGCTCATGGGAGCGCTGCCGATCGGGCAGAACTCGCCGCAGCGGACGCCCAAAGGGCTGTACGCCGAGGTGCTGTCCGGCACGGCATTCACCGCGCCGCGCGCCGAAAATCGCAGCTCCTGGCTTTACAAGCTGCGGCCTTCGGCGATGCACAGCCCCTATCGGCGCCTGGCGCAAGCGCTGCTTCGCTCCGGACCGTTCGACGAGGTCGAGGCATCGCCGAATCGGCTGCGCTGGAATCCCTTTCCCGCGCCGCGCGCGCCGACCGATTTCATCGACGGCCTCGCCACGATTGCCGGCTCCGGCGAGCCCGCGGCGCAAGCCGGTCTGGCGGTGCACCTCTATCGCGCCAATCGCTCGATGCGTGAGCGCTACTTCTACTGCGCCGACGGCGAGCTCATGTTCGTGCCCCAGGACGGAGGGCTCGTGCTCTTTACCGAGCTCGGTCGTCTCGGCGTCGCGCCCGGCGAAATCGCCGTCGTGCCGCGCGGCATGAAGTTCCAGGTCGCGCTCGCCGGGAAGCAGGCTCGCGGCTACGTGTGCGAGAACTATGGCAGCGCCTTCCGCCTGCCCGAGCTCGGGCCGATCGGCTCGCAGGGTCTCGCGCAGACGCGCGACTTCCTCGCGCCGGTCGCCGCATTCGAGGACACCGGCCCCTGCGAAGTCGTCGCCAAGTTCGCGGGGCGGCTCTGGGTGGCGGACTTCCCTCATTCGCCGCTCGACGTGGTCGCCTGGCACGGCGATTACGCGCCCTACAAGTACGATCTCGCGCGCTTCATGGTCATCAACACGGTGAGCTTGGACCACGCCGACCCTTCGATCTTCACCGTGCTCACATCCCCATCCGGCGAAGCGGGCGTCGCGAACTGCGACTTCGTCATTTTCCCGCCGCGCTGGCTAGTCGCCGAGCAGACGTTCCGGCCGCCCTGGTTCCACCGCAACGTGATGAGCGAGCTGATGGGCCTCGTGCGAGGCGTCTACGACGCGAAGGCCGAGGGATTCGCGCCGGGCGGAATCTCGCTGCACAACTGCATGTCGGCGCACGGCCCCGATCGCGTTACCTACGAGCGCGCGGTGGCAAGCCAGCTCACGCCGCAGAAGCTCGGCGACACGCTCGCCTTCATGTGGGAGTCGCGCTACGTCTTCCGGCCGACGCGCTTCGCCATGCGCTCGCGCGAGCTGCAGAAGAACTACGACGATGCCTGGTCGGGCTTCAAGAAGAACTTTCGATGAAGCTCGACCGCACGCACGACCCGGATCTCGAGAGCTGGGTGGAGTCGGCGAATGCGCCGGGGTGCGACTTCCCAATCCAGAACCTGCCGTTCGGCGTGTTCCGCCCAAAGCGCGGGCGTGAAGCGCCGCGCGGCGGCGTGGCGATCGGGGATCAGATCCTCGACCTCGCCGCGCTCGGCTTGGAGACCGGGCCGACGCTGAACCGGCTCGCAGCGGCCGGGCGTCGGGAGTGGAAGCGGCTGCGCGCCGAGCTTTCGCGCGCCCTCTCATCGCGCAACCCGCGCTGGAAAGCGTTGCGCCGGCACCTCGTGCCGATGAACTCCGCGCAGCTTTTCGTCCCTGTCGAAATCGGCGACTACAGCGACTTCTACACGGGCATCCATCACGCCAGCAACATCGGCCGCCTCTTGCGCCCCGACAATCCATTGCTGCCGAACTACAAGTGGGTGCCGATCGGCTATCACGGGCGCGCCTCCTCCGTGCTCGTCTCCGGTACTCCGGTCGTGCGTCCGAAGGGCCAGCTGAAGGCCGCGGACGCCGCCACGCCGGTCTACGCGCCTTCCAGGCGCCTCGACTACGAAGTCGAGCTCGGATTCATCGCCGGTCCCGGCAACCGGCTCGGCCGTCCCATCTCAATTGCTCGCGCCACAGAGCACGTCTTTGGCGTAACGTTGCTGAACGACTGGTCCGCGCGCGACATGCAGGCATGGGAGTACCAGCCGCTCGGCCCTTTCCTCGCCAAGAGCTTTGCCACGACGCTCTCGCCGTGGATCGTCACGCTGGAGGCGCTCGAGCCCTTTCGCTGCCCGGCCTATCCACGCCCGGAGGGCGATCCGCAGCCGCTGCCCTATCTCCTCGACGAGCGCGACCAGCGCGAGGGCGGATACGATATCGAAGTCGAGATGCATCTGCGAACCCCCAAGCTGAAGGCGGCGGTGCGACTCTCGCGCGGCGGCTTTCGCGACTCCTACTGGACACTGGCGCAGATCGTGACCCACCAAACGTCTAATGGCTGCAACCTTAAGCCGGGCGATGTGCTCGGCTCGGGAACGATTTCCGGCACCGCGCCGGACTCCTGCGGTTCGATGATGGAGCTCGCCCAGGCCGGCAAGGTGCCGATCGCCCTACCCGATGGCGAGATGCGCTCGTTCCTGGAAGACGGCGACCAAGCCATCCTGCGCGGGCGCTGCATGCGCGAGGGATTCGCGACGATCGGCTTCGGCGAGGCGGCGGGCCGCGTGCTGCCGGCAACGCGATGAACGCCCGCAGCGCCTTCGCCCTGCCCTTCGCGGTGTGTGCAGCGTTGCTTGGCTACGGCTACTACCTGCAGTTCGGCCAGGGCCTCGAGCCCTGCCCTCTCTGCCTCGTGCAGCGCGGCTTCTTCTACGCGGTGGGCGTGATCTGCCTGCTGGCCATCCTGCACGGTCCCCGCCGGATCGGCGTTGCCGTCTATGGCGTGCTCGCGACGCTCTTCGCTCTCGGTGGCGCGGCAACCGCCGCCCGGCAGGTCTGGCTGCAGCACCTGCCCGCCGACAAGGTGCCGCAGTGCGGCCCGGACCTGTACTTCATGCTGGAAAACCTGCCGCTCGCGCGCACCCTGGAGAAGCTGATCCAGGGCAGCGGCGAGTGCGCTGCCGTGGACTGGAAGTTCGCCGGGCTGTCGATCGCCGGATGGTCGCTCGTCTGGTTCGTCCTGCTTGCCGTCTGTTTGCTCTGGCTCGCTGCCCGTGGCACGCGGCGGCGAAAGAGCGGCAGCGGCCGCGCGACCGAGGCCTGGTAGGCCTCGCTGAAATTGCCGAAGGCGGATAGCGCCGCCTCCGCGTCCTCGCGGTCCTTCAGCTCGAACGCATCGAAGCCGCAGCTCTCCCAGCGCCTGGTGGACGAGCGCAGCCTGGCGCGCGTGCACGGCTACCGCCTCGATGGCGTCGTAGACGTACATGGCGGCCGCCATGCGGGTCGTCGCGCTTATGCCGGTAAAATATTACCGTGTTAGCTATTTAGGTTTATCCGTTATAAGTCATGAAGCTCCAGCAGCTTCGCTACCTGACTGAAGTCGTGCGGCGCGGCCTCAACGTCTCCGAGGCGGCGGCGGCCTTGCATACGTCGCAGCCAGGTATTTCCAAGCAGATCCGCGCGCTCGAGGACGAGCTCGGCATCCAGGTATTCGTGCGCCATGGCAAGCGGCTCGTCTCGCTGACCGAGCCCGGCAAGGCCGCCGTCGACATTGCCGAGCGCATCCTGTCGGAAGCGCAGAACCTGCGCCGCGCAGGCGAGGAGTTCGCGAACGACAAGGTGGGGACGCTCACCGTCGCCGCCACCCATACTCAGGCGCGCTACGCCCTGCCGGAGGCGGTGGCCGCGTTCCTGCGCCGCTATCCGCAGGTGAAGCTCGTCATCCATCAAGGCAATCCGACGCAGATCTGCGAGCAGGTGCTGGAGGGAGAAGCGGACTTCTGCGTCGCCACCGAGGCGATCGAGCAGTATCCGGAGCTCGTGTCGATGCCCGTCTACCAGTGGAACCGTTGCGTGGTGGTCCCGGCGCGCCACCCGCTCCTCAAGGCGGGGCCGCTGACGCTGGAGAAGCTCGCCGCCTACCCGATCGTCACCTACGACTTCGCCTTCGCCAACCGCTCGCTGGTGGAAAAAGCCTTCGAGAGCCGCGGCCTCCAGGCGAACGTGGTGCTCACCGCGCTCGATTCCGATGTGATCAAGACTTACGTGGAGCTCGGGCTCGGCATCGGCATCCTGGCGAAAATGGCCTTCGATCCGGCGCGCGATCGCAAGCTGCGCGCGATCGACGCGAGCCACCTCTTCGAATCGAGCACGACGCGCCTCGGGGTCAAGCGCAAGGCGTACCTTCGCCGCTACGCCTACGATTTCATCGAGCTCTTCGCGCCCCACCTGCCCCGCACCGTCGTCCAGCGTGCGGTGATGGGCGAGGAAGGATCACGCTACGAGCTGTGAGCGCCGATGAAGTCGCGTACGCGCGGGAAGACGAGCTCGCGCCAGCGGCGCCCGGAGAAGATGCCGTAATGCCCGACCCCCGGCGCGACGAAATGCGCGCGCCGCTCGCGCGGGATGTTGAGGCATAGCGCGTGCGCGGCCTCGGTCTGCCCGTTGCCCGAAATGTCGTCGAGCTCGCCCTCCACGGTGAGCAGCGCCGCCTCGCGGATCGCCTGAGGCCGCACCAGCTCCCCGCGCACGAACATGCGCCCCTTGGGCAGCGCAAACTCCTGGAACACGGTCTTCACGGTATCCAGGTAGTACTCCGCCGGCATGTCGAGCACCGCGTTGTACTCGTCGTAGAAGCGCCGATGCGCCTCGGCCGACTCGCCGTCGCCCACCATCAGGTGGTTGAAGTAGTCCCAGTGCGCGTTCAAGTGGCGGTCCGGGTTCATGGCGACGAAGCCGAGGTGCTGCAGGAAGCCCGGGTAGACGAGGCGCATGTAGCCGGGATACTTCTCCGGCACGCGGTGAATGAGGTTCTGCGCGAACCAGGAGTGCGGCTTCTTCAGCGCGAGGTTGTTGACTGCGGTCGGGCTGCGGCGCGCATCAATCGGCCCGCCCATCATCACCATGGTGCGCGGCTGCGCTTCCCCGCGCGCGGCCATCAGCGACACGGCAGCGAGCACCGGAACGGTCGGCTGGCACACGGAGATGACATGCAGCTCGGGCGAGAGCAGGGCGATCCACTCGCGGATGTAACCGATGTAATCGGCGAGGTGAAATGGCCCCTCCGAGAGCGGCACCATCCGCGCGTCGACCCAGTCGGTAACCCAGACATCGTGCTCGGGGAGCAGAGAGCGCACCGTATCGCGCAGCAGGGTAGCGTGGTGCCCTGACAGCGGCGCGACCAGCAACACCTTGTGGCGCTTGCGCGCCGCCTGCTCGAAATGGATCAGGCGGCAGAAGGGCCTCTGCGCCGCGACCTTGAGACGCGCCTCGGCGACGCTCCATTGCGGCTTCTCATAGCGCTGGGTGATGCGCAGAAAGAGCTCGCTCGAGGCCGCGACGCGGCGCGACAGCGGCAGATGCGCAAACGGACTGAACGGATGGCCGAACCAGCCGCGCGACCACTCGGCCATGAAGCGTAACGGCGCGAGGGCCATGTGCTGGGCTTCGTACAGGCTGTACAGCATCGTTCTTTGCTTATAACAGAATTGCGGCGGTGCCGCATTGAACGGCTACCGGCGCAAATAGAGGTTGTTGGCGATGAGCGCGCAGACAACCAGCGCGGCGCCGCCGATCTCCGCCGACGAAAAGCTCCGGCCGAGCGTGGCTTCCACGCCGAAGACGCCGACGGGAACGAGGTTGAGCATGAGCATCGTGTTGAGAGGCCCGAGACGCCGCGTGGCAGCGTTGAAGGCGAGCACGCCGAGCACCACGGTGCATAGCGCGAAATAGGCGATCTGCCACCGCACGGCATATATCTCGCCGAGCGCGGGCAGGCGAGCGGCGCCGAGCGCGATGGCGAGCGCCTGCGCGAGCACGAGACCGATCAAGCCCGGGACGCAGGTAAGCGCCGTATAGCGCAGCGGTGACCATTTCGGGAAGCGCGCCGCGCCGAGCGTGTAGATCGTCCAGGCGAGCGCGCCGAGAAACACCAGGACGTCGCCGAGCAGAGCGCCGCCGGCTGCGATATCGGCGAGGGCGGCTTGCGGATCGCCCCGAGTCACGACGAGCGAGACGCCGGCGATCGCCACGGCGACGCAGGCGAGCGTAAAGGCGGCAGGACGCTGGCCGCGCGTGAGCCACAGGGCGAGCGCGGTGAGCGGCGTTTGCAGCGCGAGCAGAATCGACGCGTGCTCGGGGCGGGTAAATTCCAGGCCGAGCCAGACGAAGAGGTTGAACCCGCTGATGCCGATCAGCCCGAACAGAGTCGCGGCAGCGAGCCGACCCTCGTAGCGCAGCGCCCTTCGCCCCTCCACGGCGACGAGGAGCGCGACGAAGAGCGCCACCCCGAGCCCATAGCGCACGGTGCCGAGCGCGAACGCGTCGAGGTACGGCAGCGTCCGCTTGGCGACGGAGAAGAGCGGCACCCAGCACAGCACCGCCGTCGCGGCCCAGCCGAGGCCCTTCAGCAGATTCGGGCTTATGCGGCTTTCTTCTCTTCGCGAAGCGCGCGGCGCAGGATCTTGCCGACGTTGGTCTTGGGCAACTCGCTGCGGAACTCGACGTACTTCGGCCGCTTGTAGCCGGTCAGCTCCTTTCGGCAATGCTCGAGCACGTCCTGCTCCGTGAGGTTCGGGTCCTTCTTCACGACGAACACCTTCGGCACCTCTCCCGAATGCTCGTCTTCCACGCCGATCGCCGCGCACTCGAGCACGCCCGGGTGCATGGCGACAACCTGCTCGATCTCGTTCGGATAGACGTTGAACCCGGAGACCAGGATCATGTCCTTCTTGCGATCGACGATGCGGATGAAGCCTTTGTCGTCCATGATGGCGATGTCGCCGGTGCGCAGATAGCCGTCGGGCCAGAACTGCTGCGCCGTCTCTTCGGGCCGGTGCCAGTAGCCTTTCATCACCTGCGGCCCCTTGATGCAAATCTCGCCGGCCTCGCCTGGCGGCAGATCCTTGCCGGCATCGTCGCGGATGACGATGTCAGTCGAGGGAATCGGCACGCCGATCGAGCCGCTGAAGCCCTTGAGGTCGAACGGATTCATCGTCGCGACCGGGCTCGTCTCTGTTAGGCCGTAGCCCTCGAGCAGGGTGGTGCCGGTCAGCTGGCGCCATTTGTCGGCCACCGCCTTCTGCACCGCCATGCCGCCGCCGCTCGCCACGCGCAGGGCGGAGAAATCGAGCTTGGCGAACTCGGGATTGTGCAGCAGCGCGTTGTAGAGCGTGTTCACGCCAGTGATCATGTTGTAGCGGTGCTTGGCGAGCTCCTTGATGAATCCGGGAATGTCCCGCGGATTGGTGATCAGGATGCTGTAGCCGCCCATGCGTAGCATGAGCAGGCAGTTGATGGTGAGCGAGTAGATGTGATAGAGCGGCAGCGCGGTGATGATGGTCGGCGTCTCCCCGCCGAGCGACAGCGCGAGCCAGCCCTCCACCTGTGCGATGTTGGCAAGGATGTTGCGATGGAGCAGCATCGCGCCCTTGGAGAGGCCCGTCGTGCCGCCGGTGTACTGCAGGAAGGCGATGTCCTCGGGCTCGACTGCGAACGGCTGCAGCGTCTTTCCGGCGCCTTCGGCCAGCGCGTCGTTGAAGCGCTGCGCGGCCGGCAACTGGTAGGCCGGGACCAGCTTCTTCACCTTGCGCACCACGAAGTTCACGATCAGGCCCTTCGCCCCCAGCATGTCGCCCAGGGATGCGAGCACGACATGCCGGACGCCGGTCCGCGGCAGCACCTCCTGCAGCGTGCGCGCGAAGTTCTCGAGGATGACGATCGCCTCGGCTCCCGAGTCCTTGAGCTGGTGCTCGAGCTCGCGCGCGGTATAGAGCGGGTTGACGTTGACGACGATGTACCCGGCGCGCAAGGCGCCGAACATCGCGATCGGATATTGCAGGCAGTTCGGCAGCATGATCGCGACACGCGCGCCTTTGCCGAGGCCTTTCGCCTTTAGCCATGCGCCGAACGCTTGCGAGAGGCGGGCGAGGTCGCCGAAGGAAAGCGTACGGCCCATGCAGTGATACGCCGGCCGCTCGGCGAAAGCCGCGGTGCTCTTCTCGAACAGTTCGCCGAGAGACCGGAACTCGTCGGTGCGAACCTCCGGCTCGACGCCGGCCGGATAGCTTTTCAGCCAGATGCGCTGCATCTCTCCTCCTCAGGTAGAGCGTGCGGTACCGATTCTAGCGACGATCGGCGCAGCGAGGCATCCCGCGAAGGAGAAGCGCGCGCCCGGGCCACCGCGCCCCGGCAGCGGGCGCGAGGCGGCCATCCACGACGGTTCCCCGCGACCCGCCTCGGCATTGGAGAGCCCCCAGACGCGCGCAGCCGGCGCTCAGCGCTTCACCGGTTCTTGAAGCTCGGCTTTCGCTTCTCCAGGAAAGCCGCCATGCCTTCCTTCTGGTCCTCGAGCGCGAACTGCGAATGGAACAGGCGCCGCTCGAACAGCACGCCCTCGGAAAGCGCGGTCTCGTAGGCGCGGTTGATCGACTCCTTGATCATCATGACGACCGGGAGAGAGCTCGCCGCGATCTTCTCGGCGACGGCCAGCGCCTCGTCCATGAGCTTCTCGAGCGGCACGACGCGCGAGACGAGCCCGGCGCGCTCGGCTTCCTGCGCGTCCATCATGCGCGCGGTGAGGCAAAGGTCCATCGCCTTAGCCTTGCCCACCGCGCGCGGCAGGCGCTGCGTGCCGCCGGCGCCCGGCATGATGCCGAGGTTGATCTCGGGCTGGCCGAACCGCGCGTTCTCCGCGGCAATCACGATGTCGCACATCATCGCGAGCTCGTTCCCGCCGCCCAGCGCATAGCCCGCGACCGCGGCGATGACCGGCTTGCGGATGCGGCGGATGTGCTCCCAGTCGCGCGTGATGTAGTCGGCCATGAACGCGTCCATGTAGCCGTAGTCCTTCATCACCGCGATGTCCGCGCCGGCGGCGAAGGCTTTTTCGCTGCCGGTCATCAGGATGGCGCCGACGGCCGCGTCGGCGTCGAACGCGTGCAGGGCGGCGCCCAGCTCCTGCATCAGCGTCGCGTTGAGGGCGTTCAGCTGCTTCGGGCGATCGAGGGTGATGACGCCCACGCGCCCCTTCTTCTGCGCTTTCACGAACTCAGCCATGGCGTTTCTTGAGCTCCGATAGAGGGAACGATCCCGGGATGTCGATGCGCCGGCGTCCGTGCTCAGGCTCCGTCAGCGCCTCAACTTCGCGCAGGCCGGCGTAGCTGCGCTCGACGAGCTGCTGGTAGAGCCGCATGTTGTCGTCCTTCCAGCGCACTTCCTCGTCTGACAGGCTGCGCAGCACGCGCGCCGGGATACCGGCGGCGAGCGAGCGCGCCGGGATGCGCGCCTCGGCCTTCACGAACGCAAGCGCCGCAACGATCGCATCCTCGCCGACCTCGGCATTGTCGTTGACGACGGCGTTCATGCCGATGAGCGCGCCGCGGCGCACCACGCAGCCGTGCAGCACGGCGCCGTGCCCCACGGTCGCGTCGCTTCCCACCACGGTGTCCTTGCCGGGGAAGCCGTGCAGCATGCACGTATCCTGGACGTTCGCGCCCGCCTCGACCACGATGCGTCCGAAATCGCCGCGCAGCGAGGCACACGGGCCGACGTAGGCGCGGGCGCCGACGATCACGTCGCCGATGAGCACCGCGCTCGCGTGGACGAACGCGCTGCGATCGACTACGGGCGTTATCCCGTCGATCGAGTAAACCTTCGGCATCGGCCGATTCTACGGTAGAGCGGTCTAGAATTCCCGATCCATGCCCTCGGTGCTCGTTAGCCAGGAAGCCGGCGTGCTCACCCTCGCGCTCAACCGGCCGGAGAAGCTGAACGCGTTCAACCCGGAAATGCACGAGCGGCTGCGCGAGGGCTTGCAGCGCGCGAGCGACGATGCGAGCGTGCGGGCCGTCGTGCTCACCGGCAGCGGACGCGCTTTCTGCTCGGGCCAGGACCTTTCGCAGCGCGACGTGAGCGAAGGCGCGCCACCGATCGATCTCTCGGTCTCGCTCGGCTCCCACTACAACCCGCTCGTGCGCCGGCTGCGCGCCCTGCCCAAGCCGATCGTCTGCGCGGTGAACGGCGTCGCTGCCGGCGCGGGGGCGAACCTCGCGCTCGCCTGCGACATCGTCCTCGCCGCGCGCTCCGCGCGTTTCGTGCAGGCGTTCTCGCGCATCGGCCTCGTGCCGGACTCGGGCGGCACCTACTTCCTGCCGCGCCTCGTCGGCACGGCGCGCGCGATGGGCCTCGCGCTCCTCGCCGAGCCGCTCGCCGCCGAGCAGGCCGAGCAGTGGGGCCTCATTTGGAAAGCGCTCGACGACGAGCGGCTGCTGCCCGAGGCGCAGGCGCTCGCCGCGACGCTCGCGCAGGGACCGACGCGGGGCTATGGCCTGCTGAAGCGCGCGCTCTACGCCTCGCCCGGCAATAGCCTGGACGCGCAGCTCGACCTCGAGCGCGATCTGCAGCGCGAAGCGGGATTGAGCGAGGACTATCGCGAGGGCGTGCGCGCCTTCAAGGAAAAGCGCAAGCCGGTCTTTCGTGGGAAATGAAGCCGCCCCGATGAGCCCGGAGGAGATCGCGCAGCGCAGCGCCGAGCTGATCGAGCGGGACGACCGCGCCTCGCGCTGGCTCGGCATGACGCTCGAGGAAGTCCGCCCGGGATATGCCCGCCTCGCGATGCCGGTTGCCGAGCACATGCTCAATGCACAGAGCGTCTGCCACGGTGGCCTCGTCTTCGCGCTCGCCGACTCGAGCTTCGGCTACGCCTGCAACACGCATAACCAGCGCGCGCTCGCGGCGAGCTGCGCGATCGAGTTCCTCGCGCCGGCGCACGCCGGAGACCGGCTCACCGCCGAGGCGGCCGAGGTGGCGCGCTCGGGCCGCAGCTCGGTGTACGACGTGCGCGTGACGAACCAGCATCGGCGCACCATCGCGCTCTTCCGTGGCAAGGCGGTGAGCGTCAAGGAGGCATGGCTCGAATGAGGAGAGCACGATGAGCGACTTCGCCTTGGAAGCGATCGAAAAAGCACCGCTGGCCGACCTGCGGCGCCTGCAGCTCGAGCGGCTGCGCTGGTCGCTGCACCAAGCCTACGAGAACGTGCCGCACTACCGGCGCAAGTTCGAGGCGGCGGGGGTCAGGCCGGACGACTGCCGCAGCCTCGCCGACCTCGCGCGCTTTCCCTTCACGACGAAGGCGGATCTGCGCGAAACCTACCCCTTCGGCCTCTTCGCCGTGCCGA
This sequence comes from Burkholderiales bacterium, assembly GCA_036274735.1. Taxonomy (GTDB): domain Bacteria; phylum Pseudomonadota; class Gammaproteobacteria; order Burkholderiales; family SG8-39; genus SCGC-AG-212-J23. Next base: position 19,058 of record DASUFD010000082.1, read on the forward strand.
TGGATCGCATCGTGCGCATTCATGCCTCGTCGGGCACGACCGGCAAGCCGACGGTGGTCGGCTACACCGCGCGCGACATCGACAACTGGAGCAACCTCATGGCGCGCTCGATCCGCGCCGCCGGCGCACGCCGCGGCGACAAGGTCCACGTCGCCTACGGCTACGGCCTCTTTACCGGCGGCCTGGGGGCGCACTACGGCGCCGAGCGCCTCGGCCTCGCTGTCATTCCCCTGGGCGGCGGCATGACCGAGCGCCAGGTGCAGCTCATCCAGGACTTCAAGCCCGAGATCATCATGGTGACGCCGAGCTACATGCTCGCCATCGCCGACGAGATGGAGCGCCAGGGCATCGACCCGCGCAAGACGTCGCTGCGCATCGGCATCTTCGGCGCGGAGCCGTGGACCGACGAGATGCGGCGCTCGATCGAAAGCCGGCTGGGCCTGCAGGCGGTCGACCTATACGGCCTGTCCGAGGTGATGGGACCGGGGGTTGCGCAGGAGTGCGCGGAAACGAAGGACGGCCTCACGCTGTGGGAAGACCACTTCTACCCGGAGATCGTCGATCCGCAAAGCGGCGCCCCGCTCCCCGATGGCGGCAAGGGCGAGCTCGTCCTCACCTCGCTCACCAAGGAAGCGCTCCCCGTAATCCGTTACCGCACGCGCGACCTGACACAGCTCCTGCCGGGCACGGCGCGCACCATGCGGCGCATGGCGCGCATCACCGGGCGCTCCGACGACATGCTGATCATCCGCGGCGTGAACGTCTTCCCCTCGCAGATCGAGGAGCTGATCCTCAAGCAGCCCGGGCTCGCGCCGCACTACGTGCTCGAGCTCTCCAAGCAGGGCCCGCTCGACCACCTGACCGTGGTCGTCGAGGGCGACCCGGCGGCGAGCGCCGCGCTCCAGCACAGCATCAAGTCCTACATCGGGATCACGGCCGACGTGCGCATCGGCTCAGTGGAGCGCTCGATCGGCAAGGCGAAGCGGGTGATCGACAAGCGGCCGAAGTGAGCGGCGGGCGAGCGAGCGCAGGATGGCATAAAGCGCTGCCGCGGCGAGCAGGTGCTTGAGGGTGTGCCCGCTCACCGCCTCTGCGGTGAGCGCATAGATCTGCCGGTCGTAGGCCTCGCAAAGCTTGGCGAGAACATAGATGCCGACGGCGAGAACAATCACCCAGCCCTGGGTGTAGCGCGAGCGACAGCAGGCGGCGAGCGCGAGCACGAACGCGATCGAGCCATACTGCGTCAACAGGTAAGGCCGCAGGTCCCCGACGCTCGCCCAATAGACCACGCTCGCCAACCCGGCGGCGATGAGCGGCAAGAGCAGGCGGCGGCCAAGAGCAGAGCTGATACGCTCGCCGGTCACGGCAGCGACCAGCGCCATGAAACCAACCGCCATGGGCAGCCGATCCCACACCAGCCGCGCGTCGTCGGGCGCGAGATGGTAGTAGGCCGAGCCGAAAGCCGTCGCCGTCACCGCGCCAAACAGGACCTGGTAGGCGCGAAGCTCCTCGAAGCGCCGACGCCAGAGGAACAGTAGCCCCGCCACACCGACGAGCAGGAAAGCGACATTGGACAGCGTATCGGCGCCGTTCGGGATGCCCAGCCGCACGTGAGCGTCCGCGAAGTGGTGATACGCCGGGTCCTGCGTGACCGGCCCGAGCATGCTCAACTCACGCTCTGCGAGGCGAGCTCAAGCTGCAGCATCCGGAACACCGCGGCGGCGGCGGTGTGGACATCGAGCTTGCGATAGGCGTTCTTGATGTGGCTCGTTACCGTGTGCTCGGAAATTCCGAGGCGCTGCGCGATGCGCGCGTACGTGCAGCCTTGCGAAAGCAGGCGCACGACCTCAAGCTCGCGCGCCGTCAGATAACCTTGGTCCACGTCCGGCCTCCCTTGGTTGTGAGTAGCGACCGGATGACAGCACAGTGTGTGCCAGACGAATGGTGACGATGGTAAGTCATTGATTCCGCGCAAATCGAAGTACTTTATTCAGACTTCTATTTGCAGAGAATGTTCTGTAGACATACATTGCTTGCATGTCCAGCGGATCGATGAAAGCTGAAGACCGCGTGTTCTTCCGGACGCTGGCAGACGTCGTCTACGGCAATCCGTTCAGCAAGCCCCGTGGCGAGCTGATTTCGCGCCTCGCTCCCGACGCCACTGATCCTCTGGATCTGATGAGGGACCCCGACGCCCTGCTGCGCGTCGTACAGCCGCGCCTTGCACCCTGGCAACGCGATGGCGGCTTGGCGAGGCTATCGGCCGAGGAGCGAGAAATCGTCCGTCCGGCGTTCCTCTATGCCTGCTTTCACTTCGCCCGCGCCGAGCTAGACGTGCATATCGAGCGCCAGGAGCGTCAGCCGGGAGCGCCGGTCCCATTCCCATTCGCCGACGAAATCGTTGGTCATCTCGTCCGCAACGGATTTCCCGAAGAAATCACCGCACGCTACGTCGCTCTCGTATTCCAGTTACGGCGCGCCGGCTACTTCATCTCGCGATCGCTGGCCGGCCGATCCGAATCGATGCGCAAGCTGCGCGAATCGCTCTGGAACAACATCTTCACCCACGACATGCGCGGCTTCGATGCCGCGCTCTGGAACCGGATGGAGGATTTCTCGACGCTCCTTCTCGGCGAAACCGGGTCGGGCAAGGGCCAGGCCGCGGCGGCGATCGGTCGCTCGGCATTCATCCCCTATCTGCCCGAGAGCCGTCGCTTCGCCGCGAACTTCACCGAGACGTTCATCGCCATCAATCTTTCGCAGTTCGCCGAGAATCTCATCGAGTCCGAGCTCTTCGGACATCGCAAGGGCGCGTTCACCGGCGCCATCGACCATCACGAAGGCGTGTTCCAGCGCTGCAGCCCGCACGGCGCACTTTTCCTCGACGAGATCGGCGAGGTCTCGATCCCGGTGCAGATCAAGCTGCTGCAAGTGCTGCAGGAGCGCACCTTCACGCCGATCGGTGGGCGCGAGAAGAGGCGCTTCTCGGGCCGGGTGATCGCCGCGACCAATCGCCCGCTCACCGAGCTGCGCCACCAGGGGCAGTTCCGCGAGGACTTTTTCTATCGCCTGTGCTCGGACGTGATCGAGGTGCCGACGCTGCGCCAGCGGCTCGCCGAGTCTGCGGGCGAGCTCGAGCAGCTTGTCCGGCTGCTTCTCGAGCGCATCGCTGGCGAACGTGCGTCCGTGCTGCTCGACATGGTCATGACGGCGCTCAAGCGGGATCTCGCACCCGACTACGGCTGGCCGGGCAATGTCCGCGAGCTCGAGCAGGCTGTGCGTCGTATCCTTCTCACCGGCACCTATAAGCCGGACCGCGTGGCGGTCGAAAAGGCGGATACCGAGGATCGGCTCGCGGCGCAGATGCGCGAGGGCAAGCTCACAGCCGAGGAGCTGCTCGCCGGCTACAGTGCGATGCTGTACGAGCGCTTGGGGAGCTATGCAGCCGTCGCCGAGCGCACCGGTCTCGATCCGCGCACCTCGCGCAAGTACGTGCTGAGCGCAAAAATCGGATAGAAAGCCGCCTCGCCTCGCCTTACAGTGCTGCCATGGCGGATCTGACGGAAAAGGCGAAGGACTATCTCGACGCGCGGCGGGGCGAGCGCGTTACCCTGGGCGAGCTCGCCAGCGCGATCGGCGCCAGCCCCTTTCACCTGCAGCGACGCTTCAAGCAGGCGTACGGCGTATCGCCGCGCGGCTATCAGGACGCGCACCGAGTGCAGGCCGTCAAGCATGCGCTGCGCAATGGCCGGCGCGTGGCCGACGCGCTCTTCGAGGCCGGTTACGGATCGCTATCGCGCTTCTACGAGAAGCCGCAGCTCGGCATGAAGGCGAGTGCCTACCGTGCGCGCGGCAAGGGCCAGCGCATCCGCTTCGACACGTTCGCGACGCCTCTCGGCACGGCCCTCGTCGCCGTGACCGGCAAGGGCGTATGCGCCGTCAAGCTTGCGGGGGACGCCGCAGCGCTCGAGCGCCTGCTCGCCGAGGAGTTTCCCGCGGCCGAGCTCGAGCGCGAGCCGTTACAGGACTTGAGGCAGAGCATCCGAGCGTTCATCGCCGGCGAGATGAGCCTTGCGCGAGTGCCGCTCGACATCCGCGGCACGGTGTTTCAGCGCCGTGTCTGGGACGCGCTATGTCGCATCCCCCGCGGCGAGACGCGTACCTATGGCGAGATCGCCCGGGCGCTCGGCGCTCCGCGGGCGGCGCGTGCGGTGGGCAGCGCCTGCGGCGCGAATCCGGTCGCGCTGCTCGTGCCCTGCCACCGCGCCATTCGCAACGACGGCGGCCTCGGCGGATACGCCTGGGGCCTCGGCACCAAGCAGCGGCTGCTGGAGATCGAGAAGCGTCGGCGCAAGTAATCGCGCGTTTTCCGCCACAATGGCGGCCTTCGGCAAACGTGGTACGTCCCTGATTTGAAATACCCGCATCTCGCTGAGCCGCTCGACCTCGGCTTCACCACGCTGCGCAACCGCATGCTCATGGGCTCGATGCACACGGGCTTCGAGGCGCGCGGCGACTTCCCGGCGCTCGCCGCCCTGTACGCGGAGCGCGCGCGCGGCGGTGCGGCGCTGATCGTGACCGGCGGCTATTCGCCGAACGACGCCGGCAACCTCGGCCCGCACCGCGCCCAGTTCTCCAACGAAGAGGACTGCGCGCATCACCGGTCCATTCCCCTTGCCGTGCACGACGCGGGCGGGAAAATCGCGCTGCAGCTTCTGCATTCCGGCCGCTACGGGTTTCACGAGCGCATCGTCGCCCCCTCGGCCCTCAAGTCCCCGATCAACCCGCACGCGCCCCGGGAGATGAGCGTCGCGGAGATCGAGCAGACGATCGACGACTTCGCGCATTCGGCGCGCCTTGCGCGTGCGGCCGGCTACGACGGCGTGGAGGTGATGGGCTCGGAGGGCTACCTCATCACGCAGTTCCTGGCTCCGCGCACCAACCGGCGCAGCGACCCCTGGGGCGGCTCGCTCGCCAACCGCCTGCGCTTCGCGACCGAGGTCGTGCGCCGTTGCCGTGCCGCCACGGGTTCGGACTTCATCATCATCTATCGCATCTCCGCGCTTGATCTCGTCGAGGGCGGCCTGAGCGGGACGGAGACCGCCGAGGTGGCGCGCGCCGTCGAGGCCGCCGGGGCCACCCTTCTCAACTCGGGCATCGGCTGGCACGAGGCGCGCATTCCGACCATCGCGCAGGCCGTGCCGCGCGGCGCCTTCGCCTGGGCGACGCGGCGCCTGAAGCAGGCCGTGCGCATCCCGGTCGTGGCCTCCAATCGCATCAACACGCCGGAAACGGCCGAGGACATCCTCGCTCGCGGCGACGCCGACATGGTTTCGCTTGCGCGCGCGCTGCTCGCCGATGCCGATTTCCCGCGCAAGGCGCTCGTCGGCGACCGCGCCGGAATCAATGTCTGCATCGCCTGCAACCAGGCCTGCCTCGACTTGATCTTCTCCAAGCGGTCGGCGAGCTGCCTCGTCAACCCGAAAGCTGGTCGCGAGATCGAGTTCGACGCGCCCCCGCCAACCCGGCGCAAGCGCGTCGCGGTCGTGGGGGCGGGTCCGGCGGGCGTCGCCTGCGCGCTTGCGGCAGCCGAGCGCGGACACGCCGTGACGCTCTACGAAGCGCAGGCGCGGATTGGCGGTCAGCTCAATCTCGCGCGCAACGTGCCGGGCAAGGAGGAGTTCGACGCCACGCTTGCCTACTGGCGCCGCCGCATCGACGTCTTGGGCATTGACCTGCGGCTCGGCGAGAAGCCGGACGCGCAAGCCCTGGCCACGCGGGGCTTCGACGAGGTGATCGTTGCGACGGGCGTCATGCCGCGCGTGCCGGACATCGACGGCATCGGTCATGGCAAATGCGCAAGCTATGTGGAGGTTCTCGACGGGTCCTTTCAGGTCGGCGCGGTTGTTGCCGTCCTTGGCGCCGGCGGTATCGGTTT
>DASUFD010000083.1:0-15927 GCA_036274735.1 Burkholderiales bacterium
CAGCTTGTTGGCGAAGAACACGCTCATGTCGCCCTGCGAGATCAGCATCGCCTGGCGGAACGAAGCCTCGGCGTTGTCGCCGAGCACGATGGCGAGGACGAGGGGCGCCAGCGGGTATTGCAGCTTCTTGAAAAGATAGCCCAGCACGCCGAACACCACCATCATCCACACGTCGAAAATGGCGTTGTGCACGGTGTAGGCGCCGATGGCGCAGATCACGATGATGATCGGCGCAATCACCGAGAACGGAACGCGCAGGATCGCCGCGAAGAGCGGCACGCAGGTGAGCACCACGATCAGGCCGGCGATGTTGCCGAGGTACATGCTGGCGATCAGGCCCCAGACGAAGTCCTTCTGCTCGACGAAGAGCAGCGGCCCGGGCTGCAGGCCCCAGATGAGCAGGCCCCCGAGCAGCACGGCGGCGGTCGGCGAGCCGGGCACGCCGAGCGTGATCATCGGCAGCAGCGCCGAGGTGCCCGCGGCGTGCGCCGCGGTCTCGGGCGCCACCACGCCTTCGAGCTGGCCGCTGCCGAACTTGTCGCCCTCCTTGGAGAAGCGGCGCGCCACGCCGTAGCTCATGAACGAGGCGGGCGTCGCGCCGCCGGGCACGATGCCCATGAAGCAGCCCACCGCCGCCGAGCGGAGCGAGGTGAGCCAGTAGCGCGGCAGCTCCTTCCAGGTGTCGAGCACGACGCGCAGATTGAGCTTCGCGCGCGCGCCGCGGAACTCGAGGCCCTCCTCGAGCGTGAGCAGGATCTCGCCAATGCCGAACAGGCCGATCACGGCGATCAGGAAGTCGAATCCGTTCAGCAGGCGCACCGTGCCGAAAGTCATGCGCAGCGTCCCGGTCACCGGGTCGGTGCCGACGGCGGCGAGCGCGAAGCCGAGCATCATCGCCGCGATGGTCTTGAACGGTGGCTCCTTGCTCATGCCGACGAAGGCGCAGAAGGTGAGCAGGTACACGGCGAAGAACTCCGGCGCGCCGAACTCGAGCGCGAAGTCGGCGACGATCGGCGCAAGGAAGGTGATCACCAGCACCGCGATGAAGGCGCCGACGAACGAGGAGGTGAACGCGGCGGTGAGGGCGTTTCCAGGGCGGCCCTTCTGCGCCAGCGGATAGCCGTCGAACGTGGTCGCCACCGACCAGGGCTCGCCCGGGATGTTGAACAGGATCGAGGTGATCGCGCCGCCGAACAGCGCCCCCCAGTAGATGCAGGAGAGCAGGATGATCGCCGAGGTCTGCCCGCCCGGCGTCTGCGCCATGGAGAAGGTGAGCGGCAGCAGGATCGCGACGCCGTTCGCGCCGCCCAGCCCGGGCAGCACGCCGATGATCACGCCGAGCAGGATGCCGACCAGCATGAGCGCGAGGTTGGTAAGGGTGAGGGCGACGGCGAAGCCCTGGAACAGCGACTGGAGGTCGTCGATCACGGCGTCAGTCCAGCCCGAGCAGCGCCTCGAGCGGCCCCTTGGGCAGCGGCACGAGGAACCACACCTCGAAGATGAAATAAAAGACCACGCTGAAGCCGACCGATACCAGCGCCACCTTCCACCACGGGTACTTGCCGAGCCAGCGCATGAACAGCGCGATGAACAGCGTGCCAGCGACGTAGATGCCCAGCCAGCCGACCAGGGCGGCGAACACCGCCGAGGGGACGAGCACGCTCAGGACCAGCTTGAGCTGCCCCACCTCGACGAACGTCCGGTTCTTCTCCGCCGGCATGCGCAGCGCGAAGAACGCCGTCAGCGCCGAGGAGATGCAAATCAGCAGACCGACGTAGAACGGGAAATAGCCCGGCTGCGGGCCGTCGGCGACCCAGCGGGCGCCGAGGCGCAGGCTGTCGGTGATGACGATCGCGCCGATGGCGAAGAAAGCCGCGGCGACGGCGATCTCCGCGGCGCGGTGACGCAGGGCGGGCCGACCGCCCGATGACTCCGACATCTCGCCTCCCTACAAGACTGCGGCGCGCCGGTTCGTGCCGGCGCGCCGCGACGTTGCCGCTGTTGCCTGGCTACTTGGCCGCCATGAAGCCGGCCTTCTTCATCAGCGCGACGTGGCGCGCTTCCTCTTTCGCCACCCAGTCGGCATACGCCTTGCCTTCCAGAGAGGTGGTGTTGAACGCGCCCTTCTGCATGAAGTCCTTCCACTCCGGGAGCGCCTGGACCTTCTTCAGCAGATCGACGTAGTACGCGACCTGGTCCTGGCTCACGCCGCCGGGCATGAAGATGCCGCGCAGCATGATGTACTCGACCGGCAGCCCCTGCGACTGGCAGGTCGGGATATCGTGCCAGGACATGGTCGAGGTGACCTTCTCGTTGTACGGCATGCGCTTCGAGTCGAACACGCAGAGCGGCTTCAGCTTGCCGGAGCGCCAGTGCGCCACCGCCTCGATCGGGTTGTTGACGCTGAAGTCGATGTGGTTGCCGACCAGCTGCACCGCCACCGCGCCGCCGCCCTTGAAAGGCACGTAGGTGAACTTGGCGCCGGTCGACTGCTCGATCGCAGCGCTGATGATCTGGTCTTCCTGCTTCGAGCCGGTGCCGCCGTGCTTGAACTTGCCCGGCCCGGCCTGCTTCGCCGCGGCGATGAAGTCCTTGGCAGTTTTGTACGGCTTCTCGGCGTTGACCCACAGCACGAACTCGTCGAGCGCCATCATCTTCACCGGCGTCAGGTCGCGCCAGTTGAACGGCACGCCCGTGGCGAGCGGCGTGGTGAACAGGTTCGACAGCGTGATGATGATCTTGTGCGGATCGCCCTTGGAGTTCTTGACGTCGAGGAAGCCCTCGGCGCCAGCGCCACCCGACTTGTTGATCACCACCATCGACTGCTTCATCAGGTTGTGCTTGGCCACCATGCCCTGGATGAAGCGCGCCATCTGGTCGGCGCCCCCGCCCGTGCCGGCCGGGATGATGAACTCGACCGTCTTGGTCGGCTCCCAGGCGCTCGCGACCAACGGCGCACCCGCCGCCACCAGTGCGAAGCTCGCGATTGCTGCGTACGACAGCTTGCTTCTCATGCTATGTCCTCCTCCGTTGATGATTGGCTACCCTGCGGCCGAACCCATTCTTTCCGAGGTCGTGACCCGCGATTCAAACGAGCTGCGCTCGCGCCGCCCCTCGCTTCGTCAGCCGCGCTAATAATAACGCCCAAATGCCGCGCACCGTTTACTTTGAGACGTCGAGCGGCGCCTGCGAGGCCGGCGCATGCCGCGCGGCGAGCCATTTGCCCAGCGCAACGACGATCACCACTCCGGCCACGCCGGCAACGATCTCCAGGCTTAAGGTTCCGAGGTAGGGTTTCCCGTCGTCGTAGCGCACGCCCCAGGCGCTCAGCACTCCCTGCAGCCCGCCATCGGCCACCAGCATTTCGCCGGCTACCCAGCCGATCAGCGCGGCGCCGACCGTGATGATGACCGGAAAGCGCTCCATCAGCTTGAGGAGCAGCGTCGCGCCGAAGATAACCAGCGGGATCGAGATTGCCAGGCCGAGGACCAGCAGCAGGTAGCTGCCGCCGGCCGCAGCCGCCACGGCGATGACATTGTCGAGGCTCATCACCAGGTCGGCGATCAGGATGGTCTTGATCGCGGCGATCAGCTGGTCGCTCGCGGCGATGTCGTCCTCGTCGTCCTCGGGGATGAGCAGCTTCACCCCGATCCAGAAGAGCAGCAGGCTGCCGACCAGCTTCAGCCACGGCAGCGTGAGCAGCGCAACCGCGAAGATCGTGAGCAGCACCCGCATGACGATCGCCGCGAGCGAGCCCCACACCACGGCCTGCTTCTGCTGCTTCGCCGGCAACGAGCGCGCGGCGAGGGCGATGACCACCGCGTTGTCGCCCGACAGGATGACATTGACGCCGATGATCTTGAGCAGACCGAGCCAGAAGGCCTGCGACGCCAGCTCCTCGAGCATTTTCTATTCTAGATCTAGAAGAGCCCCACGACCTTGCCGTCGACGAGATCGATCTTCTCCGCCGAGGGCACCTTCGGCAGCCCGGGCATGGTCATGATGTCACCGCAGATCATGACCACAAATTCGGCGCCGGCGGCGAGGCGGACCTCGCGGATGTTGACCACATGGTTCGACGGCGCGCCGCGCAGGGCAGGGTCCGTGGAGAACGACGACTGGGTCTTCGCCACGCACACCGGATAGCGGCCGTAGCCGTCGTCCTGCAGCTTCTTGATCTGCGCGCGCACCTTGGCGTCCGCGGTCACCTCAGAGGCGCGGTACACCTTCTTCGCGATCTTCGTCATCTTCTCCCACAGCGGGTCGGCGTCCTCGTAGACGAATGCCGGCTTCGCCGGCTGCTCGCAGAGCGCCACTACCGTGCGCGCGAGCTCGGCCGCGCCCTTGCCCCCCTCGGCCCAGTGGTTGGCCATGACGAGGGGAACGCCGAGCTTCGCCACCTTCGACTTCACCAGCTCGATCTCGGCGGGGGTGTCGAAGGTAAAGCGGTTGAACGACACGACGCACGGCATGTTGTAGACCTTCGAGACGTTCTCGACGTGCCGCTCCAGATTGACGAACCCCTTCTCCAGAGCGGCGAGGTTCTCCTTGCTCACTTCCTTGACGTCGACGCCGCCGTGGTACTTGAGCGCGCGCATCGTGGCGACGATCACGGCGGCGTTGGGCCGCAGCCCGGTCTTGCGGCACTTGATGTCGAGGAACTTCTCGGCGCCGAGGTCGGCGCCGAAGCCCGCCTCGGTCACGACGTAATCGACGAGCTTAAGCGCGCTCTGCGTGGCGATCACCGAGTTGCAGCCGTGCGCGATGTTGGCGAAGGGTCCGCCGTGGATGAAGGCCGGGTTGTTCTCGAGCGTCTGCACCAGATTCGGGGCGAGCGCGTCCTTGAGGAGTACCGTCATCGCCCCATGCGCCTGCAGGTCGGACGCCTTCACCGGTTTCTGCTGTCGGGTGTAGCCGACCACGATGTTGCCCAGCCGCTTCTTCAGGTCCTCCAGAGAGTTGGACAGGCAGAAGATCGCCATGACCTCCGAGGCGACCACGATGTCGAAGCCGTCTTGGCGCGGATAGCCGTTCGCCGTGCCGCCGAGCGCGACCACGATGTCGCGCAGCGCGCGGTCGTTCATGTCGAGCACGCGCTTCCAGGTGATGCGCCGTACGTCGATGCCGAGCTCGTTGCCGTGATTGATATGGTTGTCGATCAGCGCGGCCAGCAGGTTGTTCGCGAGCTGGATGGCACCGAAATCGCCGGTGAAGTGCAGATTGATATCCTCCATCGGCACTACCTGAGCGTGGCCTCCGCCCGCCGCTCCCCCCTTCATGCCGAACACCGGGCCGAGCGAAGGCTCGCGCAGGCAGATCATTGCCTTTTTGCCGATGTGATTCAGCGCGTCGCCGAGGCCGACCGTGGTGGTCGTCTTGCCTTCGCCCGCCGGCGTCGGGCTGATCGCCGTGACGAGAATCAGCTTTCCGTCCTTGCGATCCTTCAGCGTGTCGAGGTACTTGAGCGACACCTTGGCCTTGTAGTGCCCGTAGGGCTCGAGGTGCTCCTCGGCGATGCCAAGCTTTTCGCGCGCCACGGCGGAGATGCGCTGCAGCTTCGCGGCCTGGGCGATTTCGATGTCCGACGGCATGATGAGGGCTCCTCTCTGGAAGGCGCGATTCTCTAAGACAGCCGGCCGCGCGGGCCTTGACTCAAGTCAATTCACCCTAAGCGACGGCGAATCGACTGCACTCGAGGGAATTGCTCGGCAACGCCCTGCTACAGCGCAGCTCGTGTCAGCCGGTCACTGCCTGCAGCGTCCGCCCTTTGCCGTATCCGGGGTCGCCCGGTCGCGTTCCGCCGCGGTCGACCTTCACCGCGCAGTACTTGAACTCGGGAATCTTACCGAAGGGGTCGAGCGCCGGGTTGGTGAGCAGGTTTGCCGCGGCCTCGTAGTAAGCGAACGGAATGAACACCGCGCCGCGCGGCGTCCCCGCATCCGCCCTGGCGTAGAGCGAGATCTCGCCGCGCCGGGAGCGGACCGTGACCACCTCGCCGGGGCGCGCGCCGAGCGCGTCCAGGTCGAGCGGATGGAGCGACGCCACCGGCTCCGGCTCGATGGCATCGAGCACACCGGAGCGACGGGTCATGGCGCCGGTGTGCCAGTGCTCGAGCTGCCGGCCGGTAATCAACACCATCGGGTACTCGCGGTCCGGCCGCTCCGCGGCGGGGATGAGATCCGCCGGTACCAGCTTGGCTCGGCCGGTGGCCGTCGGGAAGTGCGTCTGGAAAACGACCGGCTGGCCGGGGTCGCCCTCGTTTTCGCACGGGTAGGTCACCGAGGAGTCGCGCTCGAGCCGCTCCCACGTGATGCCGCGAATCGAGTCCATGCCCTGGCGCATCTCGTCGAAAACCTCCCTCGGCTTTTCATAAGCCCACTCCAGCCCCAGGCGGCGCGCGATCTGAACGATGATCCAGAGGTCCTCGCGCGCCTCGCCCGGCGCCTTCAGGGCCTTGCGGCCGAGCTGCACCATGCGATCGGTATTGGTGACGGTGCCGTCCTTCTCCGGCCAGGCAGTCGCGGGCAGGACCACGTCGGCGAGGTACGCCGTCTCGGTGAGGAAGATGTCCTGCACCACGAGGTGCTCGAGCTTCGCCATCGCCGCGCGCGCGTGCTCGAGGTCGGGGTCGGACATCGCCGGGTTCTCGCCCATGATGTACATGCCGCGGACCTTGCCTTCGTAGGCGGCGTTCATGATCTCGACCACCGTCAGGCCGGGCTTCCTGTCGAGCGCGGTGCCCCAGAGCTTCTCGAAGCGCTGATTCGCTTCGGCGTTGTCGACACGCTGGTAGTCCGGGAACACCATCGGGATGAGGCCCGAGTCCGAGGCGCCCTGCACGTTGTTCTGCCCGCGCAGCGGGTGCAGTCCCGTACCCGGACGGCCGATCTGGCCAGTGATCATGGCGAGCGCGATCAGGCAGCGCGCGTTGTCCGTGCCGTGCACGTGCTGGCTCACGCCCATGCCCCAGAGGATCATCGAACCTTTCGAGGTGGCGTAGGCGCGCGCGACCTCGCGTATCGTCTCCGCGGGGATGCCGCAGATCGGCGCCATCGCCTCCGGCGAGAAAGCCTGCGCGTTCTCCTTGATTGCATCGAAGCCGCTCGTACGGTCGGCGACGAACTTCTCGTCTACCAGGCCCTCCTCGATGATCGTGTGGATCATCGCGTTGAGCAGCGCGACGTCGGTGTCGGGCTTGAACTGCAGCATTCGCCAGGCGTGGCGTGAGAGCTCGCTGCGCCGCGGATCGGCGTAGACCAGCTTTATCCCCCGCTTTGCCGCGTTCTTCATCCATGTGGCCGCCACCGGATGGTTGGAGGTCGGGTTGGCACCGATCAGGAATACCAGCTCGGCGTTCAGCACGTCGCTCACCTGGTTCGAGACGGCGCCCGAGTTCACGCCTTCCATGAGCGCGGCGACCGACGAGGCATGGCACAGCCGCGTGCAGTGGTCCACGTTGTTGGTGCCGAAGCCCGTGCGCACCAGCTTCTGGAAGAGGTACGCCTCCTCGTTCGAGCCCTTCGCCGAGCCGAAGCCGGCCAACGCATACTTGTCTTTATCCCTGATCGCCTTTAATCCACCCGCGGCCAAGTCGAGCGCCTCTTCCCAGCTCGCCTCGCGGAACACCTCGGACCAGTCGCCGGGATCGACCTTGAAGTCCGCGGATTTCCTGACGCCCGGCTTGCGAACGAGCGGTTTCGTGAGGCGATGCGGATGATGTGCATAGTCGAAGCCGTAGCGCCCCTTGACGCACAGGCGATGATGGTTCGACGGACCGTCCTTGCCGGTCACGAACTGGATCTTGTTCTGCGCGACGTGATAGGTGAGGAGGCACCCTACGCCGCAGAACGGGCAGACCGAATCGACGCGCTTCTCGATCTTCTTCAGGCCGACCCCGCGCGCCGGCATGAGCGCGCCGGTCGGACAGGCCTGCACGCATTCGCCGCAGGCCACGCAGGTCGACTCGCCCATTGGGTCGTCGAAGTCGAACACGATCTTCGACTCGTCCCCGCGCATCGCGTAGCCGATCACGTCGTTTACCTGCACCTCGCGACACGCGCGCACGCAGCGCGTGCATTGGATGCAGGCGTCGAGGTTGACGGCGATCGCCGGATGAGAGAGGTCCGCCTTCGGCTGTTCTCTCCGGGGGAAGCGCGACTTCGCCACCCCGAGCTTCTTCGCCCAGTTGCGCAGCTTGTTGACCTTCGTGTACTCCTCTTCCGGCATGTCCGAGAGCAGCAGCTCGAGCACCATCTTCTGCGACGCGAGCGCGCGCGGCGAGTTGGTGGTCACCTCCATCCCCGGCATCGGGTAGCGGCAGCACGAGGGCGCGAGGGTACGCTCGCCCTTGATCTCGACCACGCAGGCGCGGCAGTTGCCGTCGGAGCGCTGGTTGCCGCCGTGGCAGAGGTGCGGAATGGCGATGCCGTACTTCTTCGCCGTCTCGATGATCTTCTCGTCGGGCCGCCCGACCACGGTCTGGCCGTTCAGCTTGAACTCGATCGGCATCATGGCGAGCTGCTGGGTCGTGACGCGTTCCATTACTGCACCTCGTCGGGAAAATACTTCATGACGCTGAGCGCCGGGTTCGGCGCGGCCTGCCCGAGGCCGCAGATCGAGGCGTCCACCATGGCTTGTGAGAGCTCCTGCAGGAGCGGCTGGTTCCATTGCCGCTCCTTCATCAGCTCGACCGCCTTGGCCGTGCCGACGCGGCAGGGCGTGCACTTGCCGCAGGACTCGTCGTGGAAGAACTTCATCAGATTGAGCGCAGCGGCGCTTGCCTTATCGCGGTCGGATAAAACGACGATGGCGGCGGAGCCGATGAAGCAGCCGTGCGGTTGCAGCGTGTCGAAGTCGAGCGGAATGTCGGCCTTGGACGCGGGCAGGATGCCGCCGGAGGCCCCTCCGGGCAGGTAGCCGTAGAGCCGATGGCCCTCCAGCATGCCGCCGCAGTACTCGGCCACCAGTTCGTTCAGCGTTATCCCAGCGGGCGCGAGGTGAACGCCGGGCTTCTTCACCCGCCCCGACACCGAGAACGAACGCAAGCCCTTACGGCCGTGCCGCCCCTGCAACGCGAACCACTGCGCGCCCTTCTCGACGATCTCGCGCACCCAGTAGACCGTCTCCATGTTGTGCTCGAGCGTCGGCCGGCCGAACAGGCCCACCTGCGCGACATACGGCGGGCGAAGGCGCGGCATGCCGCGCTTGCCCTCGATCGACTCGATCATCGCCGACTCTTCGCCGCAGATGTAGGCACCCGCCCCTCGGCGCAGGTGAATGGGCGGCAGCGCGCACGGCGGGTCGCCTTTCAGCAATTGCAATTCCTTTTCCAGGATCGCCCGGCACGCCGCGTACTCGTCGCGCAGGTAGATCCAGATCTCGCCCACGCCCGCGCACCACGCGGAGACCAGCATGCCCTCCAGAAACCGGTGCGGATCGCGCTCCAGGTACCAGCGGTCCTTGAACGTCCCGGGCTCGCCCTCGTCGATGTTGACCGCCATGACGCGCGGCTCGGGCTCGGCGGCGACGATGCGCCACTTGCGCCCGGCAGGAAAGCCGGCGCCCCCCAGGCCGCGCAGCGCCGAGTCCTCCATGATCTTCGTGATCTCGTCCCGCGTGCGCTTGCCGGCGAGGCAGTCCTCGATCAGCCGATAGCCGCCGTCCTTTCGGTACTGGGCATAGCCGAGGTAGCGCGGCTTCTCGGGACGGCTCGCGTCGCGCGCCACCGCCTGCCTGACGCTCTCCGCGGTCGCGTTGCCCAGCGGGTTCTGTCCCACGACCACGCACGGTGCGACCTCGCAGCGCCCCACGCACGGCGCAGGAACCACGCGCACGTCCTTGCCGAGGTCGATCTTCAGCAGCTCGCGCGCGCCGGCGAGCTCGCAGGCGATCGAGTCGCAGACGCGCACGGTGAGCTTGGGCGGCGGAGCCTCGCCCTCCTTCACGACCTCGAAGTGGTGGTAGAAGGTCGCCACCTCGTACACCTCGGCGAGCGCGAGGCGCATCTCCTGCGCGAGCGCGGCAAGCGCGGCTGCCGGCAGACAGCCGTAGTGGTCGTTGAGGCGGTGCAGGTGCTCGATGAGGAGGTCGCGGCGGCGGGGCGCGTCGCCGAGGAGCCGCCGCACCGCTTCCAAGGCCTTGGCGTCGACCGCCCTGCCCTTGGGAATCGGCCGGGTTCTGGTTTTCATCGGGACAGCTATTATCGGCCCGCGAGGCCGTGCGGATTCTTGACTGCGGTCAAGCGATAATCGCGAAGGAACTGCGTGAGCTTTCAGGCTGCCTGGCAGGCGCTCGAGCGCGACGACTTCCGCTTTGCCGAAAATATCGCCCGCGAAGCGCTCGGCCGTTCGCCTGGAGACGGCGAGGCGCTCTATCTCCTCGGCAGCACGCTGCTCTTCGAAGGCCGCCACCGGGAGGCGCTTGCGCCACTGCTCCAGGCAGCGGCGGTCCTCGAGCGGCGCGGCGTGCGTTACCGGCTGGGCCATTGCCACCTCGCCCTCGGCGAGCTCGAGCTCGCAGAGCAGGCGCTGCGCGCCGAGACGCTCGCCCGTTCATCGACTATCTCATCGCCGATCGCACCGTCGTCCCGCCCGGCGCCGTGGCCCACTACAGCGAAAACCTCGTCTGGCTGCCCGACAGCTACCAAGTGAACGACGCGACGCGGAAGATCGCCGAGCCCGTACCCACGCGTGCCGAGCTCGGTTTGCCGCAGGAGGCGTTCGTTTTCTGCTGCTTCAACAACAACTACAAGATGACGCCCGAGATTTTCGCGGTGTGGATGCGGCTGCTCGAGCGCGTGCCGGGCAGCGTGCTGTGGCTCCTCGAGGACAACGCAGAGGCGCGGCGCAACCTGAGCGCCGCCGCGAAAGCGCGCGGCATCGACGCGCGCCGCCTGTGCTTCGCGCCGCGTGTGCCGCACGAGCAGCACCTGGCACGGCAGCGTTGCGCCGACCTCTTCCTCGACACGCTGCCCTGCAACGCGCACACGACGGCGAGCGATGCACTGTGGGCCGGCTTGCCGGTGCTCACCTGCAGCGCGAGCACCTTCGCCGGACCAGTGGCGGCGAGCCTGCTTGCCGCTTATCGCGAGCGCCTCGCCCGCAATCGGCTGAGCCATCCGCTTTTCGATAGCGACCGCTTCCGGCGCGTTCTCGAATCCGCTTATACGACCATGTGGGAAATGCACCTGAGCGGCAGGGCGCCGCAAGCGTTCGCGGTCGCGGCGCCGGACTGAGGCGCGGGGCGGCGACGGCGGGTGGGCCGAGGTACACTCGCCCGCCTTGAGTTCCCCTGCATCCGAGACGGCGATCGACCCGAACCGCCTGCTGGCGGTCGTCGCCGCCGTGGCGCGCGAAGCGCGGCCGAGCTTCGACGCCTACGTGAGCCTCGACAGCTCTCTCGAGCGCGACCTCGGCCTAGACAGCCTGGCGCGCGTCGAGCTGGTGCTGCGCCTGGAGCGCGAGTTCGGGGCGAGCCTTCCGGAGCAGGCCCTCGCCTCGAGCGAGACGCCGCGCGACCTGCTGCGCTTCGTCCTGGCGAGCGCCGGGCACGCGCCGCAGGCCGCCGAGCGCTCGATCGCGAGCCTGGTGCAATCCGAAGGAGCGCGGCCGCCCGCCGAGGCAAGGACGCTTACCGAAGCGCTCGAGTACCACGTCGAGCGCGTGCCCGACCGCCTGACCGTCCACATCTACGAGGAGGGCACCGAGCACGAGCTCACCTATCGCGCGCTCTGGGAGGGGTCGCTTTCCTATGCCGCGCAGCTCGCCGACGCAGGGCTCGCGCCCGGCGACACGGTGGCGATCATGCTGCCGACCTGCCGCGAATACCTGTTCTGCTTCTACGGTACGCTGCTCGCGGGCGGCATCCCGGTGCCGCTTTACCCGCCGGCGCGGCTCACCACGATCGAAGACCACCTGACGCGCCACGTCGGCATCCTGAAAAGCGCGGCTGCGGCGCTGATGGTCACCGTGCCCGAAGCGAAGCCGATCGCCTGGCTGCTGCGCGCGCAGGTCGAGTCGCTGCGCGCGGTGCTCACCACGCGCGAGCTTTCCGAGACTGTGAAGGGCTTCACCCCGGTGCGCGCGAGCGGCGCGCAGATCGGCTTCCTGCAGTACACCTCGGGGAGCACCGGCCAGCCGAAAGGCGTCGTGCTTACGCACGCCAACCTGCTCGCCAACGTGCGCGCCATGGGACGCGCGGCACGCGCGACTCCCGAGGACGTGTTCGTGAGCTGGCTCCCGCTCTACCACGACATGGGCCTCATCGGCGGCTGCTTCGCGACCATGTATCACGGCTTCCCGGTGGTCCTGATGTCGCCGCTCGCCTTCCTTTCGCGCCCGAGCCAGTGGTTGCGCGTCATTCATCGCCATCGCGGCACGATCTCCGGCGGCCCGAATTTCGCCTACGAGCTCTGCCTGAAGCGCATCGCGGACGCCGAGGTCGAGGGAATCGACCTTTCCTCGTGGCGCTTCGCCTTCAACGGCGCAGAGCCGGTGAGCCCTGAGACGATGACGGCGTTCAGCGAGCGATTCTCGCGCTGGGGCTTTCGCAAGGAGGCGATGGCGCCGGTGTACGGCCTCGCGGAATGCTCGGTCGGCCTCGCCTTCACGCCCCCCGGGGAGCGCTGGCGCGTCGACCTTCTCGACCGCGAGCGCTTCTCGGCGAGCGGCGAGGCGATTCCCGCGCGGCCCGACGACGCGGCGCCGCTCAAGGTCGTGTCGTGCGGCGAGGTCCTTCCCGCGCACGACGTGCGCGTGGTCGATGCCGCAGGGCTCGAGCTCGCCGACCGGCACGAAGGGCTGTTGCAGTTCCGCGGCCCGTCTGCGACGAGCGGGTATTTCCGCAATCCGCAGGCCACCAGGGGCCTTTTTGCGGGCGAGTGGCTGAATACCGGCGACCGCGCCTACCTCTCGGACGGCCACGTCTACGTCACCGGACGCGAGAAGGACATCATCATCCGGGGCGGGCGCAACATCAGCCCCTACGAGCTCGAGGAGGCGGTGGGCGACATTGCAGGGGTGCGCCGCGGCTGCGTCGCGGTGTTCGGCTCAGTGGACCCAAGCAACGGCACCGAGCGGGTCATCGTGCTCGCCGAAAGCCGCGAAGCGGACGCCTCGCGGCATGGCGAGATGCGAACGCGCATCAACGAGCTTGCCATCGGCCTGATCGGCGCACCCGTGGACGATATCGTCCTCGCGCCGCCGCACACCGTGCCGAAGACCTCGAGCGGAAAGATCCGCCGCCTTGCGGCGCGCGAATACTACGAGCGCGGGCCCTCGGCGGTGAGGCCGCAGGCGGTGTGGTGGCAGCTCGTGCGGCTTTCCGCCGCGGGCGTCGGCCCGCAGCTGCGCCGCGGCTGGCGCGTCGTGCTCGGTCTGCTCTATGCGCTCTGGTCGTGGGCGCTCTTCGCCGTGCTCTTCCTCGGGCTCCTCGCCACGGCGGCGCTCGCGCCCGGACGCGTGGCGTGGAACGCCGGTCAGCGTGCCTCGCGGCTTTTCCTGCGCCTGTGCGCCATCCCGCTCACCGTGCGCGGCGTGGAGAACCTGCCCCCGGAGGCGCCCTATATCGTCGCCGCCAACCACACAAGCTATCTCGACGGCGCAGTGCTGCTCGCGGTGCTGCCCTGGCGCAACAACGCCTTCGTCGCCAAGCGCGAGCTGGCCGCCAACCCCGTGACGCGCCTGCTTCTGCGCGGGCTCGGCGTGCAGTTCGTCGAGCGCTTCGACGTGCAGAAAAGCGCCGAGCATGCGGACGAGCTCGCCGACGCCGTGCGCGGCGGCCAGTCGCTGATCGTCTTTCCCGAAGGCACGCTGCACCGCCACGCGGGCCTGATGCCGTTTCGCACCGGCGCCTTCCAGACGGCGGCGCAGGCCGGCGTGCCGGTCGTGCCGCTCGCTCTGCGCGGCGTGCGCTCCGCGCTGCGCGACGAAACGTGGTACCTGCGCCGCTCGGCGATCAGCATGACGATCGGCGCGCCGCTCGTCGCGGAGGGCAGCGATTGGAACGCGGCGCTCAAGCTGCGCGATCAGGCGCGCGCCGAGATCCTGCGCCACTGCGGCGAGCCCGATCTGGCCTAAAGCTTAGGTCGCGAGCGTACCTTCCACGCAGGTCACCGCTTCGCCGCCGAGCCAGATGGCGTCGTCGCTCACCCGCATGTGCACGCGACCGTCGCGGCCGAGCTGCATCCCTTGCCGCGCGCTGTACCGTGCTGCGGCACGTCCGAAGTGGCGCAGGTATGCGCCCACGCAGACATTGCCGCTGCCGCAGACCGGATCCTCGGGAATGCCGTGCGCAGGAGCGAACGAGCGTACATGGACGGCGCTCTCACCGTCCTTTGAAGCCGAGTACAGCGTTGCGCCTGCGGCGCGCAGCTCCTCCGAAAGGGCGGCGAGATGCGCCAGGTCGGGTGCAAGCCGCGCCACGTCCGGCACCTCGGCGACCAGCCATACCGCGCCAACGTCGATGCGTAGCACCTCGGCATCCTTCAGGCCGAGCGCATGCACGAGCGCCGCGCGCTGGGGGTGCTCCAGCGGGTCGATCCTGGCCGGCGGCGCCTTGACGAAGATCGTTTTCCCGTCGACCTCGAGGTCGAGGATGCCGGCGCCGCACTCCTGCTTCAGTTGCCGTTTCCCGGCGACGAAACCGGCCTCGATCGCCGCATGCGCGCTGCCGATCGTCGGGTGGCCGGCGAACGGCAGCTCCTGGCGGGGCGTGAAGATGCGCAGGCGATAATCGGCGCTCGCGCTCTTCTGCAGGAACGTCGTCTCCGACAGGTTGGTCCAGCGCGCGATGCGCTGCATCGCGTCGGCGTCGAGTCCCTCGGCATCGACGACCACCGCGACCGGATTGCCGAAGAACGGCCGGGCGGTGAACACATCCACCTGCTTGAAGCGGCGCAAGGCGCTCAGTCCTCGTGCATGACGCGCTCGGCGCGCTTCGGATAAATGATCGCCTCGGCATGGTGGTACATCGCCTGCACCTCCGCATCGCTGCGGTAGGCAGGCCGCACGCCGGTCGCAGCGGCGAGGAGCTCGGCATCGATGTTGCGCCGCGCTTCGGCGGCAAGCGTGGTGAGGCGGTGGTACGCCTCCGAGAGCGTGCGGCCGAGCGTCGTGACGCCGTGACCGACGAGCACGACGGCGTTCGTACCCTGGATGAAGTCCTTGACGCCCCTCACGTCGGCCTCGACGTCGACATGCGCCGGCACGTAGTGCACCGGCTTGCCGAGCACGAAGGGCGGATCGAGCGACAGCATGCGCACTTCGCGGACCACGCCGGAGCCGAGGAGCGCGATGAGCGCATCGTCGTGCACGTGGATGGTCGCCTGGATGTCGGGCCGCAGGCGCAGGATCTCGCGCGAGAGATTGTGGCCGATGCTGGTCATCTTTCCGCCGTAGAGCACGCGGCTCGTCGGAATATCGGTGATCACGATGTTGTCGCCGCCCATCTCCTCCAGCGACAGCTCGGCATGCTTCGTGTACGCGACGCCGTGCGGGAAATCGGCATGCGGCACTCGCATGACGACGTTGCCCAGGGTGTTGTGGATGTAGCCGCGCGCCGCGAGGAGGCGCGCGTAGCGCAGGAACGTCTCGACGACCGCGGGGTCGGGGCGCACCCCGCGATGCTACTTCAAGGACCGCTACTTCAGGAGCGACTTCAGCGTCTTGCCCATCTCGGCGGGATTGCGCGTCGTCTTGATGCCGCACTCCTCCATCACCGCTAGCTTCTCCTGTGCCGTACCCTTGCCGCCGGAGATGATGGCGCCGGCATGACCCATGCGCTTGCCCGGCGGCGCGGTTACCCCGGCAATGAAGCCGACCACGGGCTTGCGCATGTTCTCCTTCACCCAGCGCGCCGCGGTTTCCTCGTCCGAGCCGCCGATCTCGCCGACCATGATCACCGCCTCGGTCCGCGGATCGTCGTTGAACA
>DASUFD010000084.1:0-7107 GCA_036274735.1 Burkholderiales bacterium
TCGACGCGCTGTTCAAGCGGCTTCCCGTGGTCTGCGGCTTCTCGTTATCGCGAGACCTGCGGGTAGTGGACCTGGTATGGCACGGCTGGCCCGGTTACACGCCGAGCGCGCAGCTTTACCTCGATGTCGCCGAGGCGATCGGCGCACTCCTCGAGGAACGCCCCGAGGCCGCCGAGCTGTTGCGCGGCCGTACCTTTGCCCGCACGCTGCACTAGCGCGATCACTGCAGGTGGAAAAAAGCACCCCCGGCATCCGGACTCCGTCGGGGTGGGGAGGAGGAGGAAGGAGTCCGGTACTGCTGCCGGGGGGCCGTAGCGCTGCTACTGATGAACAGCGAATATGGGCGGGGCGTGTTTCACTTCGGTGTCGCGGTTGGTTACAGCCGTAACATGGGCCGCTTCCACAAGAGCGTCGATATCCGCGCGCCGCAGCCCGATGTCCTGCAAGGTGCGATCGCTCAGCGCATGAAGCTCGCGGCGCGCGCGCTCGGTGCGCCAGCGGGAGCGCATACGCTCGAGCATCCGTGCGAGGCTCATCGCGCCTCCTCGGGCTCGTAACCCTCAGGCTCATAGGAGAGCGCAGCGTCGCTGCACGCTTCGAGCAACGCCACCCCCGGCGGACCGAGGACGAAGCTCTCACCCGGGCGGAGGATGACGTCGCGCAGGACGCCTTTTTCGGTGATCCACACCGAGCCTGAATGCACAGTGAGCCTGCTACCCGGGCGGCGCAGCTTCAGGAGCCGGCCGCGTTCCAGTTCGATCTTCATGCGTTTCCTTTCCTGTTTCACCCTCGAGCGCCGCCTGCGACGGCAGGGCGTGCGCACCTGGAATGGCTTCTGCACCGAGCGGCACGCCGCCGTAAGGATCGCGTTCGAGCATGAGGAAATGATGGAACCGGGGTGCGGCGCGCCCGTTACCGCGCCGCGCCGGCGTATTACAGGTGAAACCCCGCGCCCGATTCAGGCCTGCTTCAGCACTCGCGCCAGGGCGGCGGCGATCTCCCGGGACTGCACCGGCTTCTTCAGCACCTCGGTGATGCCCACGCCGAGCGCGCGCTCGTTGAGCATCGGGCCGGTGTAGCCGCTCACCAGGACAATCGGCAGATCGGCGCGCCGGTGCCGCAGCTGGCGCGCGAGCTGCGTACCGCTCAGCCCGGGCATCACCTCGTCGGCGATCACGGCATCGAAGTGACCGGCGTCGAACGCCGCGAGGGCGGCGGCGCCGTCGGGGCAGCCGACCGGCTCGTAGCCGATGCGCTTGAGCGCCTCGGAGGTCACGGCGACGAGCGCCTGCTCGTCGTCGACGACCAGCACGCGCTCGCCACGGCCTTTGGCGAGCGGCGCCGCAACAACCGCCTCGGCCGCGAGCGGCGATTCGACGCGCGGCAGGTAGATGGCAAACGAGCTGCCTTGCCCCGGGGCGCTCGCCACGTCGATTGCGCCGCCGGAATCGGTGACGATGCCGTAGACGAGCGCGAGGCCGAGCCCCGTGCCCTTGCCGACTTCCTTGGTCGTGAAGAAGGGCTCGAAGATGCGCGCGAGCATGCCTTCGTCCATGCCGCTGCCCGTATCGGCGACGGTAAGGCGTGCATAGCTGCCGGCGTGCAGCGTCGAGTGGCTGAGCACGCGCTCCGCCGCGATCTCGACGCGCTCGAGGCGGATGCGCAGCACGCCGCCCTCGCCCATGGCGTGGACCGCGTTGGTGCAAAGGTTCATGGTCACCTGATGGAGCTGCGTCGCGTCGCCGACCACGTGCAGGGGCGTGCCGAGCAGCTCGGCGTGGAGCTCGATCGCCGGGGGCAGCGAGCCGCGCACCAGCTCGAGCGTCTCCGTGGCGACAGCGCCGAGCTCCACCGGCTGGCGCTGGCCGCGCTGGCTGCGGCTGTAGGAAAGGATCTGCTGGACGAGCCCGCTCGCGCGGTTCGCGCCGGTAAGCACGTTGTCGGCGTAGCGCTTGAGCGGCGAGCTCGCCGGCGCGTTCTCCGCGAGCATCTCGGCGTAGCCGAGGATGCCGCCGAGGATGTTGTTGAAGTCGTGCGCGATGCCGCCGGCGAGGCGGCCGACGGCCTCCATCTTCTCGGCCTGGCGCAGGCGGCTCTCGAGTCGCGCGCGCTCGGCTTCGGCCTGCTTGCGCTCGGTGATGTCGCGGAAGTTGAAGACCACCGCGCGCACGCTCGGCTCCTCCAGCAGGTTCTTGCGCGTGAGCTCGATCCACCGCCACGACCCGTCCTTGTGCAGCACGCGTACCTCGTCCACGGCCACCTTGCCGGGGGAGCGCAGCAGCTCCTCGCGCAGGTGCATCGCCGTCTCCAGGGTGTCGGGATGGATGAGGTCCATCACCTCGCGGCCGCCCAGGTCCTGCAGCGTGTAGCCGAGCACCCGCTCTATGGCGGGGCTCGCGTAGTAGATGCCGCCGGCGAGCGGTCGCGAGAGGATCAGCGCGTCGGAGCTGTGCTCGATCATCGCCTGATAGCGCGTCCAGCTGCGCGCGATCTTCTGCTCGCGCCGGTTCAAGCCCCAGGCGGCGAGCCCGATCAGCGCGAGCATCGCGAGCGAGGTGAGCGCGGTACGGTCGACGATCAACCAGGCCTCGTCGCGCCAGGGCGCGAGGATCGCCTCCTCGCTCGCGCCGCTCCCCACCACGAGCGGCAAGCCGCGCACCGCGGAGGCGGCGAGGAACACGTGCTCGCCGCTGATCGGGCTGTCGGTCCATCCCTCGAAGCGCCCGCTCGCGCGAATGGCGGGCATGATGGCCTCGGCCGGGTAGCGATGCGCGCGCACGTCTCCCGGATCCGGCACTCGCGTCACGAGGACCCCGTCGTCGGTAACGAGCGA
Organism: Burkholderiales bacterium; assembly: GCA_036274735.1. Taxonomy (GTDB): domain Bacteria; phylum Pseudomonadota; class Gammaproteobacteria; order Burkholderiales; family SG8-39; genus SCGC-AG-212-J23. The sequence continues at coordinate 2,834 of DASUFD010000084.1, forward strand.
GATGAAGCCGCCGTGCCCGAGGTCGACCGTGCGGTAGAGCCAATCGAAGCTCTCCACCTTGACCTCGGCGGCGATCACGCCGCCCGGGCGGCCGCCGGGCGGCGCGGCGAGCGGCCGCGAGAGAAGGAAGCGCCATTCGCTGCGCCCGGCGCCGGCCTGGTAGGGATCGCTCAGGCGCACCGCCGAAGCCGCGTCGCCGGGACGGCGTGCGCCGAGCGCCTCCACCGGCGGCGCGATGCCGCCGGTTCGCGCGAGCACGCGCCCGTCGGCATCGAGCACGGCGAACCCGGCGATATGCGAGATGTGCATCGTCTGCTCGCCCAGGCGCGGCAGCTGCGATGCAACCTCGAGCGCGCTCGGCGAGTGCGCGGCGTCGCGCAGCAGCAGATCGACAGACTCGAGCGACGCGGCGGTCTGCTCGGCGAGCAGGCGCGTCAGATTGGTGAAGTCGCGCTGCGCGCCGCGCTCGACGCGCTCGCGCGCGGTGCGCGCATCCCAGAGCGCGGCAGCGATATTGATCGCCACGAGGACCAGGCCGAGCGCGATCAGGGCGCGGCCGAGCGGGATGCGCGAGAAGCCCGAACGGGCGCGCTGCGGCGCCATCGCGCCTACGCCGCCGGGCCGATCAGCGCGGCGACTGCATCGAGCAGCTCGGCGCGCTTCACCGGCTTGGCCAGCGCGCGCTCCGCGCCGGCACGCACCGCGTCGTGTGCGCTGCAGCCCTGCCCCGAGCCGAAGTGGCCGGACAACGCGATCAGCCGCATCCCGGGGTGGCGCTGGCGCATCCACCGGATCGCCTCGGCGCCGCAGGGGCCGGGCATCCACATGTCGCTCACCACCAGCGCCGGCGCGCGCTCGAGATCCATGCCGGCGGCGCGGCAATCGCTGGCCTTGCGCACCGTGTAGCCCGCCGCCTCCAGCCAGTCGGCGATGAGGTCGCGCATGATCGCATCGTCGTCGATGACCAGGATTTCGGCGCTTCGGCTGCGTGCGTCGTTCAAGCCCCGATTCCACAGCGTGGCAATTACGTGTAATTTACAGGCAACCGCGCGCCCCGTTACACCTGTAACTTATGCTGCAGCGCGCCGTTAGACTCCACACGCCTGTGAGTGCCCCGGTGACCGCCAGCTCGTTAGCGCGCGAAGTTCCGCAGATGGTCGTGCCGCATATCCTTGCCGTCGACGACGATCCGGGCATCCGCGAGCTGGTCACCGACTACCTGCGCGAACACGAGCTGCGCGTCACCGCCGTCGCCGACGGCCGCGCCATGCAGGCGGTGCTCGACGAGCAGGTCGTCGACCTGATCGTGCTCGACCTGCGGCTGCAGCGCGAAGACGGCATGGCGCTTGCCCGCCGGCTGCGCGACGAGTCGGCGATTCCGATCATCATGCTGACCGGGCGCGCCGAGGAGGCCGACCGGGTGATGGGCCTCGAGCTCGGCGCCGACGACTACCTCACCAAGCCGTTCAGCCCGCGCGAGCTGCTGGCGCGCATCCGCACCATCCTGCGGCGCCGCCGCGCCGAGGTGCGCCAGGGCCGTCCGGACGGCATCCGCGCCTACCGCTTCGACGGCTGGGAGCTCAACCTCAACACCCGGCGCCTCACCGCCGCCGACGGCCGGGGCGTGCCGCTCAGCAACGGCGAGTTCAGCCTGCTCGTGGTGCTGCTCGGCGCGCCGCAGCGCATCCTCAGCCGCGACCAGCTGCTCGATCTCTCACGCCTGCACAACGACGAGGTCTACAACCGCTCGGTCGACGTGCAGATCATGCGCCTGCGGCGCAAGATCGAGCGCGACGCGGCGCAGCCGCGCTACATCCGCACCGAGCGGGGCGCGGGGTACGTTTTCGGCGTTCCGGTCGAAAGCATCTACTAGGGCTGTCGATTTCGCCCCCGGCCGAGCGACTAGGGCGTGAGATGAGCGCGCGCCTTCTTCTTCGCCGGCTTGAGCGGCGCCTCGCGCAGCAGCCGCTCGGCGAGCGCGTAGAGGCGCGCGCCCGGGCCTTCCGGGCCGACGCTTTGCAGGCTCACCCGCGCGCCCTCGACGAGGAGGAAGATCTCGTCGGCGAGGCGCTCGGGGTGCGCGTAGCCGGCCGCGCGACAAAGCGCGACCAGCCGCTCGCGGGCCGCGCGCTTGTGCTCTTCGATCACCCGGCGCGCCGGATGGCGCGGCTGCGAGAGCTCGATCGCGGCGTTGGCGAGCGGGCAGCCGCGGCCGCCGAACTCGTCGGCGAACTGCGAGACGTGCTTGAGCAGCATGCGCAACTGCGTCTTCGGGTCGCCGGGGTGCTCGGCGCGCACGTGGTCCCAGAGCGCGTCGGCCGCCGCCGAGCAGCCGCGCAGGTACTCGGCGACCAGCGCGTCCTTCGAGGCGAAGTGCCGGTAGAGGGTCATCTTGTTGGTGCCCGCGGCGGCGGCGAGGGCTTCGACGCTGACCGCGCGGATGCCGTCGCGGTAGAAGAGCTCGCGCGCGGTCTGCAGGATGCGTTCCCGGAGGGAAGGCCCGCGTTGCGGACGGCGGCGGCGCGAGACGTGCGTTGACAAGGCGAGTTACCGATCAGTAACATCGATGTTACCCACCAGTAACAGTGCGCGCAAGAAGCGTGCGCGATAATCGTTCCCGGAGTCCCGCGATGCGCAGCCCGGCCGTCCGTCTTCTCTTTCCCTGCCTCCTCGCGCTGCTCGCGTCGGCCTGCGATCCGTCCAACGGCTCGGAGAAGGGCCGGCACGGCGGCGGCAATCCGTTCGCCGGCATGCCGCCGCCCGAGGTGAACGTGGTCGCGGTGGCGCCGCAGCGGCTCGAGGAGACCTTCGAGTACGTCGGCCAGACGGCGGGCTCGCGCGAGGTCGAGGTGCGCGCGCGCGTCACCGGCATCCTGCTCAAGCGCAACTTCGTCGAGGGCGCGTCGGTGAAAGAAGGGCAGTCGCTCTACACCATCGACCCGGAGCCCTTCGAGGCGGCGCTGAACCGCGCCGCGGCGGACGTGGCCGCCGCCGAAGCGAGGCTCGACCAGGCGAAGCGCAACGCGGCGCGCCTGAAGCCCTTGTACGCCGAGAAGGCCGTCAGCCAGAAGGATTACGACGACGCGGTGTCCGCCCAGGCGATCGGCGAGGCCGACCTCAAGGCCGCGCGCGCCCGCCTCGTCGAGGCGCGCCTCAATCTCAAGTACACGAAGGTCGAGGCGCCGGCCGCCGGCATCACCGGACGCTCGCAGCGCCAGGAGGGCTCGCTTGTCTCGGGACCGGACGTGCTGCTCACCACCATCACGCAGATCCAGCCGATCTGGGTCAACTTCGGCGTGCCCGACCGGGAGCAACAGGCGATTCAGCGCGACGTGCAGGCGGGCCGCCTCGTGCTGCCGAAGGGCGGCAACTTCGAGGTGGCGCTGAAGCGCGCCGACGGCTCGCTCTACCCGCACACCGGGCGCGTCAACTTCGCCGACGTCAGCGTCTCGCCGGCGACCGGGACGCGCGAGATGCGCGCCGAGCTGCCCAATCCCGAGCGTGCGCTGCGCCCGGGCGAGTTCGTGCGCGTGATCCTGAAAGGCGCCGCGCGGCCCGACGCCATCACGGTGCCGCAGCGCGCCGTGCTCGAGGGGCCGCAGGGCAAGTTCGTCTACGTGGTGAACGAGAAGAGCCTCGCCGAGGCGCGCCCGGTCCAGGCCGGCGAATGGCACGGCGAGCAATGGATCATCACCCAGGGCCTTGCCGCCGGCGACCGGGTGGTCGTCGATGGCGTGATGAAGCTCGGTCCCGGTGCGCCGGTGCGCATCGCGCAGGCCGGGCAGGGACCCGCGCAGGGGCCGAAGCCGCCCGCCGACAAGAAGTAGCCGAGCAGGAAAGCCGACGCCCATGTTTTCCAGGTTCTTCATCGACCGGCCGATCTTCGCGGCCGTGCTCTCGGTCTTCATCGTCCTCGCGGGGCTCGCGTCGATGCGCACGCTGCCCATCGCCCAGTATCCCGAGATCGCGCCGCCGGTCGTGACCGTGCAGGCGGTCTATCCCGGCGCCTCGGCCGAGACGCTCGAGCAGACGGTGGCGGCGCCGCTGGAAGCGCAGATCACCGGCGTCGAGCACATGATCTACATGAGCTCGACCTCGGGGTCGAATGGCCTCTTGCAGATCGAGGTCACCTTCGACATCGGCACCGACGCGGACCAGGCGGCGCTCAACGTCAATAACCGCGTCAAGGCCGCCGAGCCGCGCCTGCCCGAGGAGGTGCGCCGCCAGGGCGTCACGGTGCAGAAGGGCTCCTCGGCCTTCCTCCAGGTGCTCGC
>DASUFD010000085.1:0-3409 GCA_036274735.1 Burkholderiales bacterium
GAGCGCCTTGCGGCTGACCTTGGCGTTGGCGCTGAGCGCGGCGTTCTTGAACTGCGCCGGCGTGAGCCCGGGGCGCCGCTCCGCGGTGATCAGCACCTTGAGCTGGGCGGTGTTCTTCAGCGCGACGTTCGGGCGCTCGTAAAGCACCTTCTCGTCGGCGACCAGGCTGATCGCGCCTCTGCTCATGCTCTTGTCCTCGGCCTTGGCGGCTTCCAGCGCCGTGGAGAAGTAAAGAGCGGCGATGCCGTCGAATGCCGGCTTCTCGTCGCCGAAGACCTTCGCGTCGGCGGCGACGCCCACCACCAGCCGGCCGGCGGTCTTGCGCAGCTCGCGGTGCTGCTCGAGCCATTCCTGGCGGAATTCGCCCGGCAGCTTGTCGCCGCGCCTGACCATGCGGATCACCTTGAACATCGCGCGAAAGGATAGCAGGTCGGCCTTGCGTCGCCTTGTCAACCTGGCGGCGGCGGGGGCGTTTCCCGGAAGAGGGGATGCGTAAAATCCATCACATGGTAGACCTGCCTGAAGTCATCGAGGGGCCCCTTTCCGGCGAAGAGCTGGCGGTGCGCTACCGCGCCCTGTGCGACGACCCCTGCTATGCCAACGTACCGGGGAAGATCGAGCTCGACCTCTGGGGCCGCATGCTGATGAGCCCTGCGAGCGTCTACCACGGGCTGGTGCAAGGCCGCCTCGTGCATGAGCTCAAGACGGCGCTTGGTGGCGAAACCATCGTGGAAGCGCCGGTCGTCACGGCGGCGGGGCTGCTGGTTGTCGACGTCGCATGGTCGAGCCAGGAATTCATGGCGGCGCACGGCAGTGAAAACCCCCTACGCCACGCGCCGGAGATCTGCGTCGAGGTCGTATCCCCGTCCAACTCGGTGAAGGAGCTACGGGAGAAGATCGAGGCTTACTTGCGTGCGGCCGCCAAAGAGGCATGGATCGTGTACCCGCAGTCCAAGCGCTGCGAGTTTCACGGCGAGCGCGGAGTGCTCCTGCAGTCCGCTTACCGTGTCGACCTGACAGGCCTTTTCGCCTAGGGCGTCATCCCCCGCAACGACCCACTGGAGCCAACGTGAACAGATTCGGCATTGGACAGCCGGTGCGCCGCGTCGAGGACCAGCGCTTCCTGACCGGCCGCGCGCGCTACGTCGACGACATCCAGTTGCCGCACCTCCTGCACGGTGCGGTGGTGATGTCCCCTCATCCCCACGCGCGCATAACGAACGTAGATGGAAAAGAGGCGCTGGCGATGCCCGGGGTGCACCTTGTCCTGACCGGCGAGGATGTAAAGAAGGCGAATCTGGGCGGCATTCCGCCGAACTTCATGCCCGAGGACACCGGAGGGCCGAAGGGCTATCGCACTTTCCGCCCGCTGCTCGAGCCGGCCAAGGCGCGCTACGTCGGCGATCGCATCGCCTTCGTGGTCGCCGACACGCCGGAGCTCGCGCGCATCGCTGCGGAGAGGGTCGCGGTGGAGTACGAGCCGCTTCCCGCCGTGGTCGATGTCGCGGAGGCGGCGAAGGAGGGCGCGCCCAAGGTGTGGGACGACAATGCGATGGGCAACCTCGCGTTCCCGCTCATGATGGGGAACAAGGAGGCGACCGACGCGGCCTTCGCGGGGGCGAAGCACACCGTTTCCATCCGGCTCTACAACAACCGCATCAGCGCGAACTCCATGGAGCCGCGCGCCACGCTCGGCGACTACAACGCGGCCGAGGATTCCTACACCCTCTACACCAGCTCGCAGAACCCTCACGGCGTCCGCACCACCCTCGCTGCCGCGGTTTTCAAAATTGTAGAAACGAAAATCAGGGTGATTTCGCCCGACGTGGGCGGCGGCTTCGGGATGAAGGGCGATATCTATCCCGAGGACGCCCTCGTGCTCGTCGCGTCCCGGCGCCTGGGGCGCCCGGTGAAGTGGGTGGGGACGCGCGCCGAATCGCTGCTCGGCGACAACCACGGGCGCGACCAGCTCGTGGCGGCCGAGATGGCGCTCGACGAGAACGGCAAGATCCTCGCCCTCCGCGCGCAGGCGCTGCATTCGGTGGGCTCCTACGTCACCAACGCCGGCGTCGTCCCGGTCCTGTGCGCGCTGCGCAACATTCCGAACGTCTACGTGGTACCCGCGATGCTGGTGATGAGCAAGGCGATCTTCACCCATACCACGCCGCTCGGACCGTATCGCGGTGCCGGGCGGCCCGAGGCTTCCTACGTGATCGAGCGCCTGATGGACGAGGCGGCGGTGAAGCTCGGCATCGACCCGGTCGAGATTCGCCGTCGCAACTACATCCCGCCGAGCGCCATGCCGTACAACACCGCGTCCAACTGGAAGGTGGCGCCGCAGGTGGGCTGGACATACGACTCGGGCGAATTCGCCAGGCTCACCGATCGCGCCGTGGAGATGGCGGATTGGAAGAGCTTTTCTTCCCGGAAAAAGGCTTCCGAAGAGCAAGGAAAGCTGCGCGGGCGCTCGCTCATCTACTACCTGGAAGATTCGGGCGTCTTCAACGAGCGCATGGAGATCCGCTTCGACCCGAGCGGCATGGTCACCGTCGTCGCCGGCACGCACTCGCACGGCCAGGGCCATGCCACGACGTACGCGCAGCTCGTGTCCGACTGGCTCGGCGTGCCCTTCGAGAACGTGCGCCTCGTGCAGGGCGATACCGACGCCGTGGCCTTCGGCCGCGGCACCTACGCCTCGCGGAGCGCGATGCTCGGCGGGTCGGCGCTGCGCGGCGCAGCGGACGCGATCATCGAGAAGGCGAAGCCCATGGCCGGCTTCCTCCTGGAAGCTTCTCCCAAAGACATTGAGTTCCTGGAAGGGAAGTTCGCCGTGGTCGGCACCGACCGCGGCATCCCGATGACCGAAGTGGCCAAGGCCTTCTTCCGTCCGGCGGGCCCGACGACGAAGTTCGGCGTCGGGTTGGACGCGAGCGGCGGCTCGAACCACCCGCCGACCTTCCCCAACGGCTGCCACGTCTGCGAGCTCGAGGTCGACCCGGAGACCGGCGTGGTCGAGATCGACCGCTACGTCGTGGTCGACGACGTGGGGCGGGTCATCAACCCGATGATCTGCCACGGCCAGATCGAGGGTGCGCTCGCGCAGGGGATCGGCCAGGCGCTGATGGAGGCGGTGCGCTTCGACCCCGATTCCGGTCAGATGCTGACGGCGAGCTTCATGGACTACGCGATGCCGCGCGCCGACGACGTGCCGCGCCATGTCGAGATGGACTTCATCGACGTGCCGGCGAAGACCAATCCGCTCGGCGTGAAGGGCGTGGGCGAGGCCGGCTGCGTCGGCGCGCCCCCGGCGATCATGAACGCGCTCCTCGACGCCCTGCGCCCGCTCGGCGTGAAGCAGCTCGATATGCCGGCGACGCCGCGCCGCGTCTGGGAGGCGCTGCAGCAGGCG
>DASUFD010000086.1:0-5594 GCA_036274735.1 Burkholderiales bacterium
TCGCTGAAGTCGTTCTCGTCCCAGGTCACGACGATCGCGTTGTTGCCTTCCTTCCACGCCGGCGAGGCCTTGATCGCGCCGACCAGCGTTTTCACCGTCGCATCGCCCATCTCGATCACCGTCGGGTCGCTGGCGCAGAGATTGCCGCCGTTGCCGACGCCGTGCATGTCGTGGCACTGGTTGGGCGCGATGAGCGAGAAGTTCGGGACGCGGCCCGAGCCCAGGTCGGCGTAGAAACCATGCGCACCTTCGAAGCCGGCCATGTTGCCGAGGTCGTTCCCGGGCTCGTCGTTGCTTTGCACGCTCTCGAAGTACGCGAACGGGTTGTGCTTCACCGCGTATAGGCGCACCAGGTCCGCCGGGCTGATGTCGGCGCTGAGGTTGGAGAAGATGCCGTCCGCGGAGTCGACCCGGTCGGCGCCGGAGGGCGGCAGGCTCTCCTGGTAGCTCTTCCAGGTCTTGCCCACCGCATGCAGCTGGTCGGCGATGGTGAGCGCGATGTACGGCGCCGCCGCAATATCCTGCCCGCCGGTCGCACCGGTAAGCGAGGCCTGCGTCGGCAGGTCGACGCCCGAGCCGGCGAGCGGCACTACCGTGCCCGGGCTCGACGGATCATCGTGCCACTTTGGATTGGGATCTCCGGCGACGCCGAAGTTCGAGCCGCCGACGATGTGCAGGTAGTTCGGCAGGCTGGGGTGGCCGACGGCGAAGTATTGCGTCGCCTGGTTCGCTTCGTGCGCGTACTCGTTGATGAAGGGCGCGCGCGGGTTGCCGAGGATGTCGCCCGCCGAGTGGTTCTCCATGACGATGAGGAATACGTGGTTCAACTCCGGAATGGCCTCGTGGCTGCCGCGCTCGTCGGCAACGGCGCTTACGGCCAGCGCCGCCGAGAGGCAGAACGCGAGGGTGGTCTGCTTGAGCATCGGAACTCCCTTGAAGGTTGAAGAAGGACTGCGCGCGCAAGCTAGTGGCCGCACGTTGCCGCTTCGTGTCGGCCGGTTCCTCAAAGCGAAACCGACGGTCATCCGCCGGCAATGCGCGCGCTTTAGCCCTTACTGCGCTGCGCCGGTGGTAAGCTGGCTCTGAAGGGTCAGAAGTAAGCGCCGCTTACCGCGAGGCGGCGCTCGTCGAGGAGCGTGCGGAACATGAGGCGGCGCGGGTTGCGGAACTGCCGGCGCATGCGAGTGCTCCACGTCGTGTGGCGCAGCGCGAGCCAGGCGCTGCCTTCGAGGAGCTCCGGCGAGGTGAGGTCGTAGCAGGCGTGGTAGCGCGGCGCGCCGTCGCGGCTGCGCAGCCGCGCGCAGTGCACCGTTCCGCGAACGCAGGCGAGCCCGGGCATGTGCTCGGTGTCGTACCAGCGGTTGAAGTCGGCTTCGTTCATGGCGCCGACGTCGGTGGCGACGACATAGTGGTAAGGCGCTTCCTCCGCCGCGCCGGCGCCCTGCCATTCGCCGAGCGGCTCGAGCGCCGCCGCGCGCGGCTCGCTCGCGCGGCAGGCCTCCAGCGCGGCGGGCTCCATCCAGGCATAGATGTAGGCGCGCGCGCCGTCGAGCGACCGGCACACCTGCAGGCGTACCGGCGTGGGCAGGCTGAGGGCGAAGCTGCGCGCCTCGGCGATCAGCCGCTCGTCCTCGGGCGGTCGTCCCCGGCGCAGGAGCAGTGCGGCGCGCGCTCGCGCGACCACCGGAGGGGGCAGGCGCCGCGCCCGAGCGTCCGAAACGCGCTCGGCGAGCGGCGGCGACAACGGCCAAGCTCCCAGCCCGGACTCCCTCCGCATCGCCTGCTCCTCCCCCGTCTTGCAACGCGATTGTTGGCCATTCGCGCTGCTGAGGAAATGCAGATAGCGAACTAGCAGCTAGCGCGTTTCGCGATAGCATGGCAGCGAGGGCCATGGAGGAGGGGCGGTGGACCTGCGGCAGCTCGACTACTTCGTCCACGTCGCGGAGCTCGGCAGCTTCAGCCGCGCCGCGATGCTGCTGTCGACCGCGCAGTCGGCGCTGAGCGCGCGCGTGCGTCAGCTCGAGGTCGAGCTCAAGCAGCCGCTCCTGCATCGCAACGGCCGCGGCGTCACCCCTACGGAGGCGGGCAAGCGCCTGCTCCAGCATGCGCGCGGCATCCTCATGCAGGTGAGCCGCACCCGCGAGGAGCTCGGGGCGCTGCGCGGCGCGCCCACGGGGCGCGTTGTCATCGCGCTGCCGCCGACCATCACGCGTCTGCTCACCGTGCCATGGCTGAAGCGTTTTCGGACGCACTTCCCGGGCGCCACGCTCGGCCTTATGGAAGGCCTGTCGACGTACGTGATCGAGTGGGTGAGTACGGGCCGCGCCGATATCGGCCTGGCCTTCGCCCCGCCGCCTTCGCCCGCGCTCGAGATCGTTCCCCTGCTCGAGGAGACGATGCTCCTGGTCGCGCGTCGCGAGGCGCGCCTGCGCGCGAGGACGATCGCGCTGAAGGATCTGCCGCGCTATCCGCTGATCCTGCCGAGCCGGCCGAATGCCAACCGCATGCTGGTCGAAATGCAGCTCGGCCACGTCGGGCTGAAGCCGACGATCGCGCTCGAGCTGGACAGCGTCGCCTCGGCGCTCGACGCCGTGCGCGAAGGTTACGGCTACACCCTTCTGCCCCCCACGTCGCTGCGCTCGTACCCCGCACAGCAGGATCTCGTCGCCCGTCCGGTGGTGCGGCCGAGGCTGCTCATCCAGATCGCACTCGTCGTCTCGGCGCAGCGCCCCACCACGCCGCTCGCGCAGCAGGCGCTCGCGCTCCTGCGCGAGGTGGCCGGCGAAGTGCTCGCGACCGATGCCGCCGGCGCATCGGCGGCGGTCGCAGGCCACATCCTGCAGGAAAAAAATCGGGCGGCCGGAAGGCCGCCCGAGGGCTGAGGGCGAGCGCGGGGAGCGCTCATTCGCAGCTGCCGTGCGCTAGAACGGCAGACCTTCTATAGGAGGGGCGCGCGGCGGCAGCGGCGATTCCTCAATAAGTCGAAGCGCGCGTCAGGGCGCCGGGTCGGTGCATTTGCCATTCACCACCGCCGCGCAGAGCACATCGCTGTCTCTCGCCTGCTGCACGAGCGCTGCCCAGTCGTCCGGGAAGCCGGCCGGAATGCTCGTCGTGCACTTCGCGCCCATGCTGGCCGCCTGCGTGCCGGCGAGCAGGTAGCCCTGGCACGCCGCGGTATCGGCGGCCTTTCTCACCGCCGCGACGTAGCCGGCATGGTCGCCGTAGCGCTTCTGCAGCGACGGCCGAGGATCGCCCGCCGCCTTCGCGCTGTCCGTCGTCGCGAACGGCACCATCCCGCCGACGTAGTTGCACACCTGCCCCGCGTGGAACGGCCGCCCGTCGTAGGTCGCGTCGCCCGGGCCGGCCGTGATGTTCCAGCCGAGATAGGTGCCGAGGGGCGCCATCACCTGCACGGTGGGCACGCCGCCGAGCTCGTTGCCGTCGGCGTCGACCCTGGGAACCATGATCTTCACGACGCCGTTGATCGTCGGCGGAATGTTGGTCGGGTTGCCGGTCGCGTTGTAGTGGTCGTACTCCGGGCCCCAGTCGTAGTCGAAGATCGGGAAGGCGAAGTTCTCGGGCAGGAAGATCGAGTCCGGAATGCCCGGGATGCCGCTCGGGAAGCCCATCGCCGCCTTGTTCGCCTCGACGAGCGTGCGCTCGTTCTTCGCGCCGCCCATGAGCGGCCACCTGCTCGATGGCGGCTCGACGCCTTTCATCACCCAGTCGCGCAGCGCGACGCGCATTCGGTTCACCAGCGCGGTCGCGGGCACGGGGTTCGCGCGCAGGGTGCCGCGCCCCCAGTTGTTGCCCGGGCAGTTGACGTTCGGCGCCGCCGGCTCCTGTGTGGTCGCGCCGTTGCCGCCGCCGTGGGTCGAGCTCGGCAGGTAATAGCGCCGCACGTTGTCGGGCAGCGGGATGTCGTTCTTGGGATCGGTGCCGACCCAGGACGGCGTCATCTTCAGCGCGAACACCTCGGCGCCGCCGAAGGTCTCGATGATCTTTGGACAGGTTTGCGTGAGGCTGCAGCGGTCGAGGATGCCGCCCGGGCGCAGGTCCCGCGCGCGGTCGGGGAAGGTGTGCCACCACTGCGGGCCCTCGCTGCCCATCTGGTAGAGCTCGAGCACGCCGTCGGGCTGTCCCCAGCGCGAGTCGTTGGCGACGCGGCGCCCGGCGATCAGCGGCCATGCGCCCTCGTGCACGATGCGCCCCGCCTCGTCCTCGTTCATCCCGAGGAAGATGAGGTGGCGCGTGAAGTTGCCGGATTGGGAAGAGCCGCGAATGATCTCCCACTGCACCTTGCCGGCGAGCGGGTTCCCCTCGGCCGCCGACGCATAGCGGAAGAACGAGCCGACATCGCGGAACGCCGCGGTGCCGGCGCCGAGCACGTAGGGGTTCTTCGCGGTGTAGACGATCTGGTAGAGCTTGGCCGGGTCGAAGCCGTTCTTCAGGCAGACCTGCACCGGCAGCGCCGTCACCGCCAGCGGTGCGGCGAAGGTGCCGCCGCCGCAGAACTTCCAGTCGCTGTTCGGGACGGTTCCGCCTTCGGTGATGATGCCGTTCACCGTTTCCTTGGTGTGGATCGTCATCGTCGCGTCCGAGTTGTCGTTCGGGTCGCGCGGGAAGTAGGGGATCGGGTTCCCCATCACGTTGAGCGGCGCTGCGTTCATGCCGCTGCGGTTGATGATGCGGCCGAGGATCTTGCCGGTGGTGCCCTCGAGCACGGGGGTCTTGACCCACTCGTTCGAGCTCGGCGTCACCGGCGTCGGCGACGACGCGTTCGCGGGAACCAGCGTCGCCCGGGCGTTCGGAGTGCCGGCGTTATCGCCTTGCCAGCCGCTCGAGAGGCCGATGTCGCCTTGCGCGCGCAGGTCGCTCGTGATGGTGATGCGGCCGCCGCGGTTCGGCACGTCGTGCCACATCAAGCCGCTCGCCTTCGACATGTCGACGGGCTTCACGATGAAGAACGAGGCGATGTACTCGACGTTGCCGTTCGCGTTGCGCGGCGCGATCTCGATGTCGGTGATGAGCGCGTTGTGCGGGTCGTTCGGGTCGAGCTCGCCGAAGGCGCGGCCGGTGATCGTCTCGTAGCTCGCATCGCCGGCGAGCGGCGTCGCCGGACGGTCGACGATGATCTTCGTCACGCGGGCGTCGGAGGCGGGCGCCCAGGCGAGGGCGACCGCCAGCGCGAGGCCGGCAACGGTTGGGGCAACGGATTTCGCTTTCATGGATCTCCCTAGGTGTACTGATCGCTGCGGCCGGCACGCGGCATCAGGAACGAGTTGGCACGCGTTGTGGTGGTCATGATTGACGCCGGACGGCTGCGATGACGTGCGCCTGGACGGCCGGCGACCAATGCGCCGGCCACCGCTGGCGCGAGCAGTCTCCTTGACTCCATTCGGTCCTCCCCTTGAAAGACTCGCGCCGATTATGGGGACGCGCGTTTTCGCGATTCATGAAATCCGGAAATGAATTGAGAAACAGACCGCATGGATCGCGGATTAAAGCGCCAGGAGGAGAAGCCATGAGAAAGCCATTCGCGAAATGGCGCAGCGCAGCCGCAGTTCGCGCACTACGAGCGCGACACGCCGGCC
>DASUFD010000087.1:0-30086 GCA_036274735.1 Burkholderiales bacterium
CGAGCGCGATGTATTCCGGGTGGGGTGTCACCAAACCGTCTTCGCGCAGCCCGATGTTTGCACCGTGGCTCGACCACGGGTAAAGCGCCGGGCGGTCGACGAGCCCGGCGCGCACAGGATTGAGCTCGATATAGCGATAGCAAGCGAGCACGTAGCGGCTCGACTCCACTAGGCAGGAGCGGAAGCGGCCCTCCCACAGCGTTCCGGTGCGCTGGTATTTGCGATTGAAGTACCAGGCATGACGTTGCGAGAGCTCCCTCATCAATCCGGCGCACCCGTGCGGCGTCGCCGGCGTCAACAGGAGGTGCACGTGGTTGGACATGAGGCAATAGGCGTGCAGCGCGCACGCAAACTTCTCGAGCAATACGCGCAAGTGCGTGAGGTAGAGGAAAAAATCGTTGTCTTCGCGGAAGCACTTCATCCGGTCGTTGCCGCGCTGGACGATATGAACAGGGACACCGGGCGAAACGAGGCGCGGTTGACGGGGCATATCCCAGACAACGAACCCGCGGCACACCGGTTGACCGAAAATCGGTGCCTGACCCCGATTTAGGGTTTGCTTTCCTGCAGCGCTTTCCAGTCGACGAGTTGCGCGAGGTCGGGCGTCTCGGGAAGGCGAATGCGGCCGTCGCGGATCTGCGGCACGGCGGCGGTGACCTGCGAGCGCAGCATGAGGAAGAAGGTCTGCTCGGCGGGCAACGGCGCGGGTAGCTGCAGATTGATGAGCGTGCCGAGCGCGCTTTCGGCATAGATGCCGACGGCAGTCTTGCCGCTGCCGAACGCCTTTCGGATCGCCAGGCATTCGCCGAGGCCGACGCGCCCGGGCTTGAGCGAGATCGCCTGCGCGCCGCGCTCGAGGAAGAGCATCGCCTCGCGCAGCGAGGTACACGCGCTATCGACCAGGATCGGGATGCCGGCGGCGCGCTGCAGCGCCTCGAACTTCGCGTCGGGCGCGAGAGGGCTGGGATCCTCGGCCACGATCGCGCCCGCGGCCGCAATGCGCTGCACGTAGTCGAGCGCCTGCTCGCGCGAATACGCGCCGTTCGCATCCACGTACAGCGCGACGTCGGCGCCGACGGCCGCGCGGATCTCCTTCAGCGCCTGAAGGTCGGTCTCGATGCCCTGCCCGCCCTTCACCTTGAGCGTGCGAAAGCCGTAGCGCCGGCAATACTCGGCCGATTCTTCGGCCATCAGCGTCGGCGAGCGCCGAGTCACGGTCCAGCAGACCTCGGCCTCGCTGCTTGCACCGAGGAGCTGCCAAAGCGGCTTGCCCGCGGCGGCGGCACGCATGGTCCAGCCCGCGGTCGATACCATGCCTTTCGCGAGCCGGTTCTCCGGTATGCGCGCGAGCGCCGCGCAGAGCGCCGCTTCATCCGACAAATCCACCTTCTCTACGAACGGGAGGACGACCTCCTGCAGAGCAGCCTGCAAGGAACGGGGCGAGACGCCGGACCATGTGCTCTTGATCGTGCCCTCGGCGATACCGCTCGCGCCGTTGTCGGATTCGAGCCGGAGCAGCGCGAAGAGGCCCGAGCGCTCGCGCGCGTTCGACCACACCACCTCGCGCTCATAGGGGAGCTCGTAGAAATGCAGCGACCAGCGCGCGAGCTTCATCGTGCTATTTTGGGCCAATGAAGGCGGAGCAGGCGATCGACAGCGGGGATCGGCTCGGCGAATGCCCGATCTGGGACGAGCGCGCACGCGTGCTGTGGTGGGTCGACATCCATGGCCGCGCCGTGCGCAAATACGATGGGACGAGCGTCGTCACGTTGGCCATGCCGCAAAGCGTCGGCAGCATCGCGCTCCGCGCGAGCGACGGACTGCTCGTCGCGCTCGCAGGCGGGATTCACTTGCTGGAAAAAGGCGAGCCCGAGCTATTGGCACGGCCGCCCGAGCATGCCGAAGGGCTGCGCTTCAACGATGGTCGCTGCGATCGCGTCGGCCGCTTCTGGGTGGGCACGCTGCGCGATCCGGACTACCCGCCGGAAGGCGCGCTCTACCGCATTGAGCGCAATGGGGCGGCAAAGCTTTTCCGCTCCTCGATGCGAGTGCCGAACAGCCTCGCCTTCAGCCCGGACGGGCGCACGATGTATCTCGCCGACAGCCCGCGGCGCAAGATCTGGACGTTCGACTACGACCCGGAGTCGGGCGAGCCGTCTAACGAGCGGCTCTTCGCCGCGCCGTATCCCGGCTACCCCGACGGCTCGTGCGTCGACACGGACGGTTGCCTGTGGAACGCCGAGTGGGCGGCGAGCCGCATCGTGCGCTACACGCCGGCGGGCAAAATCGATCGCGTGATCGAAGTGCCGGCGAAGAATCCCACCTGCTGCTGCTTCGGCGGCGCGCGGCTCGATACGCTCTACATCACCACCGCGGACGGCGCCGGAGTGTTCGCCGCTCACCCTGGCGTGCAGGGAATTCCCGAGTCGCGCTTCGCGGGCTAGCCGAGCGTCGGCATGCTGAAGCCGCCGGCCTTCGGCGTGTCCTGGTGCGGCCAGCGCGTGGTGATCACTTTCGTGCGCGTATAAAACTTCACGCCTTCGACGCCGTGCACGTGCAGGTCGCCGAAGAGCGAGCTCTTCCAGCCGCCGAACGAATAGAACGCGACCGGCACCGGAATCGGCACGTTGATGCCGACCATGCCGACCTGGATCTCGTTCGCGAAGCGCCGCGCCGCGCCGCCGGACTCCGTGAAGATCGCGGTGCCGTTCGCATAAGGGTTGGCGTTCACCAGGCGAATCGCCTCCTCCAGCGTCTCCGCGCGCAGCACCACCAGCACCGGGCCGAAGATCTCGTCCTGGTAGATCTTCATCTCCGGCGTGACTCGATCGAAGAGCGTCGTGCCGAGGAAGAAGCCTTCCTTCACCGGCGCCTGGCTGCCGTCGAGCACCACCTTCGCGCCTTCCTTGCGGCCCGCTTCGATGTAAGAAGCGACCTTTGCCCGATGCTCGCCGGTGACGAGCGGCCCCATGTCCACGCCGGGCGCATCGCCCGGCCCGACCTTGATCGCTTTCGCCTTCTTCTCCAGCAGCTTGACCAGCGGATCGCCCGCGGCGCCGACCGCGACGACGGCCGAGATCGCCATGCAGCGCTCGCCCGCCGAGCCGTACGCGGCGCCGATCAACGCATCGGCGGCGAACTCGAGGTCGGCGTCGGGAAGCACGACGGCGTGGTTCTTCGCGCCGCCGAGCGCCTGCACGCGCTTGCCGTGCTTCGCCGCCGTCTCGTAGATGTATTTCGCGATCGGCGTGGAGCCGACGAAGGAGATCGCCGCGATCCCGGGATGGTGGAGAAGGGCGTCGACCGCGCTCTTGTCGCCGTGCACGACGTTCAGCACGCCGTCGGGCAGGCCCGCTTCCTTGAAGAGCTCGGCCATGCGCACCGCGGCCGAGGGCACCTTCTCCGAGGGCTTGAGGATGAAGGTGTTGCCGCAGGCAATCGCCATCGGAAACATCCACAGCGGCACCATCACCGGAAAGTTGAACGGCGTAATGCCGGCGCACACTCCGACGGGCTGGCGCAGGTTGTGCGCGTCGACCTGCGTGCCGACGTTCTCGGAATGCTCGCCCTTCAGGAGCTGCGGGATGCCGCAGGCGAACTCGACCACTTCCATGCCGCGCTGCACCGATCCCATCGCGTCGGGCAGGGTCTTGCCGTGCTCGGCGGTGACGATCGCGGCGAGCTCCTTCTGGTGCTTGCGCAGGAGGTTGAGGAACTCCTGCATCACGCGCGCGCGCCGCAGCGGCGGGGTGTCGCGCCAGGCGGGGAAGGCCGCGCTCGCAGCCTTCACCGCAGCGTCGATCGTGCCGGCATCGGCGAACGCCACGCGCTTCGTGACCTGCCCGGTGGCGGGGTTGTAGACGTCGCCGACACGGCCGCCGGCGACGACGCGCGCGCCGTTCACCCAGGCGGGCACCGTCTCGACGCGCTCGGCTCGGGAAGGAAGATCGGCAGGCTTGTTCATCGGCGGGCTCCTGGAAGAGCCGCCAATCATACTTCAGCGACGTTTCGCGCTCAGCCCTTGAGCCGCGCGATGTACCCGGTGTTCGGGCAGAACGCCTCGTAGCCGCTGCGTCGGTCCTGCGCGAGCCAATCCTCGCAGCGCTCGCGCGCGGCGCAGTGCATGCACCGACGCGCCGCGAGCGCGAACTGGCGCGCGCCCACGCCGCTGACGTGCGGCGACATCTCGACGTGCTCGCGAGCGAGCAGCTGGGCGAGAAGCAGCGGACGCTCGTCGATCATCTCCCGCCACAGGGCGACCGCGGCGAAGGCGAGGATGCCGAGCCCGAGCGCCGCCACGCCGAAGAAGGCGATCGACTGGAGAAGCGGATATTCCATAGAGGCACCCTACCCCGGAGGGCACGCCGGCGACTTGATCTCCCTCAAAATATCCGCATGAGCGGCCGCGTGACGCCCGCCAGGCTCGATTTCCGGGACGAGACGCCCTATTCCGCGGCCTTCGGCGACCTCTACCATAGCGCCGCCGGCGGGCCCGAGCAGGCCCGACACGTGTTCCTTGCCGGCAACGGCCTGCCCGAGCGCTGGCGCGGCCGGCGCCGTTTCGTAATCCTCGAGACGGGATTCGGCACGGGGTTGAATTTCCTCGCGACCTGGCGCACCTGGCGCGAGGATTCGCAGCGCTGCGAGCGGCTGCATTTCGTCTCGGTCGAGAAACATCCCTTCTCGCTCGCGGACCTGCGCGCGATCCACGAGCGCCATCCCGACCTCGCGCGCGAGGCCGCGGCGCTGCACGCCGCGTGGCCGCCGCTCGTCTCCGGAGCGCACCGGCTCGAGTTCGCGGATTCCCCGGGCGCGGTCGTGCTCACGCTCTTCTTCGCCGACATCGCGATCCTGCGCGAGCTGCGCCTCGCCGCCGACGCGATCTACCTCGACGGCTTCGCCCCGGCCAAGAACCCGCAGATGTGGACCCACCAGGCGATGCGCTCGATCTCGCGCCTCGCCGCGCCGGGCGCGACGGCCGCCACCTGGAGCGTCGCGGCGCCGGTGCGCGAGGCGCTCGCGGCGAGCGGCTTCGCCGTGGAGAAGCGCGCCGGCTTCGCGGCGAAACGGGAAATGCTGGTCGCCCACAACCAAAATCCAAAACAGGGACAGACCACGTTTTCGCCGGAAAGGCGCGCCGCAGTCGTCGGCGCGGGACTTGCCGGCGCGGCGGTGTGCGAGCGGCTCTGCGCGCGCGGCTGGGAGGTCGAGCTCTACGAGCGCCACGCCGAGCCGGCGCAGGAAGCCTCGGGCAACCTGGCGGGGACGTTTCATCCGATCGTCACGCCCGACGACAGCGTCTTTGCGCGGCTCACGCGCGCCGCCTTCCTCTATTCGCTCGCGCAGTGGAAAAGGCTCGCGGGCGTGCGCTGGGACCCGTGCGGCGTCCTGCAGCTCGCGCGCAACGAAAAGGAGGCGGGCTCGCAGGAGCAGGCGGCCGCGGGTCTTCCCGAGGACTATGCACAGCTCGTCAGCGGAGAAGAGGCGACACGGCACGCGGGCGTGCCGCTCGCCGCGGGAGGCGTCTGGTTTCCGCGTGCCGGATGGATACGGCCGCCGACGCTCGTGCGCGCGCAGCTCGACGCTTGCGGCGCCCGCCTGAAGTGCTGCATGGGAAAGGAGCTGAGAGAGCTTCCGCACGCCCCCGTCGTGATCCTCGCCAACTCCGCCGAAGCGCCGAAGCTCGCGCCGGTGCCGCACCTGCGCCTGCGCCGCGTGCGCGGTCAGCTCACCTATCTGCCCGAGGACGCGCTCGAAGCCCCGCATGTCGTGGTGCTGCGCGGCGGCATGGTGCTGCCGGCCGTCGACGGCGTGTGCGTCGTCGGCGCGAGCTACGACATCGGCGATGAGGAGCGCAGCCTGCGCGAGGAAAGCCACGCGGGCAATCTCGCGCGGCTCGCCAACATCCTTCCGCTCGGCGCGCGCGCGGGCAAGCTCGACGGCCGCGTCGCCTTCCGCTCGGTGACGCCCGACCGTCTGCCCGTCGTCGGGCGCCTCTCGCAGGGCGTGTACGGCGCCTTCGCCTACGGCTCCCGCGGACTGGTCTGGGCGGCGCTCGCGGCCGAGATCATCGCCGCCGAGCTCGAGGGCGAGCCGCTGCCCGTGGAAGGCGCGCTGCTGAAAGCGCTGGATCCGCTGCGCTTCAAACGCCGCGCAGAAGCGCGGGCGAAGCCTGGCTGACGTCGCGGATGCCGGTGAGCGCCATGGTGACGTCGAGCTCCTTGCGAATCACCTCCAGCGCGCGCGTCACGCCCGCCTCGCCCATCGCGCCCAGGCCGTAGACGAAGGCGCGACCGAGGAGCACCGCGCGGGCGCCGAGCGCGAGCGCCTTGAGCAGGCTTTGGCCGCTGCGCACGCCGCCGTCGAGCCAGACCTCGAGGCGATCCCCGACCGCCTGCGCGATCTCCGGCAGCGCGCGGATCGACGACAGCGCGCCGTCGAGCTGCCGGCCGCCGTGGTTGGAGACGACGATCGCATCGGCCCCGAGGCCGGCGGCGATCTTCGCGTCCTCGACGTCGAGGATGCCTTTCAGGACGAGCGGCCCGCCCCACTGGCGCTTCACCCACTCGACGTCCTTCCAGGAGAGCGTCGGGTCGAACTGGCCCGCCACCCACTCCGACAATGACATCACGCTCTTTGCGTGGGGGATGCGGCCGTCCAGGTTGCCGAAAGTCTTGCGCTTGCTGCCGAGGACGTTGAGCGCCCAGCCCGGCCGGCGCGCGATGTCCCAGGCCGTCCTCCAGGTGAGGCGCGGCGGTACCGCGAGGCCGTTCTTCAGGTCGCGATGGCGCTGCCCCTGGATCTGCAGGTCGAGGGTGAGCACCAGCGCCGAGCAGCGCGCCGCCTTGGCGCGCTCGATGAGCGAGGCGGCGAAGCCGCGGTCGCGCATCACATAGAGCTGGAACCAGAAAGGCTGCTCGGTCGCCTGCGCGACGTCCTCGATCGAGCAGATCGACATGGTCGAGAGCGTGAAGGGGATGCCGAAGCGCTGCGCGGCGCGCGCCGCGAGCACCTCGCCGTTCGCCCAGTTGAGTCCGAGCAGGCCAATCGGCGCGAGCGCGGCCGGGATCGCGACTTCCCGGCCGAGCATCGTGGTTCTCGTCGAGCGGCCGTCGACGTCGATGGCGACGCGCTGGCGCAGCGCGATCGCCTCCAGGTCGGCGCGGTTCGCTCGCAGCGTGCGCTCGTCATAGGAGCCGCGATCGACATACTCGAAGATCGCGCGCGCGACGCGCTTCTTCGCCATCTCGCGCAGGTCCTCGATGCAGGTGACCGTCACCATCAATTCGTAACCGCAGCCACGGCGGCGCATTTTACAATGCGCAATGGCCATGCATCGCGCCACGACCAAGGAACCCGCGTCCGCCAGGGAGGCGGCGAAGAACCCGATCCAGGTGATCGAGCGGATGATGAAGCTGCTCGACGTCCTGTCGCAGCATCCGGAGCCCCTCCCCCTCAAGCAGATCGCGCAGTACACCGGGCTCCATCCCTCGACCGCGCACCGGATCCTTTCCTCGATGTCGGCGGACCGGATCGTCGACCGCGTCGAGCCGGGAAGCTACCGCCTGGGCATGCGTCTGCTCGAGCTCGGCAACCTGGTGAAGTCGCGCATCAGCGTGCGCGAGCTCGCCCTGCCGCTCATGCGCGAGCTGCATGCGCAGACCGGCGAGACCGTGAACCTCTCGGTGCGCCACGACGACGAGATCGTCTATGTCGAGCGCACCTCGTCGGGTCGCTCGGCGATGCGCGTCGTGCACGTGATCGGCGCGCGCGCCTCGCTGCATACCACGGCCGCGGGCAAGCTCTTCCTGCTCGAGGAGGGCGCCGTGCGGCTGCGCGAGTATGCGAAGCGCACCGGCCTCGCACCGCATACCAAGAACAGCGTGACGAGCCTCGCCCAGCTCGAGCGCGAGCTCGAGCGCGTCCGTAGCGAGGGTTGGGCGATCGACAACGAGGAGGCGGAGATCGGCGTGCGCTGCGTCGCCGCCGGCATCCGCGACGACGCCGGCCGGCTCGTCGCCGCGCTCTCGATCTCGACCCCCGCGGAGCGGATGAAGCCGCAGTGGGGTCCGCTGGTGAAGGAAATGGCGGCGCGGATCAGCGCTGCGATCGGTGGCAAAGCACCCTGATCGATGAAAATCGGGGTCAGGCACCGATTTCCTCGGCCTTCCGCGATGTGTTGGGTGCTTATCTCGAAATCGGTGCCTGACCCCGATTTTCAAGTCGCGAGCAGGCCGTGCACGGAGAACCAGCCGCGCGGGTCGGTCCAGACTTTCGCGCCGCGGAAGCCGGCGCGCTCGGCGAGCGCCTGGAACTCGGCGACCGAATACTTGTAGGAGTTCTCGGTGTGGATCGACTCGCCGCGCTCGAAGGCGAAGCGGTGCCGCCCGATCGTCACCGCCTGCTGCTCGGTCGAGACGAGGTGCATCTCGATGCGCCCGGCGCTGGGCTCGTAGAACGCGTAGTGAACGAAGCGGCGGAGGTCGAAGTCGCCGCCGAGCTCGCGATTGATGCGCGTCAGGATGTTGAGGTTGAAGGCCGCCGTCACGCCCTTGGCGTCGTTGTAGGCGGCGTGCAGGACGTTGGCGTCCTTCTTCAGATCGACGCCGACGATCATCGCGCCGCGCGGCCCCACCTGCGCGCGCGACATGCGCAGGAAGGCGTGCGCCTCGTCCGGGGTGAGGTTGCCGATGGTCGAGCCGGGAAAGTAGACGACGCGGCGGCCGCGCTCGGCGAGCGGCGGCAGCTCGAGCGGGCGGGAAAAATCGCCGCGCACCGCTACGATGCGCAGGCGCGGGAACTGTCGCGCGAGGCGCGCCACCGCGCGCCGAAGCGCATCCTCCGAGATGTCGACCGGCATGTAGAGCTTGGGGCGCAGCGCTTCGAGAAGCAGGCGCGTTTTCACGCCCTCGCCGCTACCGTACTCGAGGAGCGTCGTCCCCTTTCCGGCGAAGCGGGCGATCTGCCGCTGGCAGCGCCGGGTAATGGCGAGCTCCGTGCGCGTAGGGTAGTACTCGCGCAGGCGGCAGATGCGCTCGAAGAGCCGGCTGCCGGCGGCGTCGTAGAAGTACTTCGGAGGAAGCGACTTGCGGGGGCGGGAGAGGCCTTCGAGGACGTCCCGCGCGAACTGCGGCTCGGCTAGCTCGACTGCCCCGCCGCGGCGTGCGTCTCGACCCAGCGCTTGATCCGGTTCGCGTCGCCGATCCTGGAATAGCGTCCCCACGAGTCGAGTAGTACCACGATGAGGTCGCGGGAGGCGAGGCGCACTCGCATGACCAGGCAGCGGCCGGCCTCGCTGATGTAGCCCGTCTTCGAGAGGCCGACGTCCCAGCGGTGCGCGCGCACGAGGCTGTTGGTGTTGACGTAGGTGAGCGGACGGCCGCGCTCGGAAACGCGCACGGTGGCGCGCGCGCGCGTCGAGAAATCGCGAATCACGGAGTAGTCGTGCGCGGCGCGCACCAGCTTCGCGAGGTCGCGCGCGCTCGAGACGTTGTACGGCGAAAGCCCGGTCGGGTCGACGAAGCGGCTGTCGTTCATGCCGAGCGAGGCGGCCTTGGCGTTCATCGCGGCGGCGAAGGGCTCGAGCCCGCCCGGATAAGTGCGCCCGAGCGCGGCGGCGGCGCGGTTCTCGGAAGCCATCAGCGCGAGCAGCAGCAACTCGCCGCGCGTGAGGACATTGCCCGGGCGCAGCCGCGAGCGCGTGCCTTTCAGCGAGTCGCGGTCCTCGCGCGAGATGACGATGCGCTGCTCGAGGTCGAGATGGCGATCGAGGATCACCATCGCGGTCATCAGCTTGGTGATCGACGCGATCGGCGTCACCTCGTCGGAATTCTTGTCGACCACCACTTCTCCGGTGTCGGCATCGAGCACGAGCGCCGAAGAAGATCGGAGGAAAACCGCTTTATGGGTCTTGGCTTCGCCCGCCTGCGCGAAGCCGATGCTGAGGGCGAGAACGAAAAACAACGCGAAGACTGCGACGATTCCCTCGAGAGGGTGAAGTTTGCGTTGCATGGCGCGAAGTCTTGTCTGGACAGCCGGTTATTCGTTGCGTATTGGCCATGCCCTCTTTGGAGCATGGTCATCGCAGTCTGCCCTACGCCCTAAAAAAACGCAAACGAAATCAGTTATTAGGCATTAATTCCTGTGAAACTCCGTGAATACATTCCGTGTCGGGCAACGGCTACAGGGCGCTTAGTGAGTAGCCGCTCGCTCAAGGACCGCCGCGGCTTCCGCCTGCTCTTGCTGCAGCGCCCACATCCTCGCGTATTCACCTTTCAGCTCAAGGAGTTGCTGGTGGGTGCCGCGCTCCAGGATACGGCCTTCGGAGAGCACCAGAATCTGGTCGGCGTCCATCACGGTGGACAGTCGGTGCGCAATGACAAGCGTCGTCCGACCTTGAGATATGCGCTCGAGCTCCGCCTGGATCGCCTTCTCGGCGCGCGAGTCGAGCGCCGAGGTCGCCTCGTCGAAGATCAGGATGCGCGGATTTTTAAGCAACGCGCGCGCTATGGCGACGCGCTGTTTTTCCCCGCCGGAGAGCTTGAGCCCGCGCTCGCCGACCATCGTCTCGTACTTCTGCGGCAGCGACTCGATGAACTGGTCGATGTGCGCCGCGCGCGCCGCCTCGCGCACCTCCTCGTCGCTCGCCTCGGGCCGTCCATAGCGGATGTTGTAGAGGATCGTGTCGTTGAAGAGCACGGTGTCCTGCGGGACGATGCCGATCGCGCCGCGCAGGCTCGCCTGCTGCAGGTCTCTCACGTCCACGTCGTTCACGCGAATGCCGCCGCTCGAGACGTCGTAGAACCTGTAGAGCAGCCGCGCGAGCGTCGATTTCCCCGAGCCGGAATGCCCGACGACCGCGACGCGATGGCCGGCGGGAATCGTGAAGCTCACGTCGAAGAGGATCTGCCGCGCCGGCTCGTAGGAGAAGTCGACCTGCACGAACTCGACCGTGGCGGGCCCGGGCGGCAGCGCGCGCGCGTCGGGTCGGTCGTCGATCTCGCGGTTCGCGCCGAGCAGGCGGAACATGCGGTCCATGTCGAGCAGCGACTGCTTGATCTCGCGGTACACCATGCCGAGGAAGTTGAGCGGGATATAGAGCTGGATCAGCAGGCCGTTCACCAGCACCAGGTCGCCGAGCGTGAAGGCGCGCGCCGCGACGCCCTGCGCGGCGAGCAGCATGAGCGCGGTCACCGCGGCGGCGATGATGAAGCTCTGCCCGATGTTGAGCGCGCCGAGCGAGGCCTCGTTCTTCACCGCCGCGGCCTCGTAGCTCCTCAGGTTCTCGTCGTAGCGGCGCGCCTCGAACTCCTCGTTGCCGAAGTACTTCACTGTCTCGTAGTTGAGCAGCGAGTCGATCGCACGGGTGCTCGCGCGCGAGTCAAGCTCGTTGGCGCGGCGGCGGATCTCCATGCGCCACTCGGTCACCGCGAAGGTGAAGCCGATGTAGACGAACACCGCGCCGAAGGTCACCGCGGCGAAGCGCCAGTCGAACTTGGCGAGCAGCACCGCGGCAACGAGCGAGAACTCGAGGATCACCGGCAGGATGGAGAAGATCACGTACGAGAGCAGCACCGAGATGCCGCGCGTGCCGCGCTCGATGTCCCGCGTCATGCCGCCGGTCTGGCGCTCGAGGTGAAAGCGCAGGCTCAAGCCGTGCAGGTGGCGGAACACGCCGAGCGCGACGCGGCGGATCGCGCGCTGCGTCACCGGCACGAAGATCACGTCGCGCAGCTCGGCGAACATCGTCGCCGAGAAGCGCAGGATCCCGTAGGTGGCGAGGAGCGCCACCGGCACGGCGAGGATCGCGGTGCGCGCATCGAGGCTGTCGACCACCCGCTTCATGACCAGCGGCACGCCGACGTTGGCGAGCTTGGCGCCGATCAGGCAGACGAGCGCGAACGCGACCCGCCACTTGTACTCGAGCACGTACGGCAGCAGCGTGCCGAGCACGCGCCATTCGCCGCCCTTCAGGCGGGCAGGAGCGGAGTTATGAGCCATTCCGGGAGGCGCGCATTTTAGTGCGCAGCCGCCCGAGCAGCGGATCGATGGCGAACGGGAGGAGGATCCACAGCCACGGCCAGGGCACGTCGATGCCGTGGCGCGCGAGCAGCGGCAGCGTGAAGAACACGGTCACCGAGCCGACGATCCCCGGTAGCAGTCGCAGTCCGAGCGCCAGTCCGGCGAGGAAGAAGAGCCAACCCATCGAGATCAGCACCAGCTCGAGGTAATCGCCGCCGCTCATGGCTTGACGGGTACGGTAAGCACGGACTAGCATTCAAACGTTCGTTTGAAAGTCATTTTCTCATGTCGCTGCGCGCCGTGAAACCCCAGCACGAGACCCGCACCCGCATCCTCGACGCTGCGGAGGAGCTCTTCATGCAGCACGGCTTCGAGGCCACCTCGATGCGCCTGCTGACCGGCAAGGCCGGCGTGAATCTCGCCGCCGTGAACTACCACTTCGGCTCGAAGCACGCGCTCATCGAAGCGGTGTTCCGGCGGCGGCTCGACCCGATGAACCAGGCGCGCCTCGCCGGGCTCGACAAGGTCGAGGCCGAGTCGCGCCCCTCCTCGCCGGAGGCGATCATCCGCGCGTTCATCTCGCCGACGCTCGAGCTCGTGCAGGACGCGAAGGGCGGCGGGCGCAACTTCATCCGCCTGCTCGGCCGCGCCTATACCGAGCCGACGAAGTCGATTCGCCAGCTCATCGGCCAGACCTACGCGCCGGTGATGGACCGGTTCAAGGCGGCGCTCGAGTGCGCGCTGCCACAGATGCCGCGCGACGAGCTGGTCTGGCGCATGCACTTCATGTTCGGCACGCTCGCCTACACGCTCGCCGCGACCGACACCGTGCAGCTCATCGCCGGCTGCAAGCCCGAGGACCGCTACGACGCGGCCCTCCTCGAGGAGCGCCTCACCGCCTTCCTCCACGCCGGGCTGAACGCGCCGCTGAAGAACTCCATCCGCAAGGCCGCCTAGAGGACATCGCCATGACCGCCTGGTTCATCGTCGGAACGATCGCCGCCATCTTCGTGCTCGCTGCGGCGGTGCTCACTGTGCCCTGGCTGCGCCGGCGGCTGCTCACCGACCGCGTGCTCGCCGTCTATCGCCGCATCCTTCCCGACATGTCGCAGACGGAGAAGGAAGCGATCGATGCCGGCACGGTATGGTGGGATGCGGATCTCTTCTCCGGCCGTCCCGACTGGGACAAGCTGCTCGCGGTGCCCGCGCCGCGGCTCTCCGCCGAGGAGCAGGCCTTCCTCGACGGCCCGGTGGAGGAGCTCTGCGCGATGTGCGACGACTGGCAGATCACGCACGAGCTGCAGGACCTGCCGCCGCACGTCTGGCAGTTCATCAAGGACCAGGGTTTCCTGGGAATGATCATTCCCAGGAAGTACGGCGGCCTCGGCTTCTCGGCGCTCGCGCATTCCGCCGTGGTCATGAAGCTCTCCACGCGCTCTTCCGCGGCGGCGATCTCGGTGATGGTGCCGAATTCGCTCGGTCCGGCGGAGCTTCTGCTGCACTACGGCACCGAGGAGCAGAAGGACTACTACCTGCCGCGGCTCGCCAAGGGGCATGAGATTCCCTGCTTCGCGCTCACCAGCCCGGAAGCGGGCTCGGACGCGGCGGCGATTCCGGACTACGGCGTGGTGTGCAAAGGCACCTGGCAGGGAAAGGAAGCGCTCGGCATGCGCGTCACCTGGGACAAGCGCTACATCACGCTCGGGCCGGTCGCGACCCTGCTCGGCCTGGCTTTTCGCTTGTATGACCCCGAGCACCTTCTCGGGGAAAAGGAAGATCTCGGCATAACCTGCGCGCTCGTGCCTACGAACACGCCGGGGGTCGACATCGGCCGGCGCCACATGCCGCTCAACGCGGTGTTCCAAAACGGACCGACCTCGGGGAGCGAGGTCTTCATGCCGCTCGACTGGATCATCGGCGGGCGCGACTACGCGGGCAAGGGCTGGATGATGCTGATGGGCTGCCTCGCCGCCGGACGCGCCATCTCGCTGCCGAGCTCGTCGGTCGGCGGCACGAAGGCGCTCGCGCGCTTCACCGGCGCCTACGCGCGCGTACGGAGCCAGTTCAAGACGCCGATCGGGAAGCTCGAAGGCGTAGAGGAAGCGCTCGGCCGCATCGCGGCGCATGCCTACATGATGGATGCCACGCGCATCATGACGGCGGGCGCCGTGGACCTGGGCGAGAAGCCGGCGGTGCTCTCGGCGATCGCCAAGTACCACATGACCGAGCGCGCGCGCCTCTGCGTGAACGACGCGATGGACATCCACGGCGGCAAGGGCATCTGCCTCGGCCCGAACAACTGGATCGGCCGCGGCTACCAGATGACGCCGATCGCGATCACCGTGGAAGGCGCGAACATCCTCACGCGCACGCTCATCATCTTCGGCCAGGGCGCGATTCGCGCGCATCCCTACGTGCTGCGCGAGATGCGCGCGGCGAAGGAGATGAGCGGCGCGGAAGCCTCGCGCGAGTTCGACGACGCGCTCACCTCGCACGTCGGCCACGTGATCGGGAACGGCGTGCGCGCCTTCGTCCACGGCCTGACGCGCGCCGCCTTCGCGCCGGTCCCGAAAAACGCCTCTCGCGAGATCAAGCACTACTACCGCCACGTCTCGCGCCTCTCCGCCGCGTTCGCCTTCCTGGCGGATGTTGCCATGCTGGCGATGGGCGGAGCGCTGAAGCGCAAGGAGAAGATCTCGGGGCGGCTCGGCGACGTGCTCTCGATGCTCTACCTCGTCTCGGCGACGCTCAAGCACTACGAGGACCAGCGGGAAAAGCAGGACCTGCCGCTCGTGCGCTGGTCGGTGCGCGACGCGCTCTACCGCGCGCAGCAGGCGATCGACCAGGTGCTGTCCAACTTCCCGGTGAAGGGCCTCGCCACGCTGCTGCGCTGGACGCTCTTCCCGCTCGGCATGCCCTACCGCCCGCCGCTCGATGCGCGCAACCGCGAATGCGCCGCGATCGTGCTCGAGCCGGGCGCGGCGCGCGAGCGGCTCACCGCCGGCATGTACGTGCCCAAGGGCGACGATGCCACCGGCATCCTCGAGCAGGCCTTTCTCGCCTGCATCGCCTGCGAGCCGATCGACGCCAAGCTGCGCAAAGGCCAGAAGAAGGGCAGGTTCGCGCATACGCCGGGCAACGATCTCGCCGCGGAAGCGCGCGAGGCCGGCGTGATCAGCGCCGAGGAGTACGCGCAATGGCAGCGCAAGGAAGCGCTGCGCAGGCAGGTGATCCGCGTCGACGACTTCCCGCAGGACTTCGGCCGCGCCGAGCTCGTCGAGAAAAGCGAAACCCGGATGGTGAAGGCCGCATGACTCCCGTTTACGTCGTCGACGGCGCGCGTACGCCGTTCCTGAAATCGAAGAATCGCCCGGGCCCCTTCTCGGCGGCGGACCTCGCCACCCAGGCCGGACGCGCGCTGCTGATGCGCCAGCCCTTCGAGCCCGCCGAGCTCGACGAGGTGATCCTGGGCTGCGCCGCGCCCTCGGTCGACGAAGTGAACATCGGCCGGGTCGCGGCGCTGCGCATGGGCTGCGGCCAGAAGGTCCCGGCATGGACGGTGATGCGCAATTGCGCCTCGGGCATGCAGGCGGTCGACTCGGCGATGACCAACATCGTCGCCGGGCGCGCCGACCTGGTGCTCGCCGGCGGCGTCGACGCCCTTTCGCGCGCGCCGCTCCTCTACGGCGACAAGATGGTGCTCTGGTTTTCCGACATGGCTTCTTCCAGGACATGGACCCAGAGAGCGGCATTGTTC
Organism: Burkholderiales bacterium; assembly: GCA_036274735.1. Classification (GTDB taxonomy): domain Bacteria; phylum Pseudomonadota; class Gammaproteobacteria; order Burkholderiales; family SG8-39; genus SCGC-AG-212-J23. The sequence goes on from DASUFD010000087.1 coordinate 15,779, forward strand.
GCTCGCCTGCCGGTCGCATCCCTGCTGAAGCCGGTGATCGGCATCATGAAGGGCCTCACCGACCCGATGGTCGGGCTGCTGATGGGCCAGACCGCCGAGAACCTCGCGCACCGTTTCGGCATCACGCGCGCGCAGATGGATCTCTTCTCCGTCAGGAGCCATCGCCGCGTTTCCCAGGCGCAGCAGACCGGCGTGCTCGCGCCGGCCGGCGGCGAGGTAGAGGCGCTCTACGACGCGAACGGCAAGGTCTATGCGCTGGATGACGGCGTGCGCGCCGACGCCTCGATGGAGTCGCTCGCCAAGCTGAAGCCCTTCTTCGACCGCAAGTACGGCAATGTCACGCCCGGCAACAGCTCGCAGATCACCGACGGGGCCGCGTGGCTCCTCCTCGCCTCCCCGGAGGCGGTGCGCAGGTACCGCCTGAGCCCGATCGGCCGCATCGTCGACACGCAATGGGCGGGGCTCGATCCGGCGCAGATGGGCCTCGGTCCGGTGCATGCCGCGACGCCGATCCTGAAGCGCAACGGCCTCGCGCTGAACGACCTCGACTACTGGGAGATCAACGAGGCCTTCGCCGCGCAGGTGCTCGGCTGCCTCGCCGCCTGGAAGGACGAGAAGTACTGCCGCGAGGAGCTCGGGCTCGACGCGGCCCTCGGTTCATTGGATGAGGACAAGCTGAACGTCGACGGCGGCGCGATCGCGCTCGGCCACCCGGTCGGCGCCTCGGGCACGCGCATCGTCCTGCACCTGCTCAAGACGCTGAAGCGCACGGGCAAGAAGCGCGGCATGGCCGCGATCTGTATCGGCGGGGGGCTGGGCGGCGCCATGCTGGCGGAGGCTTTGTGATGGACCGCGCGAGCGTGCGGCACTGGCACTGGGACCAGGACACGGACGGCCTGGCCTGGCTCACCTTCGACAAGCAGGGCGAGTCGGCGAACACCTTCTCGAAGGAAGCGCTGTCGCAGCTCTCGGCCGCGCTCAAGGAGATCCACGCCGCCTCGCCGCGCGGCCTGGTGATCACCTCGGCGAAGGAGAACTTCGTCGCCGGCGCCGACGTCGAGGAGTTCATCCGCTTCCGCTCGCCCGAGGAAGCGATGGCGTTCGTGCGCCTGGGGTGGGACGTCTTCCAGCAGCTCGCCGATCTGCCCTTCCCGACGACGGCGATGGTGAACGGCTTCTGCATGGGCGGCGGCCTCGAGCTCTCGCTCGCCTGCAAGTACCGGGTCGCGCTCGACGACCCGAAGACGCGCTTCGCCTTCCCCGAGGTCATGCTCGGCATCGTGCCGGCGTGGCACGGCGTGCAGTGGCTGCCGAAGCTCGTCGGCCCGGCCGCCGCCTTCGACATGCTCCTCACCGGAAGATCGGTCGATGCGCGGCGCGCGAAGCGCATCGGCCTCGTCGACCAGGCGGTGCCGCTGCGCATCCTCGAGAACACCGCGCGCATGGTGACGCTCGAAGCGCCGCCGAGAAAGCCTTTGCCCTTCCTTCAGAAGTTGCTGCTTTCCCAGCGCGGGATATTCGCTTCGATGGCGCGCAAGCAGGTGCGCCGGAAAGCTCGCCCCGAGCACTATCCGGCGCCTTACGCGATCCTCGAGCTGTGGCGCAAGTACGACGGCAATCCGTTCCTCGCCTCGAACGACCCGTCGTGCTCGGTGGAGTCGCTCTTCGCGCACCCGACCACCGCCAACCTGATCCGCATCTTCTTCCTCCAGGAGCGCCTCAAGGCGCAGGGCAAAGCGGCGGATCTCGATGTGAGGCACGTCCACATCGTCGGCGCGGGCGTAATGGGCGGCGACATCGCCGCGGTGTGCGCGATGCGCGGCCTGCGCGTGACGCTGCAGGACACCGCGCCCGAGCGCATCGCGCCGGCGGTGAAGCGCGCGGCGCAGCTCTTCAAGCGGCGCCTGCGCGACCGGCGCCCCGAGCGCGATGCGCTCGACCGCCTGATCCCCGATATCACGGGCGGGGGCGCGCGCCACGCCGACGTCATCATCGAGGCGATCTTCGAGAACCTGGAGGCGAAGCGCGCCTTGTTCGCGAAGCTCGAGTCGATGGCGAAGCCGGAGGCCGTGCTCGCCACGAACACCTCGAGCCTGCGGCTCGCCGACATCGCCACGGCGCTGCAGAATCCGTCGCGGCTGGTCGGCATCCACTTCTTCAACCCGGTGCCGCAGCTGCAACTGGTCGAAGTCGTGTCCTCGCAGGAAACCCGGCCCGAGCTCGCGAAGGCGGCGGCCGCGTTCGTGCGCCGCATCGACAAGCTGCCGCTGCCGGTCAAGGACTCGCCCGGCTTCCTCGTGAACCGCGTGCTGGGCCCGTACCTGCAGAGCGCATTCCTGCGCATCGACGAGGGCGTGAAGCCCGAGACCCTCGACGCAGCGATGGAGGCTTTCGGCATGCCGATGGGGCCGGCCGAGCTCGCCGACACCGTCGGCCTCGACATCTGCCTCGCGGCCGGGAAGTCGCTCGCCAAAGCCGGTTCGTCCTCGGGGCGCGAAGCGGAGATACCGAGAATATTGAGTGCCAAAGTCGAGATGGGCCAGCTCGGCAAGAAGACCGGCCAGGGCATCTACCGCTGGAAGGACGGAAGAGCGGTCAAGGGACAGCCCGACAGCTGGACGCCCGAGCTCGTCGGCCAGCTGATCGACCCCTATCTCGCCGAGGCGAAGCGCGCGCTCGACGAAGGGATCGTCGCCGACGCGGAGCTCGTCGACGCCGGCCTCGTCTTCGGCACGGGGTTCGCCCCTTTCCGCGGCGGACCGCTGCACTATCTCGAGCATGGACAACCGGCTTCCCGAGGGTAAGCAGCCCGCGCTGCGCGTCGTGCCGATGCCGGCCGACGCGAACCAGAACGGCGACATCTTCGGCGGCTGGATCATGTCGCAGGTCGACGTCGCCGGCGGCACGGTCGCCGGGCGCCTCGCGCGCGGGCGGGTCGCCACGGTGGCGGTGAAGGAGTTCGTCTTCAAGCAGCCGGTGCAGATCGGCGACGTGCTCTCCTTCTACGTCGACGTGAAGCGCATCGGCACGACGTCGGTGACGGTCACCGTCGAGGTGTATGCCGAGCGCCGGCCGTCCGATCCCAAGGTAGTGAAGGTGACGGAAGCGACGCTCACCTACGTCGCCATCGACCCCACCGGCCGGCCGCGCCCCGTGCCGCGCTAGCGTTGCTCCTCGACCCGGGCGAGCTCGCGATCGTCGCGGCGGTCGCCGTCTTTGCCGCCGTGGTCGGCGGCATCGGCGGCTTCGGCAGCGGCGCGATCATCACCGCCGCGGCCGCGCCGCTGATCGGCGTGAAGGCGGTCATTCCGGTGATGGCGGTCGCCGGCGTGATCATCAACGCCGGGCGCTTCTGGTTCTACCGCAAGAGCCTCGATCGCCGCACGCTCGCGCTGGTCGTCGCCTCGGCGCTGCCCTTCCTCGTGCTCGGCACGTGGATCTACAGCGTGCTCGATGCACGCGCGGTCGGCACGGTGCTCGGCCTCGCGGTGATCGGCTCGATCCCGCTGCGCCGCTTGCTCGCGCGCAAGGCGATGCATCTGCGCGCGGGCGGGCTCGCCGCGGGCTCGGGGGTGTTCGGCTTCGCTTCCGGGCTTACCACCGGCACCGGCGTGATCCTGATCTCGCTACTCCTCGGCGCCGGCCTCGCCGGCCCGGCCGTGCTCGCCACCGACGCGCTGGTGACCATCGCGCTCGATGTCGTGAAGGCGCTGCTCCTGCATCGCTTCGCGCTGCTCGACAACGCGGCGATCGTCACCGGCGCGGTGATCGGGGCCGCGACCATTCCCGGCAGCGCGCTCGCGGCCTGGCTGGTGACCCGCATGCACGCCCACCTGCACGTGCTCTTCATGGAGGCGCTGGTGGTCCTCGGCGGCGTGTCGCTGCTCGTCAACTCGTGGAGATAACGCTCACCGCGCGCGACGGCTACCGTCTCGGCGCGACGCGCTTCGAAGGCGGCGAGCGCCCGGTGCTCGTTCTTCCCGCGACCGGCGTGCCGCAGTCCTACTACGCGAAGTTCGCCACCTACCTCGCCGGGCGCGGCTTCGATGTCCTCACCTTCGACTATCGCGGCATCGGCCGCTCGCTGCACGGGCCGATCCGCGGGCTGCGCGCGCGCATGCGCGATTGGGCGCTGCTCGACGCTTCTGCTGCTTTTCAATACTTTAAAACCGGGAAAAGCCGCATTGTGGGCCACAGCTTCGGCGGCCAGGCGCTCGGCTTGCTGCCGGAGCCCGAGCGCATCGGCGCGGCGCTGGTCGTCGGCTCGCAAAGCGGCTACTGGCGCCATTGGCCGGCGAAAGGCCGCGCCTGGATGTGGCCGGTCACGCACTTCGCCCTGCCGGCGCTCTCGCGCCTGCACGGCTACTTCCCCGGCTCGCGCCTGGGCTTCGGCGAGGACCTGCCGCAGGGCGTGGCGATCGAGTGGGCGCGCTGGTGCCGGCATCCCCGCTACCTGGTCGGCGCGCTCGGAGCCGAGGAGCGCTACCGGCGCGTGCGCTCGCGGCTTCGCGCCTACGCGATCAGCGACGATCCGTTCGCGCCGGCGCGCGCGGTGCAGGCGCTGCTCGAGCTTTACCCGAACGCGCGCGGCGAGGTGCGGCGTGTCGATCCCGGGGAGCTGGGAGTGAAGACGGTGGGCCACTTCGGCTTCTTCCGCGAGACGTTTCGCGATAGCCTGTGGCGCGAGGCCGCGGACTGGCTGGAGAGCGCATGAAAGAGCTGAAAGGCAGGGTCGCCGCCGTCACGGGCGCGGCGAGCGGGCTGGGACGGGCGATGGCGCTTGCGCTTGCCGACGAGGGCATGCACGTCGCGCTCGCCGACGTCGCCGACACGAGCGAAGTGTTCGCACAGGTCGAGGCGCGCGGCGTGAGCGCGCTTGCGCTCAAGGTCGACGTGTCGCGCGGCGAGGAGGTCGAGGCGTTCGCCGCGCTCGTGGAGAAGGACCTCGGCCCGACCGCGCTGGTGTGCAACAACGCGGGCGTGTCGGTGCACGGCGCCGCCTGGGAGTGCAGCGCGGACGACTGGAGCTGGGTGCTCGGCGTCAACCTCTGGGGGGTGATCCACGGCGTGCGCTCGTTCGTGCCGCGCATGCGCGCGCGCAACGTTGGGCACGTCGTCAACACCGCGTCGGTCGCCGGGCTGATCTCGCCTTCCGGCATGGCGGTCTACAGCGTGAGCAAGCACGCGGTGGTCGCGCTCTCGGAGGTCCTGCATCACGACCTGAGGCTGTTCGGCTCCGCGGTCGGCGTCTCGGTGCTCTGCCCGGCGTACGTGCCGACCCGGATCTCCGAATCGGAGCGCAACCGGCCGGCCGGCCAGGTGAGCGGCGAGAAATCCGCGCGTACGCTGGAGCAGCAGGCGATGCTCAAGAAGGCCGTCGCTTCCGGCCGGCTGAGCGCCGAGGACGTCGCGCGCGCCGTGGTGCGCGCGGTGAAGGAAGAGCGCTTCTACATCCTCACGCACCCGAACATTCTCGGCGCGGTGCGCGCGCGCATGGAAGACATCCTCGAGCAGCGCGCGCCGCGCGATCCGATGTCGCTCAGGTAAGCCCGGGGAAGAGGCGCGCCAGGCCTTCGGCCATCGTCTGGATGGCGATCGCGGCGAGCAGCAGGCCGAGCAGCCGCGTCGCGACGTTGAGGCCGGTCGTGCTGATGCGGTCGCTCACGACGTGCGCCGTGCGCAGCAGCGCCCAAAGCAGTGCGCAGACGAGCCCGACGCAGCCGACGACGAGCGCCTTGTGCGGCAGCCCGCCCGCTTCGCCGGCGATGATGGTGGTGCTGATCGCGCCCGGGCCGGCGAGGAGCGGCACGGCAAGGGGCACCAGCCCCGACACCTCGCCGGTGCGCAGCTCTTCCGCTTCCTCGCGCGTCTGGCGCATCTCGCCCGCCCTCGCGTTGAGCATCGCGAGCGCCATGAGGAGGAGCACCAGGCCGCCGCCCACCTGGAAGGCGGGGAGGCTCGTCCCCATGATGCGCAGCAGCCCGTTGCCGAAGAGCGCGGCGCCCGCAAGCACGACGAAGACCGTCAGCGCGATGGCGTCGGCGAGGCGCCGCTGCCCGGTGCGGTCCTGCCCGGCGGTCGCGCCGATGAAGATGGGAATCGCGAGGAACGGATCGAGGACCGCGGTCAGGGTGACGAGGAAGCGCAGGTATTCCTGAAGACTGTTCACCTCGTCATCGCGGCCTGCGCCGCCTTGCGGTCCTCCGCGACCTGGCGGAACGCCGGGCGCTCGCCCAGCATCTTGAGATAGGGCTTGACCTGGGGCATGGAGTCGAGGACGTCGCGCCCGTAGGCGAGCCGGCTCGCCAGGCTGACGAGCGGCAGGTGGCAGGCGGCTGCGCAGTCCGCGAGGGTGAGCTCGGCGCCGGCGAGGTAGGGATCGAATCTCGCGCGCGAGCGGAAGGCGCGCACGCCTTTCACAAGATCCGCTTCCACGCCCCTTTTCACCTCGTCGCTCACCTTGCCGCCGAAGAAGACCTCGCGGTAGAGCCGCCGCGCGACCAGCTCCAGGTGCAGCTCCATGAGGGCGATCAGCTCGCGCACGCGCGCGCGCGCGAGGGGGTCGCGCGGATAGAGCGGCTTTTGCGGATAGGCGTCCTCCAGGTACTCGCAAATCACCTGCGACTCGACGAGGTGCTCGCCGTCGACCTCGAGGAAGGGCACCTTGCCCATCGGCGTGCGCGCGAGGAAGTCCTCTTTCTGCGACGGGCGGCAGGTCGGATCGAGCTCGAAGTCGATACCCTTCTCGAGCATGGCGATGCGCACCTTGTTGAAGTAGTTGCTGATGTGGAAGCCGCACAGCTTGAGCACGCGCCTCTCCTCGGGGATCCTGGTGCATTATAGGTTGCATGGTCTACACCGTCGGGCATTCGACGCGCCCCATCGAAGAGTTCCTGGCGCTGCTCGCGGCCCACGGCGTGCAGCGCGTCGTCGACGTGCGCACCATCCCGAAGTCGCGGCGCAACCCGCAATTCGGGCAGGAGAGCCTGCGCGCCTCGCTCGCCACCGCCGGGATCCGGTACACGCACATGCCGGAGCTCGGCGGCCTGCGCCGCGCGCGGCCCGATTCGCCGAACGCCGGGTGGCGCAACGCCTCGTTCCGCGGCTATGCCGACTACATGCAGACGCCGGAGTTCGCGCAGGCGCTCGAGGCGCTCGCCGCCCTCGCCGCGGAGGAGCGCGTCGCCGTAATGTGCGCCGAGGCGGTACCCTGGCGCTGCCACCGCTCGCTCATCGCCGACGCGCTCCTCGTGCGCGGCATCGCCTCCGAGGACATCGCCAGCGCGAGCAAGACCGCTCCCCACCGTCTCACGCCGTTCGCGCGCGTGAACGGCACCACGATCACCTACCCCGCCGTAGTATAGGCAGCATGGCCGATTTCCCCACCCCGGACGACGGCATCGTCACCGCGCTCGGCGCCGAGACCTCCTATGGCGGCTACCTGGCGCTCGACGTGCTGCTCACAGCGCAGCGGCCACGCTCGGCGCATCACGACGAGATGCTGTTCATCGTCCAGCACCAGACCTCGGAGCTGTGGATGAAGCTCATGATCCACGAGCTCGCCGCGGCGATCGCCCACGTGCAGGGCGACCGGCTGGCGCCGTGCTTCAAGATCCTCGCGCGGGTGAAGCAGATCCAGCGCCAGCTCTTCGAGCAGTGGGCAGTGCTCGAGACGCTCACCCCTTCGGAGTACCTCGAGTTCCGCGACGTGCTCGGGCCCGCCTCGGGCCTGCAGTCCTTCCAGTTCCGCGCCATCGAGTTTCTCCTCGGCAACAAGAACGCGCGCCGCCTCGACCTCTTCCGCCATGACCCGGTCGTTCACGAGAGGCTGGAGCGGCTGCTGCGCTCGCCCAGCCTGTACGATGAATTCCTGCGCTATCTCGCGCGGCGCGGCATGGCGGTGCCGCGCGAGCGCGCGGAGCGCGACTGGTCGCAGGCCTACGAGGCGCACCCCGGCGTGGTCGCGGTCTTCAAGGAGATCTACGAGCGCACCGATCGCTACTGGGCGGAGTACGACATGTGCGAGAAGCTGGTCGACGTGGAGGAGAACTTCCAGCTCTGGCGCTTCCGCCACGTGAAGACCGTGGAGCGGGTCATCGGCTACAAGCGCGGCACCGGCGGCTCGGCCGGCGTCGCCTTCCTGCGCCGCACGCTGGAAACGCCGCTCTTCCCCGAGCTCATCGACGTTCGCACGCACCTTGGCGCTCACTGAAGACTGGCTGCGCAGGAACGTCTGGCCGCGCTTCTCGCGCGTGCTCGCGCGCGAGGAGATCTACCTCGCCAACCACTCGCTCGGCCGCCCGCCCGATCGCATGGCGCAGGACGTGGCGGCGGCCCTCGAGGCGTGGTATCGCGACCTGGACGGTGCCTGGCGCCTGTGGCTCGAGGCGCGCGAGCGTTTTCGCGCCCTGACCGCCCAGCTGGTCGGCGCGCGCCGCGCCGACTGCATCATTCCGAAGACGAGCGCCGGCCAGGGGCTGCGCGCGGTCCTCAATTCCTTCGGCGCGAAGATCCGGGTCGCCACGACCGACGCGGAGTTCGACTCGATCGACTTCATCCTGCGCGTCTATCGCGAGCGCGGCCGCATCGAGCTGAAGATCGCGCCCTGGGGCGAGCTGCCGCTCGGCGCCGAGCTGCTGGTCGTCTCGAGCGTTGCGTTCCGCACCGGGGAGCGCTTCGAGCAGCTGCCGCGGCTCATCCACGGCGCGCACCAGGCCGGCTCGCTCGTGCTGCTCGACGTCTACCACCACGCGGGCGCGCTGCCGCTCGACCTCGAGGCGCTCGGCGCCGACTTCGCGATCGGCGGCTCCTACAAGTACCTGCGCGGCGGTCCGGGCGCCTGCTGGCTCTACGTACGGCCGGGGCTCGTCGACAGCATGCGCACGCTCGACACCGGCTGGTTCGCGAAGAAAGACGCCTTCGACTACGCGCGTCCCGAGCCGCCGGAATTCGGGCCGGGCGGCGACGCCTGGCTGGAGTCCACGCCGCCCGCGCTCGTGGCGTTCCAGGCGCTCGCGGGCCTCGAGCTCACGCTCGAGCTCGGCGTCGAGCGCCTGCGCGCCTACAACCTCGAGCAGAAGGCGCTGCTCGGCGAGCTGATCCCGCAGGCGGCCGGCGTCGGCGAGAACTTCGGCGCCTTCATCACCGTGCGCCATCCCGAGGCGGCGAGCCTCGCGCGCGCTCTCGAGGCGCGCAAGATCAAGGTGGACGCGCGCGGCGAGTTCCTGCGCCTGTGCCCGGACATCCTCACCCCGCGCAGCGAACTGGAGGCGGCGGCGCACGCTCTGCGCGAGCTTCTTCCTTTATCCTCCGCGTCCTCCTAGGAGGAAACCACAGATGAAGAAGAAAGTCCTGCTCGCCTGCTTCGCGCTCGTCTTCGCGCACGCCGCGCTCGCGCAGTACCCCGAGCGTCCCGTCAAGCTGGTGATGCCCTTCCCGCCCGGCGGCACGGTCGACGTGCTGACGCGGCTGGTGGCGAGCGAGGCGGAGCGCATGCTCGGCAAGCCGCTCGTGCTGGAGTACAAGCCGGGCGCGGGCGGCACGATCGCCACCGACGCCGTGGCGCACGCCGCCCCCGACGGCTACACCATCCTCGTCGCCACGCCGAACCACACCATCAATCCGGCGCTGCGCCACAAGCTGCCGTTCGACACCGCTCGCGACTTTGTCGCGGTCACGCTCTACGCCAACATCCCCGAGCTGCTCGTCGCCCATCCCTCGGTACCGTTCAACGACGTCCCCGGGATGCTGAAGTACGCCAAGGCGAACCCGGGCAAGCTCTCCTATTCGTCGGCGGGGATCGGCACGCTGCCGCACATTACCATGGAGCTGCTGCTGCGCACGGCGGGCGTACAGGTGACGCACGTTCCCTATAAGGGCGCGGCCCCGGCGTTCACCGACCTGCTCGCCGGGGTGGTGCAGCTCAAGTACGACACCTACGCGACCAGCGCGCCGATGCTCGCCTCGGGCAAGCTCAAGGTGCTCGCGACCGCCGGACGCAAGCGCCTGCCGCAGCTCCCCGACGTGGCGACCGTGGCCGAGGCAGGGTTCCCCAACTACGAAGGCTATCTCTGGATCGGCGCGCTCGCGCCGCGCGGCACGCCGAGGGAAGCGGTGAGCGCTCTGGCGAACGCCCTGGCGAAAGCCGCGGCTTCGCCGAAGGTGACGGCGCGCTTCCAGGCCGACGGCGTCGAGGTGCCGCCCGCCGGCCCCGACGCCTTTTCCCGCGTCATCGAGGAGGAACTCAAGCTCTGGCCGCGCGTCGTGCGCGAAGCGAACATCAAGGTCGGCGATTAGTTCGCGCATCGAAGCGGTCGTCTTCGACCTGGGCGGCGTTCTCGTCGAGATCGATATCCGCAAGGCCTGGCGGCACTGGGCCGCGATCGCGGGCGTGCCCGTAGAGGCGATAGCGTCGCGCTGGAAGCAGGATCGGGCCTATTGGGCGCACGAGTGTGGACAGCTCGCCGATCGCGACTTCTTCGCGCACCTGCGCGCCACGCTCGACTTGAGGGTCCCCGAGGCCGAGATGCTCGCGGGCTGGAACGCAGTGCTCGGCGAGCCGCTCCCCGGGATCGAGCCGATCGTGCGCCGCCTCGCCGACGACTATCCGCTCTACGTCTTCTCCAACACCAACCCGGCGCACATCGCGCACTTCACGCCGCGCTACCGAGCGCTGCTCACGCACTTCCGGCAGGTCGTCACCTCGTGCGCCCTCGCCGCGCGCAAGCCGGAGCCCGAGGCTTTTCTCCGTCTCACGAAATTGCTGGGGAAAGAACCGGCGCAAATCGCTTTCTTCGACGACCTGGAGGAGAACGTGGCCGGCGCGCGGCGCGCCGGGCTGCAGGCCTGGCGCGTGACGACGCCGCGCGAGATCGAGGCTATTGCAGGAAGTCTTGCGCGGGGACGTAAGGCGCGTTGATGGCCGCCGCCACTTCGCGGTGCGTGATCGCGCCGCGCGCCACGTTGAGGCCGTTTCGCAGATGGACGTCGTCGGCGAGCGCGCGCTTCCAGCCCTTGTCGGCGAGCGCGAGCACGAAGGGCAGCGTGGCGTTGTTGAGCGCATAAGTCGCCGTGCGCGGCAGCGCGCCCGGCATGTTGGTCACGCAGTAGTGCACGACCTCGTCGACGACGTAGGTCGGGTCGGCGTGCGTGGTCGGCCGCGAGGTCTCGAAGCAGCCGCCCTGGTCGATCGCGATGTCGACCACCACCGCGCCGGGCTTCATCGCCTTCACCATGTCGCGCGTCACGAGCTTCGGCGCCGCGGCGCCCGGGACGAGCACCGCGCCGATCACGAGGTCGGAGGAGAGCACGTGCTGCTCGAGCGCGTCGCGCGTCGAGTAGACGGTGATGACGCGCGCCCCGAACTCCGATTCGATCTTTCTCAGAACCTCGATCGAGCGGTCGAGCACGTAGACGCGAGCGCCGGTGCCGACTGCCATGCGCGCCGCGTTCGAGCCGGCCACGCCGCCGCCGAGGATGGTGATCTTCGCCGGCGCCACGCCCGGCACGCCGCCGAGCAGGATGCCCATGCCGCCGCGCTCCTTCTCCAGGCAGCTCGCGCCCACCTGCACCGACATGCGCCCGGCGACTTCCGACATCGGCGCGAGCAGCGGCAGGCCGCCGCCCGCGCGCGTCACGGTCTCGTAGGCGATGCAGATCGCCTGGCTCTTCATCAGGTCCTCGGCCTGGGGCCGGTCCGGTGCGAGATGCAGGTAAGTGAAGAGCACGTGCCGGCGCTCGATCTTCGCGCGCTCCTGGCGCTGCGGCTCCTTCACCTTGACGATCAGCTCGGCTTCCTGCCACGGATCGCCGATGCGCGCCCCGACTTTTTCGTAGGCGGCATCCGCCATGCCGATGCCCGAGCCGGCGCCCGCTTCCACGATGACTTCGTGGCCGTGGGAAATCAGCTCGCGCACGGACGTCGGCGTAAGGCCGACGCGGTACTCGTGCGTCTTGACTTCCTTCGGTACGCCGATGATCACCGCGCCTTCGATCTCGCCAGCGCTTCGCCCACCGAGGTCTGCTCGCCGATCTCGATCTTGGCGATCTGGTTGCGGTGCACCTCGTCGGGGCCGTCGGCGAAGCGCAGCGTGCGCGCGTGCGCGTAGGCGTAGGCGAGGCCGAAGTCGTCCGAGACGCCGCCGCCGCCGTGCACCTGCATCGCCCAGTCGATCACCTTGAGCGCGACCTTGGGCGCGAACACCTTGATCATCGCGATCTCCTTCTTCGCGACCTTGTTGCCGACGGTGTCCATCTTCCACGCCGCGTTCAGCACCATGTAGCGCGCCGCGTCGATGAGGATGCGCGACTCGGCGATGCGCTCCCGAGTCACACCCTGGTCCGCGACGCTTCTTCCAAACGCTATTCTTTGAGAAGCTCGTTTGCACATCTTCTCGAGCGCCCGCTCGGCCTGGCCGATGAGGCGCATGCAGTGGTGGATGCGCCCCGGCCCGAGGCGGCCCTGCGCGATCTCGAAGCCGCGTCCTTCGCCGAGCAGGATGTTCGCGGCCGGCACGCGCACATCCTTGAGCTGGATCTCCATGTGCCCGTGCGGCGCATCGTCGTAGCCGAACACCGGCAGGTGGCGCAGCACCTTGATGCCCGGCGTGTCCGCCGGCACGAGGATCATCGACTGCTGGCTGTGGCGCGAGGCGTTGTCCGGGTCGGTCTTGCCCATGACGATGTAGATCTTGCAGCGCGGGTCGCCCGCGCCGCTCGACCACCATTTCGTGCCGTTTATCAAATAATCATTTCCATCCCGTTGGATGCGGGTCTGGATATTGGTCGCGTCGGACGAGGCGACCGCCGGCTCGGTCATGAGGAACGCCGAGCGGATCTTTCCTTCGAGCAGCGGCTCGCACCATTCCTTGATCTGCGCCGGCGTGCCGTACTTGAGGATGGTCTCCATGTTGCCTGTGTCGGGCGCCGAGCAGTTGAACACTTCCGGCGCCCATTCGACGCGGCCCATGATCTCGCAGAGCGGCGCGTACTCGAGGTTGGTGAGCTCGCCGCCGTGCGTCTTCGGCCGCCACAGGTTCCACAGTCCCGCGGCGCGCGCCTTGGGCTTCAGCTCCTCGATGATCGGCACGACTTCCCAGCGCTTCGGCCCGCGCGTGTGCGCGTGGAACTTGTGCTCGTTCGGGTAGATGTGCTCGTCCATGAACGCCATGACGCGCTTGCGCAAGTCCTGGACTTTCGGGGTGTAGTCGAAGTTCACGCGGCTCTCCTCAGAATTTTTTCCACCTGCTGCCAGCCGAGCTCGGCCATCGGCCTCGCGCGCGAGCCCGCTTCGCGCGCATGCGCCGAGGCGGCGGTGCCGTCGACGACGCGCTTCAGGATCCCCTGCAGGATCGCAGCAATGCGGAACAGGTTGTAGGCGAGATAGAAGTCCCAGTGGGACGCGTTGATTTCACCCCGCTCGGTTCGCTCGCAGTACCTGCGCACATAGTCCGCCTCGCTCGGGATGCCGAGCTGCGCGAGATCGAGGCCGGCGATGCCGCGGAACTGCCCCGGCGGGATATGCCAGCTCATGCAGTGATAGGCGAAGTCGGCGAGCGGATCGCCGAGCGTCGAGAGCTCCCAGTCGAGCACGGCGAGGATCTTCGGCTCGCCGGGATGGAAGATCGTGTTGTCGAGCCGGTAGTCGCCGTGCACGACCGTGGTGCCGGTCTCGGGCGGGATGTTCTTCGGCAGCCATTCGATCAGGTTGTCCATCGCCTCGACCCGCTCGGTCTCCGAGGCGCGGTATTGCTTGGTCCAGCGCGCCACCTGCCGCTCGATGTAGTTGCCGGGCTTGCCGAAGCCCTCCAACCCCGCTTCGCGATAGTCGATGCAGTGCAGCTGGGCAATGACGCGGTTCAGCTCGTCCCAGATCGCCGCGCGCTCGGCCTTCGTCATGCCGGGCAGGCTCTGGTCCCAGAGCACGCGGCCCTCGACGCAGTCCATCACGTAGAACGCCGTGCCGATGACCGACTCGTCCTCGCACAGCACATAGGGCTTCGCCACCGGGAAACCGACGGCGTGCAGCGCCGCGATCACGCGGTACTCGCGGTCTACGGCGTGCGCCGAAGGCAGCAGCTTGCCGGGCGGCTTTCTGCGCAGGACGTACTTCTTGCCGTCGGCCGCGCTCAGCCGGTAGGTGGGATTGGACTGCCCGCCCTTGAACTGTCGGATGTCGGCGATCCGCATCCCCAGGAAGCGCTCCAGGGACGCGACGTCGATGCGGTGGCGCTCCTCGACCGGCTTGGTGCCGATGAACTCCTCGAACACCGCGCGAGCTTACCCTAGAATAAATCGCATGAGCCGCTTC
>DASUFD010000088.1:0-10167 GCA_036274735.1 Burkholderiales bacterium
CAGGTCCGCGGGCGAGAGCGCCGTGTTTGCAATCACGCTGGCCCGGAAACCCGGCGCGTGCGACTCGACCACATCGAAGATCCGCTCGACGGCCTCCTGCTTGCGCTCGCCCCACTTGGCCTCGGGCGCAAAGTGCTGGCAAAAGAGGCTTGCGACATGCGCACCCTTGGGCGCGAGCGAGTCGTCGAGCGTGCTCGGGATCACCATTTCCACGATCGGCGCGCGCGCCATGCCCTCGGCGCGCGCATCCACATACGCGCGGTCCATGTAGCCGAGCGAAGGGGCCATGAGGATCCCGGCGCCATGGTGCGGGCCGGGTTCGGGCAGGCAGGAGAACCGGGGCAACGCGGAAAGCGCCACGTTCATGCGGAAGCTTGCCGAGCCGCACTTGTAGCGCGCCATGCGCTCGCGGAATTCCTCGTCGAGCAGCGACGGCTCCATCAGGCGAAGGTAAAGGAGCTTCGGATTGACGTTGGCGACGACGGCGCGGGCGGCGAGCTCCCGCCCGTCGTGCAGCGCCACCGCCCCGGGCCGCACCCGCGCCACCGGTGCCTCGCACTCGATCTCGACGCCCAAGCGCCGCGCTTCGGCGGCCAGCGACTCGCTGATCGCCCCCATGCCGCCGATGGCGTGCCCCCACAGGCCTCGGCGGCCGTTCACCTCCCCGAAGCAGTGGTGCAGCAGCACGTAGGCCGTTCCCGGCTGGTACGGGCTGGCATATGTCCCGACCACGGCATCGAAGCCGAACGCGGCCTTGACCGGCTCGGACTCGAACCAGTCGTCGAGCCAGTCCGCCGCGCTGCGTGCGAAGAGACCCAGAAGGTCGCGGCGCGCCGTCATGTCGAGCGCCTTGAGACGGCGCACCTCGCGCAGCGCGGCAAGTACGTCGCGCCATCCGCCGCCCGCGTTCGGCGGGGTTTCCAGCGCCATGGCGCGCAGCACGTCGGCGACGCGATTCAACCGCTCCCAGTAGGCAGTGATGCGCAACGCGTCGCGCGCGGAGAACTTCGAGAACTCGCGCCGGGTCGCGTCGAGCCCCCCTCCGACTTTCAGGTAGCGGCCCTCGAGCGGCAGGAAGTTCGAGATCGGCCGCTCGACGATGCGCAAGCCATGCTCGGCGAGCCGCAGCTCGCGTATGACCTTCGCCTGCAGCAGGCTCACGGTGTAGGCGGCTACCGAATTCCGGAACCCCGGGTGGAATTCCTCGGTCGCCGCGGCGCCGCCCACGCGCGCGCGCCGCTCGAGCACCTTGACCTTCTTCCCGGCACGCGCCAGGTAGCAGGCGCAGGTCAGGCCGTTGTGACCCGCGCCGACGACGATCGCGTCGTAGCGGCTCACCGGCTACTCCACGGTCACGGATTTCGCCAGGTTGCGCGGCTTGTCGACATCCGACCCCCGCGCGAGCGCCGTGTGGTACGCCAGCAGCTGCAGCGGTACCACGTGCAGGATGGGTGAGAGCGGCCCGTAGTGCTCGGGCAGCCGGATGACGTGCATGCCCTCCTGCGGTGCGATGCGCGTGTCGGCGTCCGCCAGCACGTAGAGCTCGCCGCCGCGAGCGCGCACCTCCTGCATGTTCGACTTGACCTTCTCGAGCAGCGCATCGTTCGGCGCGACCGTCACCACCGGCATCTCCTCGGTGACGAGCGCGAGCGGGCCGTGCTTGAGCTCGCCCGCCGGATACGCCTCGGCGTGGATGTAGGAGATCTCCTTCAGCTTGAGCGCGCCTTCCAGCGCGATCGGATAGTGCAGGCCGCGCCCGAGGAACAGCGCATGCTCCTTCTTCGCGAAGCGCTCCGACCAGGCGATGAGCTGGGGCTCGAGCGCGAGTGCAGCGGAAATCGCGTTGGGCAGATGCCGCAGACGGCGCAGATGCTCCTTCTCGGCGCGCGCCGACAGGCGCCGGCGCAGCTTGGCGAGGGTCAGCGCCAGCAGGAACAGGGCCGCCAGCTGCGTGGTGAACGCCTTGGTCGAGGCGACGCCGATCTCCATGCCGGCGCGGGTCAGGAACTGCAGCCGCGTCTCGCGAACCATGGCGCTCGTCGGCACGTTGCAGACCGCCAGGCTGAGCTTCTGGCCCAGCTTGCGCGCATGGCGCAGGGCAGCCAGCGTATCGGCCGTCTCCCCGGACTGCGAGACCACCACGACCAGCGCGCCGCGGTCAGGTACGCTGTCGCGGTAGCGATACTCGCTCGCGATTTCGACCTGGGTCGGCAGCCCGGCAAGGGATTCGATCCAGTTCTTGGCCGTGAGGCCGGCGTAGTAGCTGGTACCGCAGGCGAGCATCAGTACGCTCTTCGCGCCGCGCAGCTCGCGCGCGGCATGCTTGCCGAAGGGTGCCGCGGTCACCGTCTCGATGCCCTCCAGGGTGTCGGCCACGGCGCCCGGCTGCTCGAAGATCTCCTTCTGCATGAAGTGCCGGTAGGGTCCCAGCTCGACCCGGGTGGCCGTCGCCTTCACCGGCCGCACTTCGCGTCGCGCCTCGCGGTCCGATGCATCCCGCACCCGGAACCCGCGCAGGTCGATCTCGGCTACGTCGCCTTCCTCCAGGTAGGCGATGCGCTCCGTCGTGCCCGCCAGGGCAAGCGCGTCGGAGGCGAGGAACATCTCGCCTTCGCCCACGCCCACCACGAGCGGGCTGCCGGCGCGCGCGCCCACGACGCGATGCGGCTGGTCCTTCGCGACCACGGCGATTGCGTAAGCCCCGTGCAGCCGCTTGACGGCACGGCGCACCGCCCGGAACAGGTCTCCTTCGTAGAAGCGGTGCACGAGGTGGGTCACCACCTCGGTATCGGTCTGGCTGTCGAACTCGTAGCCCGCCGCCTTCAGCTCCGCGCGCAGCTCCTCGTAGTTCTCGATGATGCCGTTGTGCACGAGCGCGATCTCGCCGCGCGAGATCATCGGGTGCGCGTTGTGCGTCGCCGGCGCGCCATGCGTGGCCCAGCGCGTGTGGGCGATCCCCGTTTCGGCCGCCAGGCCCGTCTTTCGCACCTGGCCGGCGAGATCGTCGACCCGGGCGACGCTGCGCAGCCGCTCGAGCCCCGCGCCTGCGAGCGCCGCCACGCCGCAGGAATCGTAGCCGCGATATTCGAGGCGGCGCAGGCCTTCGATCAGGACCGGGACGATGTCGCGCCCCGAGGCCGAGCCGACGATGCCGCACATGCTATTTCTTCCGCGGCTTCCAGCCCGGCAACGACATCTGTCGCGCGCGTGCCACCGTGAGCTGGCCTGCCGGCGTGTCCTTGCTGATCGTCGAGCCGGCGCCGATGTAGGAGCCCTTCGCGAGGGTCACGGGCGCGACCAGCGTCGCGTCCGAGCCGATGAAGCAGTCGTCCTCGATGATCGTGCGGTGCTTGGCGGTGCCGTCATAGTTGCAAGTGATGGTGCCGGCACCGATGTTGACCCGTGCGCCCACTTCGGCGTCGCCGATATAAGCCAGGTGATTGGCCTTCGAGCCCGCGCCGATCCGGCTCGCCTTGACCTCGACGAAGTTGCCGATGTGCACTGCCTCGTCGAGGCGCGCGCCGGGCCGCAGCCGCGCGTAGGGTCCGATCCGGCACCGGCGGCCCACTTCGGCGTCCTCGAGCTGGGAGAAGGCGTGGATCTCCGTCTCGGCCTCGACGGTCACGTTGCGCAGCAC
The DNA here is from genome assembly GCA_036274735.1 of Burkholderiales bacterium. Lineage (GTDB taxonomy): Bacteria > Pseudomonadota > Gammaproteobacteria > Burkholderiales > SG8-39 > SCGC-AG-212-J23. The sequence continues at coordinate 3,638 of DASUFD010000088.1, forward strand.
GCAGTTGGGGCCTACGCGCACGCCATCCGCGAGGCGCACCGTGCCCTCGAAGACGCAGTTGACGTCGATGCTGACGTCGCGGCCGCAGACGAGCTCGCCGCGCACATCGATACGCCACAGGTCGGCAAGCGCCACGCCGGCCTCGAGGAGCCGCCGCGCCTGCGCGTTCTGCCAGGCCCGCTCAAGCAGGGCGAGCTCGTGCCGCGAATTGACGCCCGCCACCTCCCAGGGGTCGCTTGCCTTGACGGTCTCGACACGCACGCGGTCGCGCACCGCAAGCGCGATGACGTCCGTCAGGTAGTACTCCTTCTGCGCGTTGGCGGGCTTGAGCTTCCCCACCCAGCCGGCAAGTCGCGCCGCCGGCGCCGCCAGAAACCCCGCGTACCACTCGCGGATGCGGCGCTCCTTCGGCGAGGCGTCCTTATCCTCGACGATACGCCGCACGCGACGGCTGGCGTCGCGAACCACCCGTCCATACCCTGTGGGATCGGTGAGCTCCGATGTGCAAAGGGCGAGGCCCTTGCTCGACGCGCCCACCAGTGCGCGAAGCGTTTCGGGCCGGATCATCGGCACGTCCCCGTTCAGGACGAGGACCTGGGCATTCGTCGCCACCTTGGGCAGCGCCTGGGCGAGCGCGTGCCCGGTGCCGAGCTGCTCGCGCTGCTCGATCCATTCGATGGACTCGCCCGTGAACGCGCTGCGCACCGCCTCGCCCCCGTGGCCGTGCACGACGAGCAGCTGCGCAGGCTCGAGGGCGCGTGCCGCCGCCAGCACGTGCGCGAGCAGGGGCCGGCCGGCGAGGCGATGCAGCACCTTGGGCAGTGCCGAGTGCATGCGCTTGCCCTGTCCGGCGGCGAGCACGATCACGGCCAGCTTCATGCCGCGAATTCTAGCACCCGACTTCTGTCGAACTCATTGAAAGATCATGGAAAACCCGAGTAACATGACAGCCACATTTCGGCTGGTCGCATGAACGACGACTACATCCAGATCCTGCTCCGGCTGATCGCGGCGCTGGCCGCCGGCGGGATCATCGGCCTGGAGCGCAGCTTCCGCGGCCGCGCGGCCGGATTTCGCACGCATGCCCTGGTGTGCGTCGCCTCCAGCCTCCTGATGCTGGTCACGGTCTACGAGCGCCAGTGGTTCACCAGCGCCGAGGGTATCCACGGGGTCATCGATCCGACGCGGATGGCGCAGGGCATCATGACCGGCATCGGCTTTCTCGGCGCCGGTGTGATCGTCAAGGAAGGCCTGACCGTGCGCGGGCTGACCACCGCGGCCTCCATCTGGATCACGGCGGCGATCGGCATCCTGACCGGCATCGGCTTCTACTTCGCGGCGGGGATCGGTGTCGTGCTGACGCTGGGCACGCTGTCCGTCTTCCGCTGGATCGAGGGCCGCATGCCGACCGAGGTGTACGCGAACTTCGCCGTGCGATTCGCGCGGGATGCGGTGATGCCCGAGCCCAGGCTGCGCGAGCTCGTCGGGCAGCACGGCTTCTCCGTTGCCAACCTCAACTACCGGTTGCTGGACAACGGCGAGCAGTTCGAATACCGCATGGTCATGCGCACGCTGCGCCAGGACAACGTGCGCCGGCTGTCGGAGTCGCTGAATGCCGACGCCGGCGTGCTCGAGTACCGGATCTCGCCGACGAGCGAATAGGCTAGCGCGGCAGCTCGGACGAGCCCATCAGGAACTCGTCCACGGCGCGGGCGCACTGGCGCCCTTCGCGGATCGCCCACACGACGAGCGACTGGCCGCGACGCATGTCGCCGGCGGTGAAGAGCTTGTCGACCGAGGTGCGATAGGCGGCGGCCCCCTCCGTGTCCGCGCGGGCATTGCCCCGCGCGTCCTTCTCCACGCCGAACGCCTCGAGCACCGACTGCACCGGCGACACGAAGCCCATGGCGAGCAGCACCAGGTCCGCGGGCATCTCGAATTCCGAGCCTTCGATCTCGCGGGGCTTGCCGTCCTTCCACTCGAGGCGAACCGCACGCAGCGTCTTCACCTTGCCGTTCTCGCCGAGGAAAGCCTTGGTGGCGATCGACCAGTCGCGCTCGGCGCCCTCCTCGTGCGACGAGGACGTGCGCAGGCGCGTCGGCCAGTAGGGCCACTCGGGATTGCGCTCCGGGTCGGGCGGCATCGGCAGAAGCTCGAACTGCGTGACCGACGCCGCGCCATGGCGGTTGGAGGTGCCCACGCAGTCGGATCCGGTGTCGCCGCCGCCGATGATGACGACGTGCTTGTCGCTCGCCCACAGGTCGTCCACGTTCTTGTCCCCCGCCACCCGGCGGTTCTGCAGCGGCAGGAAATCCATGGCGAAGTGCACGCCTTCCAGGTCTCGTCCCGGCACCGGAAGGTCGCGCGGCGCCTCCGCGCCGCCCGCCAGCACGATCGCGTCGAAATCCTTGAGCAGCTTCTTCACGTCGACGGGCCGCGCCTGGCGGTTGCCGGCACCCACCGGCGCCGCCCCGATTACGTGGTTGGTCCGGAACTCCACGCCCTCGGCCTGCATCTGCTCGATGCGCCGGTCGATGTGCCACTTCTCCATCTTGAAGTCCGGGATTCCGTAGCGCAGCAGCCCGCCGATCCGGTCGTTCTTTTCGAACACCGTCACGGCATGGCCCGCGCGGGCGAGCTGCTGCGCGCTGGCGAGGCCCGCCGGCCCGGAGCCGATCACGGCAACCTTCTTGCCGGTCTTCGCCGCGGGCGGCTGCGGCGTCACCCAGCCGTTCTCCCAGGCCCGGTCGATGATCGCGTGCTCGATCGACTTGATGCCGACCGGGTCGGCGTTGATGCGCAGGACGCAGGCTTCCTCGCAAGGCGCCGGGCAGATGCGACCGGTGAATTCCGGGAAGTTGTTGGTCGAATGCAGCGTATCGATGGCGACCTTCCAGTCGCCCCGGTAAACGAGATCGTTCCAGTCGGGAATGATGTTGTTCACCGGGCAGCCGGACATGCAGAACGGCGTGCCGCAGTCCATGCAGCGCGCGCCCTGCACCTTCGCCTCGTCGTCGCTCAGGTGCAGGACGAACTCGCGGTAGTGCTTCTTGCGCGCCTCGACGGCTTCGCTCGCTTCCTGGAGCCGCTCGAACTCCAGGAAGCCGGTGACCTTGCCCATTTACGCCGCCTCTTTCTTGCGGGCCGCGGCGAGCTCGCCGAGGGCGCGCCGGTACTCTTTGGGGAACACTTTCACGAAGCGCGTCCGGTACTCCGCCCACTGGTCGAGAATCTGCTGGGCACGACGGCTGCCCGTATGCCTCGCGTGCGCCTCCACGAGCGCGCGCAGGTTCGCCTCGTCGGTGCGGCCGAGGTGCCAGAACTCCTGCCCTCCTTTCGCCTGCTGCTCTGCTTCGGGCAGCACGGGCTCGAGATCGACCATGGCGGGGTTGCAGCGCCTCACGAAATCGCCGTCGACGTCGAGCACGTAGGCGATGCCGCCCGACATCCCCGCCGCGAAGTTTCGCCCGGTCATGCCCAGCACGGCGACCGTGCCGCCGGTCATGTACTCGCAGCCGTGGTCGCCCACGCCCTCGACGACCGCCGCGGCGCCGGAATTGCGCACCGCGAAGCGCTCGCCGGCCACGCCGCGGAAGTACGCCTCACCGGCGATGGCGCCGTACAGGACCACGTTGCCCGTGATGATGTTTTCCGTCGGCTCGCCCCGGAACTTGGGCGAGGGCTGCACGCTGATCCGGCCGCCCGACAGGCCCTTCCCGCAGTAGTCGTTGGTGTCGCCGATCAGGTCGAGGGTCACGCCGCGCGCGAGGAACGCGCCGAAGCTCTGCCCGGCCGAGCCCGCGAAGCGGACGTGGATCGTGTCCTCGGGCAGCCCGTCGTGCCCGTAGCGTCGCGCGATCTCGTGCGACAGCAGCGTGCCGACCGTCCGATTGATGTTGCGGATCGGCATGTCGATGCCGACCTTCTCGCCGCGCTCGAGGGCGGGCTGCGCAAGCTCGATCAGCCGCTGGTCGAGCGCCTTGTCCAGCCCGTGCTGCTGCGCCTCGCAGTGGTACACGGCCACTTCCGCCGGCATCTGCGGCATGCGGAAGACACGCGAGAAGTCGAGCCCCTTCGCCTTCCAGTGCTCGATGCCCTTCCTCATGTCGAGCAGGTCGGTGCGCCCGATCAGGTCGTCGAACTTGCGGATGCCGAGGCTCGCCATCAGCTCGCGCGCCTCTTCCGCGACGTAGAACATGTAGTTGACCACGTACTCGGGCTTGCCCGTGAACTTGCGCCGCAGCACCGGATCCTGCGTGGCGACGCCCACCGGGCAGGTGTTGAGGTGGCACTTGCGCATCATGATGCAGCCGCTCACCACGAGCGGCGCGGTCGCGAAGCCGAACTCGTCGGCGCCGAGCATGGCGCCGATGACCACGTCGCGCCCGGTCTTCAGCTGACCGTCGACCTGGACGGCGATGCGGCCGCGCAGCCGGTTGAGCACCAGGGTCTGCTGCGTCTCGGCGAGGCCCAGCTCCCAGGGCGTGCCCGCATGCTTGATGGAGCTCCAAGGCGAGGCCCCGGTGCCGCCGTCGTGCCCGGAAATGGTCACGTGATCCGATTTCGCCTTGGACACGCCGGCCGCGACGGTGCCCACGCCGACCTCGGAGACGAGCTTCACGGAGATCGACGCCGCAGGGTTGGCGTTCTTCAGGTCGTGGATCAGCTGCGCCAGGTCCTCGATCGAGTAAATGTCGTGGTGCGGCGGCGGGCTGATCAGCTCCACGCCGGGCGTCGAGAAGCGCAGCTCGGCGATGTACTCCGAGACCTTGCGCCCCGGCAGCTGCCCGCCCTCGCCGGGCTTGGCGCCCTGCGCCATCTTGATCTGGATCTGCTCGGCGCTCGCCAGGTACTCGGCCGTGACGCCGAAGCGCCCCGAGGCCACCTGCTTGATCTTCGACTTCAGCACGTCGCCTTCGCGCAGCTCGATGTCCTTCTCCACCCGGCCCGCGCCCAGGCGCGAGCGCAGCGACTCGCCGGCCTGCACCGGCGCGTAGCGCCGGCGGTCCTCGCCCCCCTCGCCGGTGTTCGACTTGCCGCCAATGCGGTTCATGGCGACCGCGAGCGTGGTGTGCGCCTCGGTCGAGATCGAGCCGAGCGACATCGCGCCCGTCGCGAAGCGCTTGACGATCTCGGAGGCGGCCTCCACTTCCTCGATCGGCACCGGCGTCACCTTGTCGCGGCGGACCTCGAACAGGCCGCGGAACGTCATGTGGCGCTTCGACTGGTCGTTGATGATCTCGGCGTATTCCTTGTAGGTCGAGTACGACTCGCGCCGCGTGGCCTTCTGCAGCTTGGCGATGGCATCGGGCGTCCACATGTGCTCCTCGCCCCGCACCCGCCAGGCGTACTCGCCGCCCGCGTCGAGCATCTCGCGCAGCACCGGGTCGCGCTGGTCGAACGCCGTCTGGTGCACGCGGATCGCCTCCTCGGCCACCTCGAACAGGTTGATGCCGCCGACGTTCGATGACGTGCCCGCGAAGTATTTTTCGACCAGGGTCTTCGCCAGCCCGACGGCCTCGAAGATCTGCGCCCCCGTGTACGACATGTACGTAGAGATGCCCATCTTGGACATCACCTTCTTCAGGCCCTTGCCGACGGCCTTGACGAAGTTCTTGATCGCCTTGCTGCCTGCCGCCGGGTCGTCGGGATGCATGGCGAGCAGCGTCTCGAGCGCGAGATACGGATGCACCGCTTCGGCGCCGTAGCCGCCCAGCAGCGCGAAGTGGTGCACTTCGCGAGCCGAGCCGGTCTCGACGACCAGACCCGCGCTGGTACGCAGCCCGCGGGTCACCAGGTGCTGGTGGATCGCCGAGAGCGCCAGCAGCGCCGGGATCGCCACCCGCTCGCGGTCGACCAGCCGGTCCGAGACCACGATGATCGAGGCGCCGGCGCGCACGGCATCCTCGGCCTGCGCGCACAGCGACGCCAGCCGCGCTTCGATGGCATCCCGTCCCCAGGCCACCGGGTAGGTGACGTCGAGCTCATGCGCCCGGAACTTGCCGCCCGTGTACCGCTCGATGTGCCGGATCTTCTCCATCTCGTAGAAGTCGAGCACCGGCTGCGCCACTTCCAGCCGCAAGGGCGGGTTCATCTCGTCGATGCCGAGCAGATTGGGCTTCGGACCGATGAACGACACGAGCGACGTGACCAGTTCCTCGCGGATCGGGTCGATCGGCGGGTTGGTCACCTGCGCGAAGAGCTGCTTGAAGTAATGGAACAGCGTCTTGTTCTTGTCCGAGAGCACGGCGAGCGGCGAGTCGTTGCCCATCGAGCCGATGGGCTCCTCGCCGTTCTGCGCCATCGGCGTCATCAGGAACTTGATCTCTTCCTGCGTATAGGCGAAGGCCTGCTGCCGGTCGAGGAGCGGCACCGCGCTCTTCAGCGGCGCGGTCTTCTCGGACTCGACCTCGTCCAGCTTCACGCGAATGCGCTCGATCCATTCCGCGTACGGCCGGGCGCCGGAGAGCGCTTCCTTCAGCTCGCGGTCGTCGATGATGCGGCCCCGCTCGAGGTCGACCAGGAACATC
>DASUFD010000089.1:0-10234 GCA_036274735.1 Burkholderiales bacterium
CACGTCGTAGCCGTACACCGGGAAGCTCGGCGAGCCCATCTTGAGCGGGGTCTTCTCGACCCCCGGCACGGCGGAAAGCAGCGGCCAGCCGGTCTCCGTCTGCCAATAGTGGTCGATCACCGGGCGTCCGAGCGCCTGCGTGATCCACTTGTGCGTCGGCTCGTCGAGCGGCTCCCCGGCGAGAAAGAGGTGCTTCAGTTTCTTCAGGTCGTATTTCTCGATGTACGAAAGATCGTGCTTCTTGAGGACGCGGATCGCCGTCGGCGCCGAGAACATCACGTCGACCTTGTCATCCTGCACGATCTTCCACCACACGCCCGCGTCGGGGCGGATCGGCACGCCCTCGTACATGATGGTCGTCATGCCGGCGATGAGCGGCCCGTAGATGATGTACGAGTGCCCCACCACCCAGCCGATGTCGGACGTCGTGAACATGGTCTCGCCCGGCCCGCCGCAGAAGATGCGCTTCATCGACGAGGCGAGCGCCACCGCATACCCGCCGACGTCGCGCTGCACGCCCTTCGGCCGCCCGGTCGTGCCCGAGGTATAGAGGATGTACGAAGGCTCGTTCGACTCGAGCCACTCGCAGGGCACCGACTGCCCTTCGTGCTCGGCCGAGAGCGCTCGCCAGTCGACATCGCGCTGCGGCAGCAGGCGAAGGCTGGAGTCGAGCCCCCGGTTGAGGAGCAGGACTTTCGCCGGCGGATGCTTGGCGAGCCCGAGCGACTCGTCGACGAGCGACTTGTAGAGCACGGGCTTGCCCATGCGGCTGCCGCCGTCCGCCGTGATCATCAGCGCCGGCTTCGCGTCGTCGATGCGCGCGGCGAGGCTCGCGGCGGCGAAGCCGCCGAACACCACCGAATGGATCGCACCGAGGCGCGCGCAGGCCAGCATCGCGAACGCCGCCTCGGGCACCATCGGCATGTAGATGATCACCCGCTCGCCGCGTTTCACGCCCAGCGAGCGCATCATGGAGGCGACGCGGTTCACCTCCGCGTGCAGCTCCCGGAACGTGTATTCGCGTCGCGCGTCCACCTCAGTGGAGATCCACACCAGCGCCTTCTGCGCTCCGCGCGAGCCCAGATGCCGGTCCACGGCGTTGTGGCAAAGGTTGGTCTCGCCGCCGACGAACCAGCGGGCGAAAGGCGGACGCGAGTAGTCGAGCACCCGCCCGAAGGGCTTCTGCCAGTGCACGAGGCGCGCCTCCTCGCGCCAGAAGCCGTCGCGATCTTCGATGGAGCGCCGGTAGAAATCGCGATACGAGGTCATCGGCTAAGTTTAGCGCGTCGCGGCACGCCGACCGGCGGGACGCCTACTCCGCGAGGTCGACCACCACCCGCCGGCTCACCCGGGCATTGATGAAGTCGTCGAACGCCGCCGGCAGGTCGCGGAACGCGATGGTGCGCGCCATCTCCTTCAAGAGCGGCGGCTTCATGTCGCTGCCGAGGCGCCGCCAGACCTTGTCGCGCAGCTCTGGGGTCGGCGCGTCCGTGGAGTTGATCCCGAGCAGGCTTGCGCCGCGCAGGATGAAAGGCATGACCGTGGTGTTCAGGTTGGGGCTCGCCGCGAGGCCGATCGAGGCGATCACGCCGTTCACCTTCATCGTGCTGCACATCCAGGCGAGCACCTCGCCGCCCAGGTTGTCCACGGCGCCGGCCCAGGTCGCCTTGTCGAGCGGGCGAATCTTCTCCAGCTTCAGGTCCTGCCGGAGCAGGATCTCGGCGGCGCCGAGCTTCTTCAGCCAATCGGCCTCGCCGGGCTTGCCGGTGAGCGCGACGACCCGGTAGCCCAGCCTGGCGAGCGCCGCGAGCGCGATCGAGCCGACGCCGCCGGTCGCGCCGTCCACCAGCACCGGTCCGTTCGCCGGCTTGAGGCCGTTACTCTCCATGCGCTCGATGGCGATCCCGGCGGTGAAGCCGGCGGTGCCGAACGCCATCGCCTCCCAGAGGGTCATGCCGGCGGGCAGCTTGGTGACCCACGCCGCCGGCAGGCGGGCGTACTCGGCGTAGCCGCCGTGGTGCGCGACGCCGAGGTCGAAGCCGACGGCGAGTACCGCGTCACCCTTGGCGAAGCGCGCGTCGCTCGAGCTCACCACCGTGCCGGAGAGATCGATGCCGCCGATGCAGGAAGCGCGGCGCAGGATCTTGCCCTTGCCGGTGGCGGCGAGCGCGTCCTTGTAGTTCACGTCGGAATAGGAGACGCGCACCACCACCTCGCCGGGATCGAGGTCGTCGAGCGTGCGCTCGACGAATTCGGCGCGAATCTTCTTCTCGGGAGTCTCGCTCAGCTGGTAGGCCTTGAATCGTTCCATGGCTCCTTCCTCGGGAAACCCGATCTTGCACTAGCGACGCCGCTCGGTGCGCAGATATTCGACGGACTGCATCTCGTGCAGCCGGCTGACGGTGCGCTGGAACTCGGCGGCGTTCTCCCCGCTGCCGAAGAGCCGCTCGGGCTCGACCGCCGCCGAGACGACGAGATTGACCTTGTCGTCGTAGAGCACGTCGACCAGCCAGGTGAAGCGTCGCGCGGCATCCGAGTCCTTCGCCGAGAGCCGCGGCACGCCGGACAGCATGACCGTATGAAAACGGCGCGCCAGGTCGACGTAGTCGGCGTAGGAGCGCGGCCCGCCGCACAGCGCGGCGAAATCGAACCATACGAGGCCGCCGGCACGCTTGCGGTAGGGGATTACGCGACCCTCGACGTCGAGCGGCTGGCGCTCCTCCTCGACGTCCTTCAGCGCGGCGAAGATCGGCTCGAGCGGCGCAGCCTCGCCCGTGTAGTAGACCTGCAGCTTCTCCATCTTCAGCCGCCGGTAGTCGGTGCCGTTGTCGACGGGCACCACGTCGAGGCGGCTCTGGATGAGCTCGATCGCCGGGAGGAAGCGCTCGCGCTGCAGCCCGTTCGGGTAGAGCTGGTCGGGCGCGTAGTTCGAGGTCATGACGAACTCCACCCCGCGGTCCATCGCCTGCTCCAGGAAGCGGCCGAGGATCATCGCGTCGGCGATGTCGGCGACGTGGAACTCGTCGAAGCAGATCAGGCGGTATCGGCGCGCGGTGCGCGCCGCCGCCTGCGCGAGCGGATCCTCGGCTCCCTTCAGCTCGTCGAGCTCGCGATGGATTTCGCGCATGAAATGGTGGAAATGCACGCGCCGCTTGCGCACCAGCGGGACGCAGCTGTAGAACGCGTCCATCAGGAAGCTCTTGCCGCGTCCCACCGGGCCCCACAGGTACACGCCCTTCGGGAGCGGCGGCCTGACGAGCAGGCGCCTCAGCGCGGTCGAGCGCCGCGCCTTGTACTCGCTCCACTCCTCGTGGAGCCGCTGCAGCCGCTCGACCGCGCGCCATTGCGCCGGGTCGGAGACGAACCCCCGCCTCTCCAGGTTCTGGCGATAGACGGCGACGACATCCTGGCTCACCCGTTCAGCGATCGCTTGTCGACGGCAAGCGCCGCCTCGCGCATCACCTCGGACATCGACGGGTGGGCATGGCAGATGCGCGCGATGTCCTCCGCCGAGGCGCCGAACTCGATCGCGGCGACCGCCTCGGCGATGAGCTCGCTCGCGAGGCTCGCGATCGCGTGCACGCCGAGCACCCGATCGGTCCGCGCGTCGGCGAGGATCTTGACGAAGCCCTCGCTCTCCTCGCGGCTCAGCGCGCGCCCGTTGTAGGCGAAGGGGAAGCGCCCCGCGCGATAGGCCACGCCCTCGCTCTTCAGCTGCTGCTCGGTGGCGCCGACCCAGGCGATCTCCGGCGCGGTGTAGATCACCCAAGGGATGGCGTCGTAGTTCACATGGCCATGCTGGCCGGCGATGATCTCCGCGACCATCACCCCCTCGTCCTCGCCCTTGTGCGCGAGCATCGGCCCGCGCACCACGTCGCCGATGGCGAAGACGCGCGGCAGGCTGGTGCGGCAGTTCTTGTCCACCTCGATGAAGCCGCGCGCATCGAGCTTGAGGCCGACCTTCTCCGCGCCGAGCCCGTCCGTGTTCGGCACCCGGCCGACCGAGACGACCAGCCGGTCGCACTCCAAGGTTTTACTTGACTTATCCGCTCCAGCATATTGAACAGTAACGGATTTCTTCGATTGCAACACCTTGCCTAGAGTCACCCCGAGCTCGATGTCGAGGCGCTGGTTCCCGGTGAAGATTTTCCACGCCTCGGCGGCGACCGACTCGTCCGCCGCAGGCAGGAAAACGGGAAGGGCTTCGAGGATCTTCACCTGCGAGCCGAGCCGGCGCCACACGCTGCCGAGCTCGAGCCCGATCACGCCGGCGCCTATCACGCCGAGCCGCGCCGGAACCGCCTCGAAGGCGAGCGCCCCCTCGTTGTCGCAGATCACCTTGTTGTCCACCGGCACGCCGGGCAGGTGTCGCGCCTTGGAGCCCGTGGCGATGATGACGTTCTTCGCCTCCACCGCTTCCTCCGCGACCTCGAGCTTCCACGTGGTGCCGCCCGAGACGAGGCGGCCGTGCCCCTTCAGCCAGGTCACCTTGTTCTTCTTGAAGAGGCCTGCGATCCCGCCGGTCATTCGCGCGACGATCGCATCCTTGCGACCGAGCATGGTCTTCAGGTCGAACTCGACCCCCGTGGCGGTGATGCCATGCGCCTTGAACTGGTGCGTGACCCGCTCGTAGTTCTCGGAGGATTCGAGCAGCGCCTTCGAGGGGATGCAGCCGACGTTGAGGCAGGTCCCGCCCAGCGCGTAATCGCCTTTCGGCGTCTGCCACTGGTCGGCGCAGGCGACGGAGAGGCCGAGCTGAGCGGCGCGAATCGCGGCGATGTAGCCCGCCGGCCCCGCGCCGATCACGACGACGTCAAAGCTCTTCACGGGGCACGAAGATCCAGAGGACGAGGTAGACGAAGATGCTGACGCCGCCGAAGAGGAGCCCGAGGGCGAACAGCATCCGCCACACCCAGCTTTCCATGTCGGTGAGGCGCCCGAGGCCGCCGCAGACGCCGGCGATCCAGCGGTCGGTGCGCGAGCGGCGCAGGCGGTTGATGGCCGGGCCCTCGCCCGGCTCGACTGCGCCGCGCAGCAGCCGCGCCTTGGCCGACTCGAACTCCTCGACGCTCAGCGCGCCGCGGCTATGCAGCTCGTGCAGTTTCGCGATTTCGTCGGCGATCGTCATGGCCTAGATCTCCAGAATCAGGCGCGCCGGGTCCTCGAGGGCTTCCTTGATCGCGACCAGAAACAGCACCGCCTCGCGGCCGTCGATGATGCGGTGGTCGTAGGAGAGCGCGAGGTAGTTCATCGGCCGGATCACGATCTGGCCGTTCTCGACCACCGGACGCTCCTTGGTGAGGTGCACGCCGAGGATCGCCGACTGCGGCGGATTGATGATCGGCGTGGAGAGCATCGAGCCGAACACCCCGCCGTTGGATATCGAGAAGGTGCCGCCGGTGAGCTCCTCCAGTCCCAGTTTTCCGTCCTGGGCGCGCTTGCCGAACTCGCCGATCTTCTTCTCGATCTCGGCGAAGCTCATGCGATCGGCGTCGCGCAGGATGGGCACCACCAGGCCGCGCGGGCTGCTCACCGCGACGCCGATGTCGAAGTAGCCGTGGTAGACGATGTCCGAGCCGTCGATCGAGGCGTTCACCACCGGGAAGCGCTTCAACGCGTGCACCGCGCTCTTCACGAAGAACGACATGAAGCCCAGGCGCACGCCGTGCTCCTTCTCGAAGCGCTCCTGGTACTTCTTGCGCAGCTCTATCACCGGCGCCATGTTCACCTCGTTGAAGGTGGTGAGGATGGCAGCGGTCGACTGCGACTGCACCAGCCGCTCGGCGACGCGCTGGCGCAGGCGCGACATCGGCACGCGCTGCTCGGCGCGGCCGGAGAGCAGCGCCTCGACGTCGACCGGGGCCGGCGGCTGCTGCAGCGCGGCTTTCGGCTCCTGAGGAGGCACGGCTTTCGGCTCTTGCGGGGGAACGATCCTTTGCGACGCCGCGAGGACGTCCCCCTTGGTGACGCGTCCGTCGCGGCCGGTGCCCTGGACCTTCGCGGTGTCGACACCGCGCTCCGCGGCAAGCTTCTGCGCGGCCGGCATCACGGCGGGCGCGGGCTTCGCCTTCTCGGCCTCCTTGGCTTCGGGCGCGGGGACAGCGGCGGCGGCCTTCGCCTCGGTGTCGATCTGCGCGATGACGTCGCCCGAGCCGACCGAGTCGCGCGCCTTCCTCAGGATCTTCACCAGCACGCCGTCGACCGGCGCGGGGAGCTCGAGCACGACCTTGTCGGTCTCGATGTCGATCAGGTTCTCGTCGCGCGAGACCTTCTCGCCTTCCTTCTTGTGCCAGTCGAGCAGCGTCGCCTCCGAGACAGACTCGGAGAGCTGCGGCACCTTCACTTCGACGATCATCTGCGACTGCTCCCGTTCAGTTTTTCCCCGGCTTCCGCTTGGCTTCCACCGGGTTATCGAAAAACCAGCGAGTAACTCGCCGGGGCCGGCCGATTACTTGAACTTGCCGAATGCCTCCTCCACCAGCGCTTTCTGCCGCTCGTTGTGACGCGCAGCGTAGCCGGTCGCCGGAGCCGCGGACGCCGGCCGGCCGGCATAGTACAGCTTCTGCTCGTCGCGCATGTTCTCGCGCAGGTAGTGGCCGATCTGGTACCACGCGCCCTGGTTCTGCGGCTCCTCCTGGCACCACACGACCTCGGTCGCCGCCGGGTAGCGCTTCAGCTCGGCGGCGAAGTCCTTGTGCGGGAAGGGATAGAGCTGCTCGAGGCGAATGATTGCCGTATCGCTCCGTTGCAGCTCGGTGCGCTTGAAAACCAGGTCGTAGTACACCTTGCCGCAGCAGGCGACGACCCGCTTGACCGCCTTCTCCGGGATCGTCGTGGTGTCCGCCATGACGGTCTGGAAGGAGCCGTTGGCGAGCTCCTGGATGGGCGAAGCCGCCTCCTTCTTGCGCAGCAGCGACTTGGGCGTGAGCACGATCAGCGGCTTGCGGAAGGGCCGCAGCATCTGCCGGCGCAGGAGATGGAAGACCTGCGCGGCGGTCGACGGCACGCAGACCTGCATGTTGTGCTCGGCGCAGAGCTGCAGGTAGCGCTCGAGGCGCGCCGAGCTGTGCTCGGGCCCCTGCCCTTCGTAGCCGTGCGGCAGGAACATCGTCAGGCCGCACACCCGGCCCCACTTCGTCTCCCCTGAGGAGATGAACTGGTCGATCACCACCTGCGCGCCGTTGGCGAAGTCGCCGAACTGCGCTTCCCAGATGACGAGCGCGTTCGGCTCCGCGGTGGCGAAGCCGTACTCGAACCCGAGCACCGCCTCCTCGGAGAGCACCGAGTCGATGACGACGAAGTCGCCCTGGTCCTTGGACACGTTCTGCAGCGGGATGTAGGTGCCTTCGTCCCAGCGCTCGCGCTCCTGGTCATGCAGCACCGCGTGGCGATGCGCGAAGGTGCCCCGGCCGGAGTCCTGCCCCGAGAGGCGCACGTCGTAGCCGTTGGACAGCAGCGACGCGTAGGCGAGCGTCTCGGCCATGCCCCAGTCGACCGGCTGCTTCCCGGCGGCCATCTGCCTGCGCGCCTCGATGACGCGCGCCACCGTGGGGTGCAGCTGGAAGCCCTCCGGTACGGCAGTCGCCTTTTCCGAGAGCCTTCGTAATTCCTCGAGCGGCACGTGCGTGTCGGCGGCGTCGGTCCACTTGGAGTTGAGGAACGGCGCCCAGTCGACCGCGAACTTGCTCTTGAAGTTCGAGAGCACCGGGCTCACCGTCTGCTGCCCGGCGTCGAGCGTGTCGCGGTAGTGGCGGATCATCGCCTCGGGCTCTTCGCGCGAGACGACGCCCTGCGTGACGAGCTGCTCCGCGTAGAGCTTGCGCGTGCCCGGATGCTGGCTGATCTTCTTGTACATCAGCGGCTGCGTGATGAACGGCTCGTCCTGCTCGTTGTGGCCGAGCTTGCGGAAGCAGACGATGTCGATCACGACGTCCTTGTGGAACTTCATGCGGAAGTCGAGCGCGAGCTGCGTCACGAAGAGCACCGCTTCCGGGTCGTCGCCGTTCACGTGGAAGATCGGTGCCTCGACCATCTTCGCCACGTCGGTGGAATAGATCGTCGAGCGCACGTCGCGCGGATCGGAGGTGGTGAAGCCGATCTGGTTGTTGACGATCAGGTGCACCGTGCCGCCGGTGCCGTAGCCGCGCGTGCCCGAGAGGTTGAGCGTCTCCATCACCACGCCCTGCGCGGCGAACGCCGCGTCGCCGTGGACCAGGATGGGCAGCACCTGGTCGCCGGTCTTGTCGTCGCGCCGGCGCTGCCGCGCGCGAACGCTGCCTTCCACCACCGGGTTGACGATCTCGAGGTGCGAAGGATTGAAGGCGAGCGAGATGTGCACCGGCCCGCCGGGCGTCGAGATGTCCGACGAGAACCCGTTGTGGTACTTCACGTCGCCCGAGGGAAGCTCGTGCGCGGCCTTCCCCTCGAACTCGAGGAAGAGATCCTTCGGCATCTTGCCGAGCACGTTCACCAGCACGTTGAGGCGCCCGCGGTGCGCCATGCCGATCACGATTTCCTGGATGCCCTCGGCTCCGGCGCGGTGGATCAGCTCGTCGATCGAGGGGATCAGGCTCTCCCCGCCCTCCAGCGAAAAGCGCTTCTGCCCGACGTACTTGGTGTGCAGGTAGCGCTCGAGCTGCTCCGCCTCGGTGAGCTTCTGCAGCAGCCGCCGCTGCTGGTCCGCGCTGACCGGGATCGCGCCGCGCGCGGGCTCGATGCGCTCCTGGATCCATTGCCGCTGCGTGCGATCGGAGATGAACATGTACTCGTAGCCGATGTTCCGGCAGTACGTATCGCGCAGCGCCTGCAGGAGCGTTCTCAGCGTGACACGGTCCAGGCCGACATACGAGCCGGAATTGACGGTCTGGTCGAGGTCGGCCTCGGTGAGGTCGTAGAAGGCCGGCTCGAGCTCGGGCTGCGGCGGGCGCGGCAGCCGCTTCAGCGGGTCGACCGTCGCCCAGCGCGATCCGGAGATGCGGTAGGCCGTGACGAGCAGCAGCGCCGCCACCTGCAGCCGCTCGGGCGCGACCGGTTCCGAAGGAATCGTCCTTGGAGAGGAAAATTCCCCTCGCTTCGCGCGCTCCACGAACGACTGCTCCACCGGCGCACGCGCGATGTCCTTGACCGCGGCGCCCGGCAGCACCTGCATCCGGTCGAAGTAGTCGCGCCATGTGTCCGGCACCGACTGCGGATTGGCCAGGTACTTCTCGTACAGGTCCTCGATGAACGGCGCGTTGCCACCGAAGAGGTACGAGGTGTCGAGGAACTGGCGCATCACGCTTGCCATAGGCCTACCTCAATGAAAGGGATTGGACCCCCTTCTTCCGCATCTATCGCTTGTCGATCGGCTTGACCTCGCGCCGCGTGGCGCCCTTGTAGAGCTGGCGGGGCCGGCCGATCTTGTACTCCGGATCGGTGATCATCTCCTGCCACTGGGCGATCCAGCCGACGGTGCGCGCGAGCGAGAAGATGCAGGTGAACATCGACACGGGGATGCCGAGCGCGCGCTGCACGATGCCCGAGTAGAAGTCGACGTTCGGGTAGAGCTTCCTCTCCACGAAATAATCGTCCTCGAGCGCGATCTTCTCCAGCGCGATCGCGAGCTTGAAGAGGCGGTCGTTGTGCAGCCCGAGCTCGTTCAGCACCTCGTGGCAGGTCTCGCGCATGAGCTTGGCGCGCGGATCGTGGTTCTTGTAGACGCGGTGGCCGAAGCCCATCAGGCGCACGCCGGAATTCTTGTCCTTGACCTTCTTGATGAACTCGCCGACCTTGGACACGTCGCCGATCTCCTCCAGCATCTCGAGGCAGGCCTCGTTGGCGCCGCCGTGCGCCGGGCCCCACAGGCAGGCGATCCCCGCGGCGATGCAGGCGTACGGGTTCGCCCCCGACGAGCCGGAGAGGCGCACGGTGGAAGTCGACGCGTTCTGCTCGTGGTCGGCGTGCAGGATGAAGATGCGGTCCATCGCGCGCACCAGCACGTCGTTCACTTTGTACTCTTCGGTCGGCACCGCGAACATCATGCGCATGAAGTTCGCCGTGTACGACAGGTCGTTGCGCGGGTACATGAACGGCTGCCCGATGGAGTACTTGTACGACATGGCGACGATGGTCGGCATCTTCGCGATCAGGCGGAATGCCGAGATCGTGCGGTGCTGCGGATTGTTGATGTCGAGCGCGTCGTGATAGAACGCCGACAGCGCGCCGACCACGCCGACCATCACCGCCATCGGGTGCG
>DASUFD010000090.1:0-8990 GCA_036274735.1 Burkholderiales bacterium
CCTCCTAGAGCAGCCCGCGCGCGGTCGTCCAGTACAGCTTGTTGTACGCCATCTTGAACCAGTGCACGGCTTTCGTCGGCGGCTTGGGGTCGGGCGGCGTGGTGTAGTTGAACTGCGCGTAGGTGGCGCGGTCCTTGCCCACCTCGATGAAGCAGAACACCTTGCCGTCGTGCTCTCGCACCGGAGCGCCGAGCTTGACGATCGCGGCGATGTTCTCGCCGAGCGTCTCGCACTGGTAATGCACCGTGGAGCCGGCCTTGCTGATCGGGATGTTGGTGGTGTCGCCCACGACGTAGACGTTCTTGCGTCCCTCCATCAGCAGCTTGGTCTTGTCGGTGGGGATGAAGCCGCCGGTACCGAGCTTGTTCTTCTCGATCACTTCCATCCCCTTGTGCGCGGGAATGGTGATGAGCAGATCGTACTTCGCCTCGCTGCCCTCCTCGCTCTTCACCACCTGGTTCTTGCCGTCCACTTCCTTCATGTTGAAGAGCGTCTCGTAGGTGATGCCGAGGCGGTCCATCTCGGGCGCCGCCCACTTGGCGACGTTCTCCAGGCTGTGCACCCGCCCGACGGGATAGGTGTAGTGCAGCTGCACCTTGTCGCGGATGCCCCGATCCTTGAAGTAGTCGTGCAGCATGAAGATGATCTCGAGCGGCGCCATCGGGCACTTGTGCGGCACGCCCACCGCGATCACCACGCGCCCGCCCTGGAAGCTCTGCAGGCGCTTGAACATCTTCAGCGCGCTCGCCTCCGTGTAGAAGGTCTCCGCGTTCTCGGCGAGGCCGGGAATCATCTCCGGCACCGCGCGCGAGCCGGTGGCGATGACGAGGATGTCGTAGCCGTGCGTCTTGCCGCCCTTGGTCTTAACCCGGTTCTGGTCGAGCTCGAAGGTCTCCACCGGGTCGACCTGGAAGTCGATCCCCGGCTCGAGCAGGCTCGCCTGGTCGCGGTAGAGCTCGTCCGGCGTCATTCGCCCGAGGCACAGATAGAGCAGCCCCGGCTGGTACATATGCTTGTCGGACGCCGACAGCATCGTGATCTGCACCTTGCCCGAGCGCAGCTCCGGCGCGAGCCGCCGCGCCAGGTTGTTGCCCAGGATCGTGCCTCCCATGCCTCCGCCCACGATCAGGATCTTCATGACCCCTCCTCTATTTGGTCTTCCTCAGTGCGATGTGCCAGACACCCGCTTCCTCGCGCGTATCGAGCAGCTCGTGCCCTACCTTGCGAATCCATTCCGGGATGTCGTTCGCCGAGCCCTTGTCGGTCGAGAGCACCTCGAATTCCTCGCCCACCGTGCCGAGCTTGAGCCGGCCGATGAGCTCCATGAGCGGTCCCGGGCAGAAGCTGCCGCGGGCGTCGATGACGATGCGTTTATTCGCCATTCTCTAGAACGTCCATGTTTGCGCCCCTTCGGCATCGGCGAGGAACTTGGTGAGGCCGAGCGGCTCGCCGAGCCAGGGCTCGAGCTCGCCCTCCTTCACGCCCAGCACGTCGATCGCCATCGAGCAAGGATGGATCTTCGCATCGCCGAGCTCGGCGGCCTGCTGGAAGAGCTTGCGGAATTCCGGCGCCTTCTTCTCGACGAGCAGCCGGCCGAACGCGCCTTCCGCGCCCGGCGTCGCCGCGCCGCGCCTGAAGTGCGCGAGCGCGTTCATCGAAAGGAAGACCGTCACTTCGTTGCCGCTCACGGCGCCGACCGACGCGGTCATCGCCGCCATCTGCAACCGCTCGAGCGCGCCGGACACCACGAGGATGCTGATCCTGTTCGCCATGGAGGGAAGCTAAACGGGGAGCTTCCGCCATCGTTTGATGCAAATCAAGCCCGGGGCGATACCCCCGGGGGTTGATGCGATAATGCGCCGCCCATGGACCACCTCGAGCCGAAGCAGGCGTTCGCCTTCCTGAAGGACAATCCGGACGCGCTCTTCATCGACTGCCGAAGCGAGATGGAATACCTCTTCGTCGGCCATCCGCTGGGCGCGCTGCACGTGGCCTGGAACGACGGCCCCGAGTGGGAAATCAACCCGCACTTCGTAGGGCAAGTGAAGAAGCTCGCCGGCCAGAACCATGCGAAGCGCCCGATCGTGCTCATCTGCCGTAGCGGCAACCGGTCGACCGAGGCCGGCGAAGAGCTCGAGCGCCAGGGCTTCAAGCGCGTCTACAATATAAAAGACGGCTTCGAGGGACCGCTCAACGCGCAGCACCAGCGCAACAGCGTATCGGGCTGGCGGCACGAGGGCCTGCCGTGGGAACAGTGCTGATATATCAATAAGAACATTTGATCTTTGCCGTGTTGCGGCCTTGCACTAGGCTTGCAATAGGATCGTGGGACTTTCGTAGGAGGAGACAAGCCGATGAATGCTGTACGCAGGCTGCTTCTGCAGGGCGCAGGCGCGCTCGCCGCAGGGCTGCTCACCCCCCTCGCGGCGCTCGCCGCGACGTGGAACAAGGAAGCCTTCGGCGCGAAGACGCCGGCCGACGCGCTGAAGGGCATCGGCGCGAGCGCCGCCACGCCGAGCAACGACGTGATCATCGAGGCGCCCGAGATTGCCGAGAACGGCGCGGTCGTGCCGATCGAGATCACCAGCCAGGTCCCGGGCACGAAGTCGATCGCCGTGGTGATCGACAAGAACCCCTTCCCGCTGGTCGCCAAGTTCGACTTCATGGAAGGCGCGCTGCCCTACGTCAAGGTCAACGTGAAGATGGGCGAGACCTCCGACGTGCGCGCCGTCGCCGAGGCGAACGGCAAGCACTATTCGGCGACCAAGAACATCAAGGTCACCATCGGCGGCTGCGGCGGCTGAGCGAGGAGAAAAGAGATGCCAGGACCCATGAAAATGCGCGCCACCAACCAGGGCGGAGTGACCGAGATCCGCGTGCTGATGGCGCACCCGATGGAGACCGGACAGCGCAAGGTCAACGGCAAGCCGGTGCCGGCGCACTTCATCCAGAACCTGACAGTCAAGCTGAACGGCAAGACCGTGGTCGAGGGCCAGACCAGCCAGGCGGTGTCGCGCAACCCGGTCTTCACCTTCCGCGTGAAGGGCGGAGCCAAGGGCGATAAGGTCGAGGTGAGCTGGCTCGACAACGAAGGCGAGACGAACAAGACCGAAGCCACGGTCGCCTGAGCAGTCAGAAGAGGAGGAGGACAAGCATGAGACTCACCGCAGCAGCGGCCGGCCTCGCTTTGGGGTTCGTGCTCGCCCCGGCTTCAGCGCAGCAGTCGCCGTACGCCGATTACCAGCGCATGACCGCCGAGAACGCGCCGATCGAGCTCTACGAGCTCGCCGGCGAGGAGTTGTGGAAGAAGCCCCAGGGACCGAAGAACGTGTCGCTCGAGCGCTGCGACCTCGGCCAGGGGCCCGGCGTGCTGAAGGGCGCCTACGCCGGCCTGCCGCGCTACTTCGCCGACGCCGACCGGGTGATGGATCTCGAGGCGCGCCTCGTCTACTGCATGATGACGCTGCAGGGGCGAAGCCACGAGGATGCCACTCAGCGCGTGTTCGGCAACGCCGACAAGGCCTCGGAGCTCGCGCTTCTCTCGGCCTACGTCGCCGGCCAGTCGCACGGCATGCCGATGCGCCCGGGGGTCAGCCATCCGAAGGAGAAGGCGAGCTACGAGCTTGGGCGCGAGCTCTTCTACCACCGCGCCGGGCCCTGGGACTTCTCCTGCGCGAGCTGCCATGGCGAGCCGGGCAAGCGCATCCGCATGTCGGAGCTGCCGGCGCTCAACCGGGCGCAGGACGTGCGGCCGCTGATGGCGACCTGGCCTGCCTACCGGGTCTCGAACGCCACGTTCATCACGCTGGAATGGCGCATGAACGACTGCTACCGGCAGATGCGCATGCCCGAGCCCAAGTACGGCTCGGAGATTCCGGTGGCGCTGATCCACTACATGACCGTCAACGCGCAGGGCGTGGTGTACCGCGGCCCGGCGATCAAGCGATAGGGAGGCGACGATGAGATCTTTTCTCCTTCTTCCCCTCGCTGCCGCGCTCGCGAGCTGCAGCACGATGGGGGGCGGCGACCTGAGCCCCGGCCCGCGCGGCGAAAGCGCCGCCGACATGCAACGCATCACCAACGTGCTCAAGAGCAACATGCACGAGCGCGGCCAGGCCAAGATGAGCCGCATCGAGCTCGACGACGTGCAGCGCCTGTGCAACCAGTACGCCGACAACCCGCCGGCCGAGCAGGCGAAGCGCATCGAGGCGGCGCAGCTCGCCGCGATCCCTTTCCCGAGCGGCAGCCTGATCGGCGACTGGAAGAGCGGCGAGAAAATCGCGCAAAGCGGCCGCGGCATGACCTGGAACGACAAGCCGGGAAACGCGGGCGGCAGCTGCTACAACTGCCACCAGATCAACCCGAAGGACGAGGCGCATGGCACCATCGGCCCGAGCCTCGCCGGGTTCGGCAAGATCCGCGGCAACCGCCCGGAGATCCAGCACTATGTCTACGGCAAGATCTACAACGCCAAGGCATACAACGCCTGCTCGCAGATGCCGCGCTTCGGTCACTCCGGCACGCTTACCGAGCAGCAGATGAAGGACCTGACGGCGCTCCTCCTCGACCCGGCGTCGCCCGTCAACAAGTAACGTAATTTGCAGCGCCGCGAGTTCCTGAGGCTTCTCGCCGCCGCCGCGGCGGCGGGAGCTTCGCTGCGGCCGGGCGCGAGCGCCGCCGAGGCGGCCTCCGAGCTGTACGACGTTCCGTCCTTCGGCAACGTTTCGCTGCTTCACATCACCGACACGCATGCGCAGCTCGCGCCGCTCTGGTTCCGCGAGCCGTCGGTGAACATCGGCGTCGGCGAAGGCGCCGGCCGGCCGCCGCACCTGGTCGGCGAGGCCTTCCTCCAGTACTTCAAGATCCCGGGAAATACGGCGAAGGCGCATGCCTTCACCTATCTCGACTTCGAAGCCGCCGCGCGCCGGTACGGCAAGGTCGGCGGCTTCGCGCACCTCGCGACGCTGGTGAAGCGGCTGCGCGCCTCGCGGCCGCACGCGCTCGTCCTCGACGGCGGCGACAGCTGGCAGGGGTCGGCCACCGCCCTCTGGACCAAGGGCGCGGACATGATCGGCGCGCAAAAGCTGCTCGGGGTAGAGGTGATGACCGGGCACTGGGAGTTCACCTACGGCGCCGAGCGGGTGAAGCAGGCGGTGGACAGCGGCGAGCTCACGCCGATCGAGTTCATCGCGCACAACGTGAAGACCGTCGACTTCGAGGACCCGGTCTTCAGCCCTTACACGCTGCGCACGGTGAACGGCGTGCCGATCGCCATCATCGGCCAGGCGTTCCCCTATACGCCGATCGCACACCCGCGCCGCTTCGTAGAGCAGTGGAGCTTCGGCATCCAGGAAAAGCGCGTGCAGCAGATGGTCGACGAGGTGCGCGGCAAGGGCGCGCGCGCCGTGGTGCTGCTCTCGCACAACGGCATGGACGTCGACCTGAAGCTCGCCTCGCAGGTGCGCGGGCTCGACGCGATCCTCGGCGGCCATACGCACGACGGCGTGCCTTCACCGGTGCTCGTCGGCCGCACGCTCGTCACCAACGCCGGCTCGCATGGCAAGTTCCTCGCGGTGCTCGACCTCGACGTCAAGGGCTCGCAGGTGGCGGGATATCGCTATCGCCTGCTTCCCGTATTTGCGAATCTGCTGGAAGAAGACCGGCAGATGGCCGCGTATATCGGCGCCGTCCAGGCTCCATTCCAGAAAAAGCTGGAGGAGAACCTGGCCGTGAGCGAAGGGCTACTTTATCGCCGCGGCAACTTCAACGGCACCTGGGACCAGCTCATCGTCGAAGCGCTGCTACACGAGCAGAACGCCGAGATCGCCTTCTCGCCCGGCTTCCGCTGGGGCTCGAGCCTGCTGCCCGGCGAATCCATCCGGCGCAGCCACCTCATGGAGCAGACCGCGATCACCTATCCGTACGCGACGCTGAGCGAGCTCACGGGCGAGCAGGTCAAGGCGATCATGGAGGACGTCTGCGACAACCTCTTCAATCCCGATCCCTACCTGCAGCAGGGCGGCGACATGGTGCGTGTCGGCGGTCTCACCTACACGTGCGCCCCGAAGGAGAAGATCGGCCGGCGCATCTCCGATCTGCGCCTCGGCGGCAGGCCGCTCGAGGCGGCGAAGCGTTACAAGGTCGCCGGCTGGGCGCCGGTCGCCGAAGGCGCGACGAGCGGCGAGCCGGTCTGGGAGCTGGTCGAGCGCTACCTCAAGGCACGCAAGACCATAGCGCCCCTCTCCCCCAACCAGCCGCGCCTCCTCGGCCTCTGACCCGAATTCGGGGTCAGGATCACAATTCCTTTACCGCTTGCGGTACGTCGGGCGCCGCGGCGCGCTCGCCGGTGCGGCCGCTTCGTCCTTGTAGCGGAAGCTGATGCGTCCGCGCGTCAGGTCGTAGGGAGACATTTCGAGCGCCACCTTGTCTCCGGCGAGCACGCGAATGCGGTACTTGCGCACCTTGCCAGAGGCATAGGCAAGCACGCTCGCGCCGTTCGAGAGCAGGACGCGGAATTGGGTGTTCGGCAGCAACTCCTGCACGACGCCATCCATCGTCAGCATGGCTTCTTTGCTCATGGTGATTTCCTGGCGCGCACCTTGGGCCGGCTGCCGAGGACATCGTCGCAAAGCGCTACGACCTCGGTCTCCTTCCGCGTTTCAGCGTTCGCGCGTAGCGAGCGCAGATCCTCGGTGGAGAGCTTGTCGAGCTGCTCGCGGGTCCAGTGGGCGATCCGCCCGCGCGGCAGTACCGGCGCGTCGTTGCGTGGGTTCTTCATAAATCTCCTTGGTTCGAAAAACAAAAAGCCCGGTTGGACCGGGCTTTCGTCGCCGAAGGGTGCGGTCAGGAAAGTCGGAGGTTCGCGGCGCGCGGGCCCTTGGGGCTCTGCTCGACGTCGTACTGCACCTTGTCGTTTTCCTTGAGCGTCTTGAACCCTTCTCCCTTGATGGCGGAGAAGTGCACGAAGACGTCCTTGCTGCCGTCGTCGGGAGTGATGTAGCCGAAGCCCTTGGCTTCGTTGAACCATTTGACCTTGCCGGTACTCATGTTCGCTTCCCGTGCCTTAGAGCGGCTTGATGTTCGTCGCCGCCGGGCCCTTGGCCCCCTGCGTCACTTCGAACGAGACCTTCTGCGCTTCCTTCAGCGACTTGTAGCCCTGCATCTGGATCGAGGTGTGATGGGCGAAGAGGTCCTTGCCGCCGTCGTCCGGCGTAATGAATCCGAAGCCCTTGGCGTCGTTGAACCACTTCACGGTACCTGTAGACATGTTCATGCTTTCTTTCTTGATGCGAGGCGAAACCGGGCCCCGCGTACGGGCATGATGATCAAGAAAGGAATTGAACGGCCACTTCGGCACCGCTTGCGCGGCGGGGAGGGACTGCGCACTTCACTGCTTGAAGATCACTGCGCGCGCACTATAGCACGCCTGCGTTGCGCGCGCTCACCTTGCCGGCGCCTTTGGCGAGGATCGGCGGCGAGGCGTTGAGCTTTTCCATCGCGAAGCCCGCCGCGGCCCGGTAGCCGCGCATGAACTCCTCGCGCTCGGCGCGCGGCATGACCTGCTCGATGTCGTCGAACACGCCGCCGCAGCGCTCGTCGAGCAGGTTCAGCAGGCCGAACGGCCCCGCGCCGCGGTTACGCAGCACCACCGCCGAGACATCCTTGCAGAGCTTCGCGTCGTAGTCCTCGAGCGCCGCGCGCGTGACCCCGTGCGCGAGCATCGCCGCGCCGAGCACGCGCGCGTCTATGATCGCCTGGGTGCCGCCGTTCGAGCCGGTGGGATACATGACGTGCGCCGCGTCGCCGAGGAGCGCCACGTTGCCATCCACCCAGGTGGCCACCGGGTCGCGGTCGATCATCGGGTACTCGTACACGTCGGCCGCGCCACGCAGCATGGCCGGGATGTCGATCCAGTCCTGCGTCCACCGCTCGAAATGGTGCATGAAGTCCTCGTGCCGCACCTTCTTGTTCCAGTCGCCGTTCTGCCAGCCGCCCTTGTTGTCGACGGTGATCTCCGCGATCCAGTTGATGTCGGCGAGGCCGCTCGCCGGGTCGGGTCGCGAGATCGGGTAGAAGACGACGCGCTGCCGGTGGGTGCCGAAGCCCACGAACGAGGCGCCGGTGCGGATCGGCACGCCTCGGGTGACGCCGCGCCACATGATCGCGCCGCCCCAATGGATCGGCGGCTGCTGCGGATGCATCTGAGCGCGCACGGCCGAGTGCAGGCCATCGGCGCCTACGAGGAGCGCACCCTCGAGCTCGCGGCGCTCGCCGCTTCGCGTTTCCACCAGCGCCGTCACGCCGCGGCCGCCGGGGTGGTTGCGATAGCCCGTCACCCGCACGCCGGTGCGCACGACGTCGGCGCCGAGGCGACCGACCACCGCGCGGTACAGCATCATCTGCAGCGCGCCGCGATGCACCGAATACTGCGGCCAGCGGTAGCCCGCCTTGAGGCCGCGCGGCTCGGCGTAGACGTCCTTGCCGTTCAGGCCCACGAGCGCGAATTCCTGCGTTTGCACGCCGATCTCGTCCAGGTGCTTGGGGCCGAACCCCATCTCGTAGAGCTCCCGCACGGCGTTCGGCTGCAGGTTGATGCCGACGCCGAGCGGCTTGAGCGAGGCAACGGATTCCAGCACGAGGAACGGGACGCCGATCTCGTGCAGCGTCAGCGCAAGGCCGAGGCCGCCGATCCCGGCGCCGGCGATCAGGACCGGCGGTCGATTCATGGAGCTCGAATTGTGAACCTGACCCCGAATTCGGGTCAGAGCGTTTCGCGCTTGGGGCAGCCTTCGGGACGATCGGTCGGCACGAGCGGGCAGCGGTTGATCTGGTCGGCGCTGCGCTGCAGGAAGCAGGTAAGCGCGCTCGAGGAGGCGGCGAGCGCCCAGAAGCAGAAGAAGCCGATCGAATAGGCGGCGAGGCGGCTCAGGTCGAAGTCGGCGGGATCGAAGGCGGTGAAGAAGATCACCTCGGCGAGGCCGGCGGCGAGG
>DASUFD010000091.1:0-3113 GCA_036274735.1 Burkholderiales bacterium
CTCGCCGATCGCATCGAGAAGAACCGCGACCTCAACGCTTTCATCAGCTTCGATCGCGAAGCGGCGCTCGCCGCGGCGCGCGCCGCCGACGCCCCGGCTGCGAAGAAGAAGTTCCAGGGGCCGCTGCACGGCGTGCCGATCGTGGTGAAGGACAACATCCACGTCGCCGGCTTCCCGAACAGCGCCGGCACGCCGGCGCTCAAGGACTTCCGGCCCAAGAGCAACGCGCCGGTCGTCGCGCGCCTGGCGAAGGCGGGCGCGATCGTGATCGGCAAGACCAACATGCACGAGCTCGCTTTCGGCATCACCAGCAACAACGGCGAGTTCGGCCCGGTGCGCAATGTCTACGACCACAGCCGCATCGCCGGCGGCTCCTCGGGCGGCACGGCGGCGGCCGTCGCCGCGCGGCTCGCGCCCGCGGGCCTCGGCACCGACACCGGCGGCTCGGTGCGCATTCCCGCGGCACTGAACGGCGTTACCGGCCTGCGCCCGACGCTCAAGCGCTATCCGCAGGAAGGGATCACGCCGATCGCGCATACGCGCGATACCGCGGGGCCGATCGCGCGCACCGTAGGCGACCTCGTGCTCCTCGACACCGTCATCACCGGCGCCAAGGGCAAGGTCGCGCCGGCAAAGCTGAAAGGGCTGCGCCTTGGCGTCGAGACGACCTACTTCTGGAAAGGCCTGCAGAGCGACACGGAAAAGCTCTCGCGCGCCGCGCTCGACAAGATGAAGGCCGCCGGCGTAGAGATCGTGGAAGTGCAAATGCCGGGCCTCGCCGAGCTCAACAACAAGGTGAGCTTTCCGGTGGCGCTCTACGAGGCGAACGTTGACCTGGCGAAGTATCTGAAGAAGTACAAGATCCCGCTCGATGTGAAAGGCGTCGCGGCGCAGATCAAGAGCCCCGACGTGAAGGGCATCTTCGAGAGCATGGTGGTGCCCGGCGCGCCGAAGCCGATGCCGGCGGAGGCGTACCAGGCCGCGCTGAAGACCCGTCCGGCGCTGCAGAAGCTTTATGCCGACACGTTCAAGAAGAACCGCATCGCGGCGCTCGTCTTCCCGACCACGCCGCTGCCCGCCGCGCCGATCGGCGACGACGAGACGACCAAGCTCGACGGCAAGGACGTGCCTACCTTCCCGACCTTCATCCAGAACACGGATCCCGGCTCCAACGCCGGCGTTCCGGGTCTCACGCTGCCGGTGGCGATGACGTCCGCGCGCCTGCCGATCGGCCTCGAGCTCGACGGCCCCGCGGGCAGCGATCGCCAACTGCTCTCGATCGGCCTCGCGCTGGAGAAGCTCTTCGGCCACCTGCCGCCGCCGTAGGCCGGACGATCAAGCCGGCCAGGGATCGACCACCGGTACGGAGAGATCGCTGAAGTGACGCGAGTTGCGCGTCGCCAGCGTGGCGCGACGCGCCAGCGCAATGCCCGCGATCGCCGTATCGCGAATGTCGACCGGCCGGCCCCTTTTCTCGCGATCCGCTGCCAATTCGGCCGCCGCGATCGCCGCCTCGCGATCGAAGTCGAGCACGCGATTCTCGAGGTCTTCCTCGAGCAGCCGAGCGAAGGCCGCTTCGAGAGCACGCCGCCGGGCGCCGCCGGGAAGACGGCGCAGCCCGTAGCGGACTTCGAACAGGGTGATGGCGGTAATCCACACCGACTCGGCGGGCTGCTCGTCCAGCCAGGCGACGACGGCCGGTTCGGGCGCCTTGCGCATCAGCGCCGAAAGGACGTCGGTGTCGAGGATGATCACTTGCCGAAGTCGGCGGCGCGCGCCCTCTGTCCGCGCACGAGCGGCAGATCTTCCGTCAATCCGCCTTTCGCGAATCGCGCCGCGATGCGGCTGCCGAGCTTGCGCGCGGCGCGATACTCCTGCTTCACCGCGTCGCGCAGGATATGGCGCACCTCGTCCTCCATGCTGCGCCCATGCCTGCGCGCGCGACGCTTCAGCCGAGCCTTGACGTCCTCTTCCAGGTCACGAACGATGAACTGCGCCACGCCAGAATGATAGCATGCTATCAGACAGGATCGGTACCCCATCCGTAATGCGCGCCTCGCTAGCATGCCGTGTGCATGGTCGCGATTCCTTACATGCGCGAGGCGGGCAAGGGACCGGCGGTGGTCCTCGTCCACGCCGGTGGCGCCAACTCCGGGCAGTGGCGCGCGCTCACGGAGCGCCTCGCCGGGCGGTTTCGCGTCCTCGCCTGCGACATGTCCGGGTCGGGCAAGAGCCCCAGGTTCCCGGAGGACGCGACTTACACGCTGGACGAAGAGGTCCGCTTCCTCGACCCGGTATTCGAAGCCGCGGGGGAAGCCTTCCATCTTCTCGGCCACTCGTACGGCGGGGCCGTCGCGCTCAAGGCGGCGCTGCGTCATCGGCTCCGCTTGCGGTCGCTCACGCTTTTCGAGCCGGTGCTCTTCTCCCTTCTCGTCGCCTCCGCGCCGCACAGCGAGGCGACGCGCGAGATCCTCGGCGTCGCGAAGTCCACGACCGAGCTTGCCGGACGCGGCGAGTTCGACGCAGCGGCGCGCGAATTCGTCGACTACTGGTTCGAGCCGGGGAGGTGGGCTTGCATGCGCGAGGAGGCCCGTGCGCCGGTCCGCGCGGCGATGAGCCGGGCGGGCGTGCGCTGGCGAGCGTTGCTCGATGATCCGGCGCGGCTCCCCGACCTGGCGCACATCGATGTGCGCACTCTTTTTCTCGTCGCGCAGAACTCGCGGCCGCCGGCGCGCGCGGTGAGCGAGCTGCTCATTCGCACCCTGCCGAACGCTCGCGCCGTGGAAATCCGCGACGTCGGACACATGGCGCCGCTCCTCAATCCGGGCCAGGTCAACCCGCTGATCGAGTCGTTCCTGACCGGCGAGAGCGCCTAGCCGGCGGCGCGCAGAACGGCGAGGACAGCCTCGTCGTCACTTCTTGCCTTGAGTGGCGAAGCGATACAAGCCGATAAGTATGCAGGCGAGACCAATCGCGGAAAGCCCTGCTTGCGACAAGCCAGCCCAAAACCGAGATCCGGCGAGCATGTGCGTGATCGAAGGCTGCACCAGCAACGCGCACACGCCGACGCCCGCGAGAATCGCTGCGCTCGTCTGCCTCGGTGTCCAATCTTT
>DASUFD010000092.1:0-46895 GCA_036274735.1 Burkholderiales bacterium
TCGGCAACGAGGTGACGCTCGACTTCTGCGACGCCGACTACGAGCCCGAGCCGCAGCATTACGCCTTCCTCGTGAGCGACGAGGAGTTCGACGCTATCTTCAGCCGCATCCAGGCACGCCGCATCGACTACTGGGCCGACCCGGCGCGACGCTTGAAGGGAACCATTAACCATCATTTCGGCGGCCGAGGCCTGTACTTTCTCGAGCCCGGCGGCCACTTCCTCGAGATCATCACGCGTCCCTACGCTTGATGGGCATGCCGTTTGCCTCTGCGCAAGCATGCCGGAGAACCGAGCCCCGCCGCTCCCCGAGCGCGCGTCGATACCGCCGCTCCTCGGGCGCAAGATCCTCCTCGCCGCGGCGGCGACCGAGCGGTTGAGGCGCATCCTGCAAGGACACGAGCTCACCGTCGCGGCGCACGTCGAGGAGGCGAAAGCGGAGCTGCAGAAGCGCGAGTTCGACATGGTGATTCTCGGCGTGCACTTCGACGAGTCGCGCATGTTCGAGCTGCTGCGCCTCGTGCGCACCTTCCCGATGAACCAGCTCACGCCGGTGGTATGCATGCTGACCGCGCCCTCGCGGCTCTCCGACGTCGCGATCGAGGGCATCGACCACGCGGTGAAGGCGATGCTCGCGAACGCCTTCCTCAACCTCAGCCGGTTTCCCGACGACGAGGCGGGCGACGCGCGCGTGCGCCGCATCATCGACTACCTGATCCTGATCGACGGCGACCTGCACGGCGGCTTCGAGGCCGTGCACGAGAAACACTAGGGGCTCGCGGCCAGCCTTGCGCGCAGGCGCGGCGCAGCGAAATCGAGGAAAGCGCGCAGCTTGAGCGGCAGGAGCCGGCCGCCGGCATGCACCAGGCTCACCGGCGAAGGCGCCGGCTCGTAAGCCGTGAGGACGAGCGCGAGCGACCCGCTTCGCACCGCATTCTCGACCTGGTAGGAGAGCACGCGCGTGATGCCGAGCCCGGCGATCGCAGCATCGATCGCGGCTTCCGCGGTATTGACCACGAGCCGCGAACGCAGGGCGACGGACTGCATCTTGCCGCGCAGCGCGAAGCTCCAGGCGGATGCGGAAGCGATACCCTCGAAGGTGAGGCAGTCGTGCACGGCGAGATCCGCAGGACGCTGGGGCGTACCGCGCGCAGCGAGGTAAGCGGGGCTCGCGCAGACCACCTGGCGCGTAGCACCGACGCGCGTCGCGACGAGGCTGCTGTCGGGCAGCTCGCCGATGCGCACCGCCGCGTCGATGCGCTCCTCGAGGAGGTGCACCACACGGTCGACGAGCGATAGGCGCACCGCGATCTGCGCGTGCGCTTTCAGGAAGTCCACCACGATCGGCAGCAGATGCAGGCGGCCGAAGACGACCGGCGCAGTGATCGCGAGCTCGCCGCGCGGCGCGCGATATTCGCCGCTCGCGGCGCGTTCGGCTTCGGCGACCTCGTCGAGGATGCGTCGGCACGCCTCCACGTACGAACGACCCGCGTCCGTCAGGGCGAGCCGGCGCGTCGAGCGCACGAGGAGCCGCGTGCGCAGGTGCGACTCCAGGTCCGAAACCTTGCGGCTCATGGTCGCGAGCGGCACGCCGAGGCGCCGCGCAGCCGCCGAAAGGCTGCCGGCTTCCGTCGCCGCGACGATGAGTGACATTGCCTCGAGGCGGTCCATGGACTTCCGGAAACTGGAAGGATGGTTCGCATTTATAACGGCTTCTCTTGCATTATGGAAGTCGATACCTTGCGCGCATCTCGTCAACCCAAGGAGCGCATTTCATGTCCCGCATTGCCACGCCCGCCAACGTCGACGCCGCGCCTGCCGCCTCTCGGCCGCTGCTCGAGGCCGTGAGGAAGCAGCTTGGCGTCGTACCCAATCTCTTTCGCCTCGTCGGCCGCAATCCCGCGGCCCTCGAGGGCTATGTCGCGCTTTGGAGCGCCTTGGCGAAGGGATCGCTCGCGCCGGCGACGCGCGAACGCATCGCTCTCGCCGTCGCGCAGGTCAACGGCTGCGACTATTGCCTCTCCGCGCACAGCTACCTGGCGAAGAACCTCGCGAAGCTCGACGACGCCGAGATCGCGGCGAACCGCAACGGCAGCTCGAACGATCCGAAGGCGGACGCGGCGGTGCGCTTCGCCGTGCGGGTCGCGCGCGAGCGCGGACACGTCGGCGATCGCGATCTCGCCGCGCTCCAAGCCGCCGGCTACGATGACGCGCAGGCGATCGAGATCGTCCTGCATGTCGCGCTGAATACGTGGACGAACTACGTCAACCTGGTTGCCGACACCGACATCGATTTCCCCGTCGTGCGCGCTGGCGAAAGCGCCCTGGCATGAGCCGGCCGCCGCTCCCCCCGTTCACCGAGGCGAGCGCGGCGCAGAAGGTGCGCCTCGCCGAAGACGCGTGGAACACACGCGATCCGCAGCGTGTCGCGCTCGCCTACACGGTCGACAGCCGCTGGCGCAATCGCGCGGAATTCCTCGAGGGCCGCGAGGCGATCGTGCGCTTCCTCGAGCGCAAGTGGTCGCGCGAGCTCGACTACCGCTTGATCAAGGAGGTCTGGGCGTTCCGCGACGATCGCATCGCGGTGCGCTTCGCGTATGAGTGGCACGACGACAGCGGACACTGGTACCGCAGCTACGGCAACGAGAACTGGGAGTTCGACGCGCAAGGCCTGATGCGCCGGCGAATCGCCAGCATCAACGACCTGCCGATCGCCGAGGCCGACCGCAAGTACCGCTGGCCGCTCGGCCGCCGGCCCGACGATCATCCCGGCCTCGGCGAGCTCGGCCTCTGAGCGCATGGCGCGCATGTTCACCCCGGCCGTCGAGGCGGTGCAGCGCCGCAAGGGCTCGCGCGCCGCATACGCGCGCCGGGAAGAAGCGGGCGGCTGGCGAACGCACATCGACGACGAGCTGCGGCAGTTCATCGAAGCGCGAACGAGCGCCTTTCTTGGCACGGCGAGCCGCGACGGCCAGCCCTACATTCAGCACCGCGGCGGGCCGCCGGGCTTCCTGCGCGTGCTGGACGAGCGCACGATCGGCTTCGCCGATTTCGCCGGCAACCGCCAGTACATCAGCGTCGGCAATCTCTCCGAGAACCCGCAGGCCTTCCTCTTTCTCATCGATTACGCCGAGCGCCGTCGCGTCAAGCTCTGGGGCGAGGCGCGCGTCGTCGAGGACGCGGCGGTCACGGCTCGCCTCGCGCCGCGCGGCTATCCAGCGCGGCTCGAGCACGCGGTCGTCTTCCACGTCCTCGGCTGGGACGAGAACTGCCCGCGCCACATCCCGCAGCTAACCTAGGACCATGCTTCGTTCCGCAGCACCGTCCGGTACCCGTCCGAATCCTCGAAGGTGCGGCCGCGCTGGTCCCAGTACGGGTTGAACGACGGCACCTGTCGGAACCCGGCCGCCAGCATCGCGTCGCAGAGGCGGCGCCATTCCTCGGGCGAAGGAATGTAGAAGACGGCCAGGTCCTCGGACGTAGGCGACGGCGGCACCGGATGTGCGCTGCGTTGCGTGAATTCGAAATGAAACCCGGCGCCGGGAAAGCCGAGCATCACGCCGTCGAAGCCGTCGTGGCCTGCGAAGCCATCGAGGATTTGCAGGCCGAGGCCGTCGCAGTACATCGCTCTCGCGCGCCGCAGGTCGCTTACGGGGCGCGCGATGCGTATATGCGGCGGGTTCAACGCGCGAGGACGACTTCGCTGAACTGGACGACCGGCGCGATGTCCGTGTAGTTGGCGATGTCTCCCTGGAGCACGCTCGCGTGCGGCAGGAAAGCCTCGAGAAAATCCGCAGCGGAGTCGAAGGAGAAGTGGCACATCGCGCGGTAGGCGGGCGGCGATTCGGGCGTCGCGCCGCCCGTGCCTTTCTCGACCGCCACGCCGCGAAACCCGCGGTGCCGGCTCAGGAGTCCGATCGAGAGCGGCATGTGCTTTTCGACGTAATAGCCCATGTCGAAGCGCGCGCCGGGCGCGTCCGGATAGAGAATGCTGATGCGGGTCATCGGTAGAGCCCGGGAAAGAGGCGCTGCAGCGCGACGAGCTTCGGCAGATCGTTGACGACGATGTAGGGCTGGTCGGGGTGGTGCGCGAGGTAGTCCTGGTGATAGCCCTCGGCGGGATAGAACGCGCGCAGTGGCGCGATCTCGGTGACGATCGGCCGACGAAACACGCCCGCGTCCTGCAGCTCGGCGATGAACTCCTCGGCGGCGCGCTTCTGCGCCGGGCTCGCGTAGAAGATCGCCGAGCGGTACTGGGTCCCGACGTCGGGCCCCTGGCGGTTGCGCTGCGTCGGATCGTGCGCCACGGCGAAGAACACCTTGAGCAGCTCGCGATAGGCGACTTCCTTCGGATCGAAGGTAACGCGGACGGACTCCGCATGTCCGGTGCGGCCGGTGCTCACCGCGTCGTAGCTCGCCGTGTCGGCGCTGCCTCCGGCATAGCCGGAGACAGCTTCCTTCACGCCCTTCACGTGCTCGAAGACCGCCTCCACGCCCCAGAAGCAGCCGCCGGAGAAGACGGCCGTTTCCGTGGCGTTGCCTGCGGCCAGAGCCGGCTGCCCGAGGAGGAGGGCGAGCAGCGCGGCGACGGCCAGCGGAGTGCGCATGACGCTATCGTGCCATGCCGTCCTTCGACATGGTGTCCTTCTTCGTCATCGCGTCCTTCTTCGCCATGCTGTCCTTCTTCGCCATGCTGTCCTTCTTCATCGAATCGTTCTTCATCTCGTCCTTCTTCATCATGGCGTCCTTCTTCATCCCCATGTTGTCCTTGCTCATGTCGTCGGCGAAGGCGTGCGCGCCGGCGAAGGCGAGCCCGAAGGCGAGGATAGTGGCGGCGGTCTTGATCACGGAAGCTCCTTTCGGTGGATTGAACTGCGGGAAATTTCAGGATCCGGCGTCGCAGCGTCCGCCCACGGCCTGCAGCACGCGGCCCGACTGCGGGTCCTGCACGAACGCGGCAATCTCGAGGCGGCGTCGATCCCAGGAGGGCGCGAGCGCGAGATCGCGCTCGAGGCGCGCGCCGTCGACACCGAGGCGCACCGGGCCGATCCACTCGCGCACGACGTGATCGTGCTCGAGCGTGACGCCGGCGTTCTCGCCGCGCGCAACCTTCGACACAAGGTCGCTTTCGCCGAGCGCGACGTAGAGCACAAGCGGCTCGCTACTCCCGGCGGTGTTCGCCTGCGCTACGAGATGCAGTGTGCTACCGGAAAGCGTGCCGTGCACGCGTATCGTCGCCGCGGCGGGCGTGGCGTTCACGCGCCGCACCTCGTCGCGCAGCGTGGCGTGGCGCGCGCGCAGCTCCGCACCGTTGACGAAGAACTGCGGCGTGTAGAGGGTGCGCTGCCCGTTGGCGTGCACGAGCCAGCTCTGCCGCTCGGCGAACGCCGGCTGCGCGTAGGGGTCCTTCCAGCCGATGTAGTCCCAGTAGCCGACGTGCAGGGCGAGGGGCACGGCCTGCGCGTCGCGATCGAGCCGCTCGCGCAGGTGGCCGAGCTCGCGGTCGGCCGGCGGGCAGCTCGAGCAACCTTCCGAGGTATAAAGCTCTACGAGCGCCGCGGTACGGGGACCGCTCGCGAGCTCGCACGCGGCGAGCGCCGGGTCTGTCAGGAAAGCGACGGCCGCCGCGACCATGGCGCGGGCGGCGATTTTTCGGCGATGCATGACGGTTAGTTCGCGCACCGTAGCGCCGCGGTTACGGGAAAATGTTTGCCGCGCGCTGTAACCGAGCGCGCCCGGGCGACGAACAAGAAAGGAAGGCGCGATTGGGCGTAACCGCCGAGGAGCGGCTCAAGGATCTGCTGGTGCACGGCCTTGCCGGCGACGAAGCGGCCTATCGCGGCTTCCTCGCCGGGCTCGCTGCGCACCTGCGCGCCTTCGTGAGAAGGCGCCTCGCCCGCATGCCGGACGACGTGGAGGACATCGTGCAGGAATCGCTGCTCGCCGTGCACAACCAGCGCCATACCTACGACGCCGCGCAGCCGCTCACGGCCTGGGTGCACGCGATCGCGCGCTACAAGCTCGTCGATCACCTGCGGCGCGTCGGCGACGCGCCGCTCGGCGGCGATGCCATCGACGAGGCGGCCGAGCTGCTGCAGGGCGCGGACCATCATGCGGCGGAGGCGCGGCGCGACATCGGCAAGCTGCTCGAGCGTCTGCCCGAGCGGCAGCGCCGGCCGATCGTGCATGTGAAACTGGAAGGCCTCTCGGTAGCGGAGACCGCGCGGCTGACCGGCATGTCGCCCTCCGCCGTGAAGGTGAACGTGCACCGCGGGCTGAAGGCGCTCGCGGCCAGCCTGAAGGAGACCCGATGAAGACCGACGACATGATCGCGATGCTCGCCACGGGCGCGGGCGCCGCGCCGCGCCACGTCGCAGGACGACGCTACGCGCTTGCGATAGGCTGGGGCGGCCTCGCTGCGGCACTCCTCATGGCGGTGATGCTCGGCGTGCGACCCGACCTTGCGCAGGCGGCGGCGCTGCCGATGTTCTGGGCGAAGATCGCCTACACCGGCACGCTGACGACCGGCAGCCTGGTCGCCGCCGCGCGGCTATCGCGACCCGGCGCCGAGCTCGATCGCGTGCCGGGCCTGCTCGCCGCAGTCGTGCTCGCCATGTGGGCGCTCGGCACGTTCTCGCTGCTCGGCGCGGAGCGCGAGCAATGGCGCTCGCTCGTGCTCGGCCAGACCTGGCGCGTCTGCCCCTTCCTCATCGCCGTGCTCTCGGTGCCGGTGTTCGTCGCCGTGCTCTGGGCGATGAAGGGCCTCGCGCCGACTCGCCTGCGGCTCGCCGGCGGCGCCGCCGGCCTGCTCGCCGGCGCGTGCGCCGCGCTCGTCTATTCGCTGCACTGCCCGGAGATGGGCGCGCCGTTCATCGGCGTCTGGTATCTCCTCGGCATGCTCGTCCCCGCCGCCGCCGGACTGCTGCTCGGGCCGCGGCTGCTGCGCTGGTAGCGAGGCGCGGCCTAGTTCAGCTCGAGGCTGTGGCCATTCAGGCGCCCGCGGTATTCCTTGCCGCCGGCCCGGAAGCTCACCTCTTCGCCGCGCACGCGGCCTTCGAGCGGCACGGTCCGGCCCTCGGCGCGCAGCGTGCCCGAGAGCATCTGGTAGCTCTGCTTGAGGGTTACCTCGCCCTGCGGCGTCTTGTAGCTGCCGGCGACGTGCGCGGGGATGATCCACAGCAGCGCGGTGCACCAGGAGCTGTCGCAGTTCTCCGGGCTTCCGGTGGCGTCCGGCTGCCAGTCGCCCATCGTGAAAGTGTTCGACACGACCCGCGTCCCGGGCTTGAGCGCGAGCAGCTTGGGCCGCAGCTTCAGGTTGATGTCCGGCAGCAGGAACATGGTGATCACGGTCGCCTTCGAGAGGTCGGTCTGGAAGAGGTCGGCCTTCATGAAGCGCGCGCGTTCCGTGACCCCCGCCTTCTTCGCATTGGCCTTCGAGAGCGCGACCATGTCGGGGTTGTACTCGATGCCGGTGGCGTGCGCGCCGCGCTTCGCCGCGGTAATCACGGTGCGCCCGTCGCCCGAGCCTAGATCCATCACGATGTCCTGCGGCGTGACGTGTGCCATGTCGAGCATCTTGTCGACGAGCGCCTGCGGCGTCGGCACCCAGACCACGTCCTTGCCTTCCTGGCCGACCATGGGCGTATAGGTGGAGGAAGAAGGCGCTTCCTTCGTTGCCTGCGCGAGCGCCATGCTGCTCGCGCCGACGAGGAGCGCGAGCGCGCTCGCTCGAAGTACTGCGGTTGCGGGCATTGCCAATCTCCTGCGGTGGTGGTGGTGGAAAGTAGCTAGAGGCGGCTCGCGCGCACTGGCACGGCGCGCGGCGCGACATGCGGTGGCCGCACCCCGTGCGGCGGGGGCAGAGGGAACGACCTCGTCGCAACGATCGGCGGGTAGGCGTACCCGAAATATCCATAACCATAGCGATAGCCGAACGGCGAATCGCAATCGACGCGGTAGGGGCAATCGTACGAGGCCTCGGCCAGGCTTTGCGCGGCGAGCATCAGCCGCTGGCGCTGCAGCCACTCGGCCTGCGCAAGCTCCGCGCGCCGCGCGCCCTGCGCGCGCATGTCGGCCATGGCGGCCGAGAGCGCGGGATCGGAAGCGATGATCGAGACGCGCTCCTCCACGACATGCGGCTTCGCCGCCTGTCCGGCCGGCGGCTTGTCGGAATAGTGCGTGACGCCCTTGGCGTCCACCCACTTGTAGACCTGCGCGTGCAGCGGCGCCATGGCTGCCGCGCCCGCGAAGAGCAGGACGAGGCGATACAAAGCGAGCCGATGCAGGCTGCGGCGCATGGCGCGCTTATCTTAGCGCTACTTTCCCTGCCAGGCCGGCTTGCGCTTCTCGAGGAAGGCCTCCATGCCCTCCCGGAAGTCCCGGCTCATGTAGCACATGAGCACGAGGTCGTTGCCTTCGCCATGCGCTATCTTGGGGCGCAAACGCAGCACCGCCTCCTTGGTCGCCTGCAGGGTGAGCGGCGCGTGGCTGGCGACGAGGCGCGCGATCTCCTCGGCGCGCTTCAACAGCGTTTCCTGGTTTTCGGTCAATTCGCTGACCAGGCCCCTGGCCAGGGCTTCGTCGCCCTCGATCAGCCGTGCGCGCAAGACGATGTCCTTCACCAGCGCCGGGCCGACCAGGTAGACGAGCCGCGAGTAGCTGGCAAGCGACAGGCAGTTGCCGAGCGTGCGCGCCACCGGGAAGCCGTATTTGATGGCGCGCGAGGCGATGCGCAGGTCGCAGCAGGCGGCGATGCTCGCGCCGCCGCCGGTGCAGGCGCCGTGGATCGCGGCGATCGTCGGAACGCGGGTGCGCTCGATGGCGTTCATGACGCGATCGATGCGCGCCTCGTAGTCGAGCGCATCCTGCTCTTTGTCGAAAGCGCGGAACTGCGAGATGTCGGTCCCGGCGGCGAAGGCCTTGTCGCCCCCGCCGGTGATGAGGATCGCCCTGATCGCGCGGTCGCTGTTCGCCTGGTCGCAGATCTCGGCCAGCCGGTCGTACATGGCGAAGGTGAGGGCGTTGCGCGCCTGCGGCCGGTTGAGGGTGACGTAGGCGACGCCGTCGCGCAGTTCGTAGAGCAGCTCGTCCATTGTTCTTCCTGAGGTGGGGGCAGGCCCCAATTTTCCCATTTGCGAAACGAATGCAAGCGAGAAAAACGGGGTCGGCCCCCATTTACTAGAATGCTCGGGTGAAGAACCGCGCCATGCTGGTGCTGCTCCTGGTGAGCGGGCTGGTGATCTCGCTTTCCATGGGAATGCGCCAGAGCATGGGGCTTTTCCTCGGCCCGGTCACCGCCGAGCTCGGCGTGTCCGCGGCGACGTTCAGCTTTTCGCTCGCCCTGCAGAACATCGTCTGGGGCGCGAGCGGGCCGGTGGTCGGGGCCCTCGCCGACCGCTACGGCGCGCGCCCGATCGTGTTCGCCACCGCGCTCGTTTACGCCGCAGGCCTCGCGGTGATGACGCTCGCGAAAGGCGCCTTCGGACTCGACGTGGCGGGCTTCCTGTGCGGCATCGGCGTCGCCGGCACCGGCTTCGGCGTGCTGATCGGCGTGGTGGCGCGGGCGAGCCCGCCCGAGAAGCGCAGCCAGCGGGTCGGTCTGGTCGCGGCGACGGGCTCGCTCGGCACGGTAGTGCTCGCGCCCCTTGCCGAATGGCTCATGTCGCTCGCCGGATGGAAGGCGGCGCTCCTCGGCTTCGTCGCGATCGCCGGCGTGACGGCGGCGCTGTCGCTTCTCATCAGGGAAACGAAGCACGCGGAAGAGATCCGCGGGCCGCAGCGTCTCGGCGACGCGCTGCGCGAGGCGGCGCGCCACCGCGGCTTCCTGCAGATGACGACCGCCTACTTCGCCTGCGGCTTCCAGCTCATCTTCCTCACCACGCACCTGCCGCGTTATCTCGAGGTGTGCGGGCTCGCGCCATCGGTCGGCGCGCAGGCGCTCGGGCTGATCGGCCTGTGCAACACCCTCGGCACCTACGCGTTCGGCCACCTCGGCGCGCGCTACAGCCAGAAAAAGCTGCTCGCGCTGCTGTACGGCACGCGCACCGTGTTCATCTGCATCTTCCTCGCCGTGCCGGTCTCGCCGACCAGCGCGCTCGTCTTCGCCGCGGCGATGGGCTTCCTCTGGCTCGGCGTCGCGCCGCTGATGAGCGGCGTGATCGGCCGCATGTTCGGCCTCACGCACTTCAACACGCTCTACGGCGTCACCTTCTTCAGCCACCAGGTCGGCTCGTTCGCCGGCGCCTGGATGGGCGGGCTCGCCTACACCCTCACCGGCAGCTACTCGGTCGCCTGGGGCGCGCTCATCGCCATCGGCATCATCGCCTTCACGCTGCAGTGGACCGCCGACGACCGGCCGGCCGCCGCGATGGCCGGCCGCGCGCTGCGTGCCGTGTCCTGAGCGGTGGAAAACGCGCCTGCGCCGTAGGTCCTAGTCTTTCTTCTGGCGCCGATGCAGCGCGCGCGCTTGCGCGACCATGTCGTCGGGCGGACGTGCATGCAGATAGCCCCGGCGCGCGACCGAGATGCCGAAGCGCTTGAGGTCGGCCATCACCTCGGCCATCTTCACCGTGGCGGCGAGGCCGTCTACGATTGGCACTTCGTCTATGCGCGAAAGTCCCGCGCGCGCGATCGCCTCGCTTAGGTAGAGCTGCCCTGGAATGAGCGCCTGGGCGCCTTGCGCGATCAGCTGGCGCGCCTTCGCCGTAAAGCGCTCGAGCAGCGGCTTCGGATCGGCGAGCGCCTGGCCGACGTCACCGAAGCTCGCGTCGAGGAGCGCCGTGGGCAGTGCGCGTCGCTCGAGTCCCAGGCGCCGCACCCGCAGGTCCATCATCTCCACGAAGCGCTCGCCGAAGACCATGATCGCGAACCGGCTGCCGAGCAGGCAGGCGAAATGCATTGCCGACTCGCCGTAGCCGACGACCGGGATGTCGACGAGCGAGCGCGCCTCCTCGAGCGCCGGATCCTGCACGGAGCCCACGGCGAACGCGTCGTAGCCCTCCGCTTGCGCGCGCAGCGCGTTGTCGAGGATGAACTGCGCATGCAGCGAGGCGAGGTACGGATAGACCACTACGTCGGCGGGCGTGCGTCCGCCGTAGGCTTTCGCCGGCACGCCGTGGAACTCGACTTCGACGCCCGGCCGGGCGAGCGCTTTGCCGCGCTCGCGCAGCCCCTCGAAATAGGTGGGGAGCCGTCCGTCTTCGAAGAGGCTCTGGTACCAGATGCGCATCCGAATCGCGCTCCTTCTTAAAGCTGCGGCAGGCGGCCGCTCAGCTCGGTCTTGAGGACTTTGCCGAGCGTATTGCGCGGGAACTCGTCGACGACGAACACTTCGCGCGGCACCTTGTAAGGGGCGAGGCGCTCGCGGCAGAGCGTGCGCAGCTCGTCGGCGGCGACGCGCTGCTTAAGGATGACGAAAGCGGCGACCTCCTCGTTGAACTCGCGCGAGGGCCAGCCGACGACCGCGCTATCGGCGACGGCCGGATGCGACTGCAGGACCGCCTCGACTTCGGCGGGATAGATGTTGAC
The DNA here is from genome assembly GCA_036274735.1 of Burkholderiales bacterium. Taxonomy (GTDB): domain Bacteria; phylum Pseudomonadota; class Gammaproteobacteria; order Burkholderiales; family SG8-39; genus SCGC-AG-212-J23. The sequence continues at coordinate 11,526 of DASUFD010000092.1, forward strand.
GCCGCCGCGGATAATCATGTCCTTGGCGCGGCCCTTGATGTAGAGGTAGCCATGCTCGTCGAGCATGCCGAGGTCGCCCGGATAGAACCAGCCGTCGTGGAACGCTTCGCGGCTTGCCTCAGGATCGTTCCAGTATCCGGTTGCCGTGCCCGGCCCGCGATAGCGTATGCGGCCGATCTCGCCCGGCGGCACCGGACGGTGGTTCTCGTCCACGCATTCGACCTCGACCGCAAACACCGGGCGCCCGACCGATTCGTCGAACTGCGGCGGGTCCTCGGCGGTGAGAGTGCTCACGCCGCCGCCCTCGGTCGAGCTGTAGTACTCCATGAAGCCGCGGCAGAGCCGCCGGCGGATCTCGCGCCGCTCCTCGGCATGCAGCGCCGAGCCGGAGGAGACGAGCAGGCGCAGGTGGCCGAGCGGCGCGAGCGCCGCGTCGGAAAGCGCGAGCAGGCGACGAATGATCGTCGGAACCAGGAAGAGGGCGGTGGCGCGCGTGCGCGCGATCTCGCGGCATAGCGCCTCCGGCTCGTACGGGGGCGGAAAAAGGTACAGCGTCGCACCGATGTGCAGCGTGAACATCGCGAAGCTGCGCCCGCCGCCGAAGTAGAGCGGAGTCGCGGAGAGGTAGCGGTCCTGCGCGTTGAAGCCGAGGTTCACGCAGAACACGCGGAAGCGCGCGAGGAAGTTCGCATGCATGTGGCGAGGACCTTTCGGCCGGCCGGTGGTACCGGAGGAAAGCGACATGCAGAGCGGCAGCTCGCCGCCTTCGGGAAAGGCGCGCTGCGCGTCGGCGCGCGCTACGGCAGCCTGCCACTCGGCGTCGAGCGCCATGCAGCGAAGCGCCGGCCGCGGCCGGTCGGGCTCTACGAGTACCAGCCGGGCGGCGAAGTGACGCGCCACGCGCTCCTGCTCCTCGGGCGTCCAGCGCCAGTCGAGCGGGACGATGACGAGCCCGGCGCGTGCCAGGGCCATCAGCATCACGATGTGCTCCACACTGTCACGCAGCGCGAGGCCGACCGCGTCGCCTTGCTTGAGGCCGAGATCGCAGAGATGCGACGCGGTGCGGCGCACTAGCGGATCGAGCTCGCGATAGCGCAACACGCGATCGCCGTGCACGATCGCCGGATGCTCTGCGCGGAAGCGCGTGTGCAGCGTGAGGGGCGCGGCAACGTTCATGCGGCGGTGGCAAGGAAGCCGGTTGACGCGATCCGCGCGATTGTATACGGTATACCGTACCCGTCAACGCATCTTCGCCGAGCGCCTTGGCCATCAAGGAGAGCAGGACATTGCAGCCAGTCGAGCGGATCGCATCGCTCGGCGAGCGCGTCTACGATCTGCTGCGCGATTACCTGCGCTCCGGGAAAGTGACCTGGGGCGAGCCGCTGCGCGAAGCCACCCTTGCCGCGCGCCTCGGCGTGTCGCGCACGCCGGTGCGAGAAGCGCTGGCACGGCTCGCGAGCGAGGGCTTCATTGAGGCGCACGGACGAAGCTTCACCGTACCTTCGCTCACCAGCGAAGACCTCGACGACATTTACGACCTGCGCCTGCTGCTCGAGACCGAGGCGGTGCGCCAGGCGGCGGCGCGCAGTGATCCCGACCGCGGCATCGCCAAGGTGCGCCGCGCGCTCGAGCAGACGAGAGCGGCGTACGAGCGGGGCGACGCCGAAGGCTTCATCGCCGCGAACAGCCGCTTCCGCTCCGCTTGGCTCGCCATGGTTCGCAACCGGCGCCTCGTGCGTACCGTGCTCTTCTACGCCGATCATGTGCGTGCGCTCGCCCTGCTCACGCTCGGCGATCCGGGGCGGCAGAAGCTCGTCCTGCGCGGCATGGAAGACATCCTCGCGGCGCTCGAGCGTCACGATGCGTCCAGCGCGATCGAAGCGATGCGCCGCTACCTCAGCATCTCGCGCAGCGCCATGCTGCAGGCCGCCGGCCGCCTCGGCGCAGCGGCGGACGTTGCCTAGCCACTACGGAAACCAAGGAGGAAGTGTGATGAAGAAGCTCGTTCTCTTGCTGCTGCTCGGGCTGGCGACTCCGGCCTTCGCGCAGAGCTATCCGACGAAGCCGATCAAGGTCATCAGCCCGTGGTCCCCGGGCGGGCCGGCCGAGGCGCTGGCGCGCGAGGTAACGACCAAGATGTCGGCGGCGTTCGGGCAGCAGATCGTCATCGAGAGCAAGCCGGGCGCGAACGGCGAGATCGGCACCGCAACCGTCGCCAAGGCGGCGCCGGACGGGTATACGATCCTCCTCTCGCATCTCGGGCCGACCGCGATCTCGCCGGCTTTGAAGAAGAGCCTGCCGTACGACCCGCTCAAGGACTTCGCGCCGATCTCGCAGGTCGTCTCCGGGCCGACGCTGCTTTGTGTGCGCAACGACCTGCCGGTGAAGAGCGTTCAGGAGCTGATCGATTACGCGAAAGCCAACCCGGGGAAGCTGAGCTACGGCTCGGTCGGCGTGGGCAGCACGACCCACCTTGCCGGTGAAATGCTGAACGGCGCCGCCGGCATCGACACGGTTCACGTTCCCTACAAGGGCTCGACGCCGATCCTGGTCGACCTCATGGGCGGACGGCTCGCCTTCGCGTTCATCGGCATCTCCGGCTCGCTCGCGCAGGCGCGCGCCGGGCAGATCCGCGCCATCGCGATCAGCACGCTCAAGCGCTCGGAGAGCGCGCCCGACATCCCGGCGGTGGCGGAGACGCTGCCCGGCTTCGAGCTCAACTCTTGGTACGGAATGATGGCCCCCGCGGGCACGCCGCGGCCCATCATCGAGCGTCTGAACCGGGAGCTGGTCAAGGCGCTGCACGCGCCCGACGTGGTGGAGTGGATGAAGAAGAACGGACTCGACCCCGCGCCGACGACGCCCGAGGAGCACGCCGCGTACATCAAGTCGGAGATCGCGAAGTGGGCGAAGATCGTCAAGGCCGCCGGAATTCAGCCGATCTGACGCCCGCGCTCACCGCGCGCATCGCGGCGTTCGCCACCCAGCTGCGCTGGAAAGACCTGTCGCCTGCGCGCCAGCGCAAGGTGCGCTGGTTCCTCGCCGACTTCCTCGCAAGCACGCTTGCCGGCGGCACTTTGCCGGAAGCCGAGAGCGGCTTCGTCCTCGCGCAGCCAGGGAGTGTCACGTTGCCGGGCAGCGCGCGCGGCCTCACCGCGGAAGCTGCGGCGATCGCGATGGGCACACTGGGCGCGCTGCTGCAGATCCATGACGGGTTCGGCGGCGGCGGCAACCACCCCTCGAGCAGCGTCGTCCCGGCGCTCTGGGCAGCGCGCGGCGAGCGCGAGCTTCCCGAGCTGCTGCTCCCGCTGGCGCTCGGCTACGAGACCGCGTGTCGTCTCGCGTGCTGCTCGCATCCGGCGCAAACCAAGGCCGGCGCTGCCCCCACTTCCACCACCGGCGCGATCGGCTCGGCCGTGGCGGTGGCTAAGCTGCTCGGGCTCGACGAGCGGACGACGGCCAACGCCATTTCCATCGCGGCGTTCACTGTGCCGGTTGCGGCGCTGCGCGGCCTCACGGAGCACGGTTCGGTTGTGCCGCTGCACGGCGGCCTCGCCGCGCGTACCGCGCTCGAGGCAGTGAAACTTGCACAGGCCGGGCTTGCCGCCGGCGAGCGCGTTCTCGAGGGCGCCGAGGATCCGGGCCTGCTGCAGTTGCTGCACGGCGACCCGTCCGCGCTCGAGCCGGAAACGTGGCGGGGCGAGATGCTGGACGGCGTGTACTTCAAGCCGCTGCCCGCGTGCCGCCATGCCCAGCCGGCGATCGAGGCCGTGCTTTCGATTCTCGCCCACGATGCGGTGGAAGCGTCGCAGGTGGAAGCGATACGCGTGCGCACCTACCCGATGGCGCTTACGTTCGGCCGGCCGCCGCGCCGCGAGCACGAGCTCTACGACCGGCTGATGAGCATGCCTTGGGCGATCGCCAGTACGCTGGTGCACGGCGGCTTCGGTTTCGACAACGTGACGGCGTCGGCCCGCGACCCGCGGATCGAGGCGCTCTACGCACGGATGACGCTAGAGGTCGATGCGCAGGCGGAGCGCGAGTATCCGGCGCGCTTCGTTACGAGCGTCGAGATCACGACTCGCGACGGCACGCGCTTTTGTGGGGAATGCGCGATGGAGTACGGCATGCCGTCGGAAGACGGCCCGTATTCTCCGCGCGGCACGACCACGCCGCCGCTCGACGAGGCAGGCATGGGGCGCAAGTTCTTCGACCTGGCCTGCCGGCGCATCGGACGCGACGAAGCGCGGGCGCTGCTCGACGAAATCTTCGAAACGGAGAGCGTGACGTGAGCGCGCGGGCATACGACCTGCTGGCGATCGACGCGGTCGTGAACCTTTGGACGCCCGAGGCGAACGCGCTGCGGCCCAAGCGCGACGCGTTCTACCAGGGCAAGATGAAAGTCGAGAAGCGCACGGCTGAAGGGGTGTCGCTCGGCGAGATGCTGCGTCGCATGGACGCCGCGGGCATCGAGCGCGGCTTCCTCGTCGCCACGCGTGCCGGCCGGCTCGGACATCCGGCGTGCTATCACCTGCCTTACGAGCTCGTCGCGAAGGCCGTGCGGCAGCACCCCGACCGGTTCTGCGGCCTTGCCGGCCTCGACCCTTACGAGGGGATGAAGGGCGTTCGCGAGCTCGAGCACGCCGTGAGCGAGCTCGGCTTCATCGGCGCCCACTTCTATCCCCACTGGTACGAGCTCGCGCCGGACCACGCCAAGTGGTACCCGTATTACGCAAAGTGCTGCGAACTCGACGTGCCGGTGCAGCTACAGGTCGGCCAATCGATGCTCTACGACCCGACCTATCCGGTGCGCAGCGTCGGCCGGCCGATCGCCCTCGACGCCGTGGCGTGCGACTTTCCGGAGCTCAAGCTGATCGGCATCCACGTCGGCATTCCGTGGACCGACGAGATGATCGCCATGGCATGGAAGCACCCGAACGTCTACATCGGCTCGGATGCGCACAGCCCGAAGTACTGGCCAGAGTCGTTCGTGCGCTACGTAAACAGCTACGGGCAGGACAAGGTGCTCTTCGGTACCGATTTCCCGATCCTCGACTTCGAGCGCACGCGCGCCGAGGTCGAGGCGCTCGGCCTCAAGCCGGCGGCGAAGCGCAAGCTCCTACGCGACAACGCCTTGCGCATCTACAGGCTGAACGGCTGAAGGAACGCATGCAGCTCGAGATCACCCCGGATCTCGCCGAAGTGCGGCGGGTCTTGCGCAGATTTGCCACCGAGAAGCTCGAGCCGCTCGCGGTCGAGATCGACCGCACCGGCGAGATTCCGCCGGCCGCGGTGGAGCTCTTGAGGAGCCACGGCTACCTCGGCATGCGCCTGCCGGAGGAGTACGGAGGCGGCGGCTTCGACTTGGTCACGTACTGCTTGGCGCTCGAGGAGTTCGCGCGCTCGCACCGCGTGTTCACGTTGCTCCTCGACGCCACCAGTGGCCTCAATCCGATCGCCATCGCGCGCTACGGCACCACGGATCAAAAGCGCAAGTACGTACCCGGCCTCGCGAAGGGAACGCTGTACGCGTCCTTTGCACTCTCCGAACCCGAAGCCGGTTCCGACTCGCAGGCGATCCGCACGCGCGCGGAGCGAAGGGGCGACGGCTGGGTGCTGAGCGGCCGTAAGCATTACATCAGCGGCGCGCATCGCGCCGACCTCGTGATGGTGATCGCCAGCAACGATCCGGCCAAGCGCGCGAAGGGCGGCATCACCGCGTTCCTAGTGGAGCGCGACACGCCGGGCTTCAGCGTGACTCGCGTGGACGAGACGATCGGCTCGGCGGCGATCAAGCTTGCCGAGCTTGCCTTCGAGGACTGCTTCGTCCCGCATAGCGCGGTGCTCGGTGAAGTAGGGCAGGGCTTTCGCGTCGCCATGGAATCGCTGACGAGCGGCCGGCTCGGCGTTTCCTGCTCGTGCATCGGCACTGCCGACCGCCTCCTCGAGATGTCGATCGCGCACGCCAAGGAGCGCAGCACCTTCGGCAAGCCGCTCGCCGAGCGCCAGGCGATCCAGTGGATGCTCGCCGACTCGGCGGTCGAGCTCGCGACGGCGCGCGCCTATACCTACGAGACCCTGCGCCGCCTGCAGGCGGGCGAGGATGTGGGAGCGGCGCCGAGCATGTGCAAGCTCTACTGCTCGGAGATGGTCGGGCGCGTTGCCGACCGGGCGGTGCAGATCCACGGCGGCATGGGGCTCGTGCGGGGCTACCCGGTGGAACGTTTCTATCGTGACGTGCGTCACTACCGAGTCGGCGAAGGCGCTTCGGAAATCCAGCGCATGCTGATCGCGCGCGATCTCCTGCGCTGAGCTCCCGGTGAGCGATCTCGAGCCGCTGCTCGACTGGCTCTGGACGGCCGGCCCGCCGGCCGAGGTCGAGGACAAGGCGCGCGAGATGCTGCTCGACACGCTGGGTTGCGTGCTCGCCTCCAGCAGGCGCGCGCGCCTGCGCAGCTTCGCCGATCGTCTTTCGGCGGGTGCGGTCAGAGTGCCCGGCTTCGCGAAGGCTCTCGCACCGGCCGATGCGGCGGCGCTCTTCGCTGCGGCCGCGTGCTGGGACGAAGCGTGCGAAGGGCTGGCGCGCGCGCACGGCCGTCCGGGCGTGCCGGTGATTGCTGCCTGCGCCGCGCTCGCGCAGGCGCGCAGCGCCACCCTCGGCGAGCTCCTCGACGGTCTCGTCGTCGGCTACGAGAGCGGCGGCCGCTTCGGCGAGGCGATTCGCATGCAGCCCGGGATGCATGTCGACGCGACGTGGCCGGGCCTCGGCGTCGCGGTGGCCGCCGTGCGCCTTGGAGGCGGCAGCGCCACGCAGGCGGCCGCCGCGGTGCGGATTGCCGCCTGCCAGATGCCCCGCTCGCTTTTCCTCGCCGCTGCCGCCGGCGCCGAGGCGCGCAACACCTACCTCGCGCACGCCGCGCAGCTCGGCCTGCTCGCTGCACAGGCGGCGCTCGCGGGCTTTAGCGCACCGCAGGGCGCGCTCGAGGCGATCGGCGCGGGGCCGCTCGCGGCCCCCGGAACGTGGGTAATCCTCGAGTCCTACCTCAAGCCCTTTGCCGCCGTGCGCCACGTGCACTACGCCGCGGCATCCGGGCTCGCTCTTTTCCCGCGCGTGCGGGGACGGATCGGGGAAATCGCGCGGCTGGAGCTGGCGACGTACGCGGAGGCGCTGACCTACTGCGGCAATCGCGCGCCGCGAAACGCGATCCAGGCGCAGTTCAGCCTGTCGTACGGCCTCGCGAATGCGCTTGCGCGCGGCTCGCTCGATCCCGATGCCTATGAGGACGCGGCGCTCGCCGAGGCGCAGGTGCGCGAGCTCGAGCGCAAGGTGGAGCTGGTGGAGGACCGCGCGCTCACCGAGGCAGGCCGCCGTGGAGCGCGCTTGCGCATCGTGCTCGGCGGCGAGACGCTCGAGGCGAGCGTTTCGCAAGTCGAGGGCGATCCTTCATTTCCGATGCGCCGCGACGCTGTCGTGCACAAGTTCGCCCGCTACAGCGGGCGCGCCGAGCGCGACGCGCGTGAGTTCCTCGCCGCGAGCGACACTACGCCGCTCGCCGAGGCGCTGCGGAGGCTGGCCGGCTAGTTGACTGTAACGTGCGCCTCGCGGATCACGCGGGCCCACTTGTCGATTTCCACGCCGATGCGCTGGCCGAACTGCTCCGGTGTGCCGGCCATCGGAATGCTCGCGAGCGCGATGAGGCGCGCGTGCACCTCCGGGACCGCGAGCGCCTGATTCGCCGCCTCGTTCAGGCGGGCGACGACGTCCCGCGGCGTGCCTGCCGGAGCGACCAGGCCGAGGAAGCCGCCGGCTTCGAACCCGGGTACGCCGGACTCGGCGACGGTCGGCACGTCAGGCAAGCCCTCGAAGCGCTTGGCTGAAGCGATGGCGAGCGCCTTGAGCTTGCCCGACTTCACGTGCGGCAGCAGCGCCGCGACGTCGGCGAACATGACGTTGACCTGACCGCCCACGAGATCGTTCACGGCGGGCGCGGCGCCCTTGTAGGGAACGTGCAGCAGGTCGATGCCGGCCATCATCTTGAAGAGCTCGCCGGTCAGGTGCGCGGAGCTGCCGTTGCCGTAGGAGGCGAAGGTGACCTGGCCGGGCTTCGCCTTGGCGAGCGCGATCAGCTCCTGCACGCTGTTCGCCGGCACCGAGGGGTGCGCCGCGAGGAGGTGCTGGTTCAGCACGAGCAACGCCACCGGCGCGAAGTCGCGCTTGAAATCCCAGGTGATGTTCTTCATCAGCGTTGTGTTGATCGCGGTCGACGCGCTTGCCACGAGCAGCGTGTAGCCGTCCGGCGCCGACTTGGCGACCACGTCGGTGCCGATGTTGCCGCCAGCGCCGGCGCGGTTCTCGATGATCACCGGCTGGCCGAGGACTTCGGACATCTTCGGCGAGACCGCGCGCGCAACAATGTCGGTGCCGCCGCCGGGCGGGAAGGGTACGACGACGCGGATCGGCTTCGTGGGAAACGATTGCGCGGCGGCCCCCGCGCAGACGAGCAGCGCGCCGGCGAAAAGGACGATGCGTAGCTTCATGGCGAATCCCTGAAATGCGAACCGGGCAATCGTAAATAGGTGCGCCCGCGCTTGCCAACTGTCCGCAGGGAACGAGCACCCGAGATATCAGCCGCCGAAGCCATCCGCCACGCGCATGTCGATGAGATTCGGCTTGCCGCTCGCGAACGCCTCGCGCAGCGCGGGCGCAATGTCCTGCGGATCGGTGACGCGCCGCGCCTCCAGGCCGAGCGATCCTGCCAGGGAGACGAAATCGATGTCCGGCTCGCGGATGTCCATGCCGGTGAACCGGTCAGTCTTGCGGAACGAGACCAGCCGCTCCTTGATGATGCGATAGCCGCGGTTGTTGGCGATCACGTAGGTGATCGGCAGGCCGTGCCGCGCCGCGGTCCAGAGGCCCTGGATGCCGTACATCGCCGCACCGTCGCCGGAGACGACCGCGATCGGCCGCCCCGGGAGCGCCAGGCTGATGCCGACCGCGCCCGGCACGGCGAAGCCGAGGCCGCCGCTCGCGAGGCCGTAGTAGTCCCTCGGGCCCGAGAGCGGCAGGAGCTTTGGCAGCGGGTAGCTGCTCACCAGTCCTTCGTCGACCACCACCGCGTCTCGCGGCAGCGTCTCGGTGAAGCGCAGCATCAGGTACTGCGGATCGATCGGCTTCGTCTCCGCAGCGTGCAACGCTTCGATGCGCGCCCGGTCGCGCTGCGCGCTCCAGTTCTTGGGCTTGAGCTGCGCGAGCCTTTTCTCGGCTTCTTCGCGCCTTGTGCTTTGTCTCAGGAGGGGAAGCAGGGCCTGAAGGGTTTGCTTCACGTCGGCCTCCAGCGCGACGTCCGTGCGGTAGTTCTTGCCGAGCTCGTGCGCCCGCTCGGACACGTGGATCACCGGCAGCCCGGGCGGCAGCGGCTCGACCGGGCTGTACACCGACATGCGCAGCAGGTCGGCGCCGAGCACGAGCAGCAGGTCGTGCGCTTCGAGCGCAGCGCGCACCTGCTGCTGCGCGCGGGTGAAAGCGCCCATGTATGCCGGATGATCGGTAGGGAACTGCGCGGTGTACGGAATCGACGAGGCGTAGACCGCCGCGCCGAGAAGCTCGGCGAGCTCCGCCGCCTCGGCGAAAGCCTCCCGCATCGCGAGCTCCTGCCCCGCGAGAATCGCGGGTCGCTTCGCCTGCAACAGAAGGCGCGAGATGCTTTCGAGAGCCGCATCGTTCGGGCGAGTGGCGGCATCGACGCGCACGGGGCGGCCGAGGTCCATCTCGGCCGTCTCGTCGAGCACGTCGCCGGGCAGGCTGAGGAACACCGGTCCGGTCGGCGGCGTGAGCGCGACCTTGGCCGCGCGATGCACGATGCGCGGCAGGTCCGCCGCGCGCGTGACTTCGACCGCCCACTTGACGAGCGGCTGCGCGACCGGCACGAGCGGCTCGTAGAGCATCGGCTCGAGCAGGCCGTGGCCTTGCTCCTGCTGCCCGGCGGTGAGGATCACCGGCGAGCCGGAGAACTTGGCGTTGTAGAGCGCGCCCATGGCGTTGCCGAGCCCCGGCATCACATGCACGTTCGCTGCAGCGAGGCGTCCCGAGGCGCGGCAGAAGCCGTCGGCCATCGCCACGACCACCGACTCCTGCAAGCCGAGCACGAACTCGAGCTGCGGGAAGTCCGGCACTACCTCCATGATCGCGAGCTCGGTCGTGCCGGGGTTGCCGAAGAGGTGCGTCACGCCCTCGTCGAGAAGGAGCTGCAGGAACGCGCGGCGTCCGGTGAGGGCGGGCATGCGGGCCGCTAGCGTACTAGAACGAAATCGGGGTCAGGCACCGAAAAGCAAAACGGGTCGAAACACCCGGTAACAATGCGTCGAGGACGCTTAACGGGCTTGCGCTCTTTAATCGGGCCCATGAAACCTCGCTCCCTTCTTCTGCTTACCCTCCTCGCCGCGCTCGCCGGCTGCGCCATCGTCCCGCTCGATCCGTACGCGGCGCCGCGGCATCGCCACCACGATTACGATCATCGCCGTGCCCACGGCGACTGGCGCTAGAGGCCGCGAGTCGTTGCGGAACGACTCTTGCAGCTCCAAGGCGTCCGATCCAAAGGAGGCCTCATGACCAAGCTCGCTGCAAGCCTTTCCATCCTCGCCATCGCCGGCCTCGCAGGCTGTGCGCATGAAGATCGCGTCACACCGGCAACCGCCCCCGTGCTGGTGCCGCCCTCGACCACGGTCGTGGTGCCGCCGCAGTCGAGCGTGACCGTGCCGCAGGCCGCAGTCCCGGTTCCCGGGACGGTGGTCGTGGCGCCCGCGCCCGCGCCGCTGCAAGCCGGAATGGGCACCATCGACACCATCGTGCCGGTGCCTGCCTCCGCTTCCGCGGGCGGCACCGCTTCCGCGCCTTCGCGCCGGGTGGGAATCCGCATGGACAGCGGCGTCGTCCAGTACGTCGAAACCACGGCCCAAGGCCTGTCGATCGGCGAGCGCGTGCAGATCACCCCGGAGGGGTACATGAGGCGCGTGGGCGGCTGAGTGACGCGCCTGGGCGGGTAAGTGACGCGCCTGGGCGGCTAGGCCGCGCCTTCGACGATGCGCATGTCGCGCTCGGCGCCATTGCCGAGCGCGCGCAGCGCTTCCTGATACTCCGGCGAGTCGTGCGCGGCGAGCGCCTTGCGCACATCGTCGAACTCGACGATGACGACGCGCTCCGCAATGCCCTGCTCGTAGACCTTGGCGGGGGTGCCGCGCACGATGAAGCGGCCGCCTGACTTCTGGATGGCCGGCCCGGCGAGCTTCGCATAGGCCGCCCATTTCTCGGGGTTGGTGATTTTCCGGTATGTCGTGACGATGTAGCCCTTGGCCATTGCGCCTTCCTCGGTAGTGACTCGGAGTCGAATTAAGTCTTCGCCGGCGCGTCCGGCTGGCCGGGGTGCTGGGTGCTCGACGAATCAATATGGGACCAGGGTCGCGCGCTGCCCGTCCAGACGTTCGCCGTGATCTTCATCGGCCCCGCGTTATCGAGCAGGCCGGCGCGCACGACCACCGTTTCCGGCGTGGCGTCGCGCTGGCTGTAGATCGGCGAGCCGCAATCGCCGCAGAAGTAGCGATGCAGGAGCCGGCCGCTGTCGGCGCGCGCGCTGTAGCGCTTGGGCGTGCCTTGGGTGATGCGGAACGCCGCGCTCGGTACGACGGCATTGACGCTTCCGCCCGCCCCCGAGGCCTTCTGACAGTTGCGGCAATGACACGCGCGCAGCTCTTGGATCGGCTGGGCGATGCTGAATCGGATTGCGCCGCACAGACAGCTTCCGGTGACCGGCTCGGCCATGACTTCCTCCTCCCCGCCAGATCTTAACTGTTGGGCCGCGGCGACGCTTCGACTTTTGTGACGCGGCGCCGCCGCACCGGGACACGGCTCTCATGGCTATGATCTGGCAGCGATGAAGGCCGACCTCCCCGTGAGCGTGCAGCGCGCCCCGAGCACCCCCCAGTTGCGCACCTTCGGCGCGCTGGCCTTCGTCTACCTCGCGCTCACCGTCGGCCTGCTGCGCTGGGCCGGGGAGCCGGGGCCCGGCGATCCGCACATCGTCGTGGTGTACGGCATCGCCATCATGCTCGCCGATCTCTTCACCGCGTCGCTGCTCGGCGCGCTCTATCGCGGCTCGGGGCGCGCCGCGCTGCTGCTCCTCGCCTGCGCCTATTTCTACGGCGGCCTGATGGCGGGGCTGCACATGGCGACCTTCCCCGGCGCCTTGTTCCCTGAGCCGCTGTTCGGCCAGGCACAGACCGTGGGCTGGCTCTATCTCGCGTGGCGCCTCGGGATGGCGGCGCTCTTCCTCGCGGCGATCTCGCAGGCCGGGCGGGAGCCGTCGGCGCTTCCGGCGGCGCGGCGCGACCGCGCGCTTTTCGCCGGCTGCGCGCTGGTGCTCGCCGCGGCGGCGCTGGCCGCGTCGCTCGCCGCCCGCTCGACATGGCTGGAGATCGACGGCGATCGCTTCAGCGAGCTCGGCCGGGGCGTGCAGTGGGCCGCCGTCTCGCTCTGCGCGCTCGGGCTGGCGCTCATCTGGCGCCGGCGCGCTTTCAACGATGTGCTCTACCTCTGGCTCGGCCTGGTGCTGGTCGCCTCGATCTCCGATCTCACGCTGTCGAACGTCGCCGGCGCGCGCTTCACGATGGGCTGGCACGCGGCGCGCGCGAGCCTCGTCGTGTCGTCGTGCCTGCTGCTCGCGTTCCTGCTCGGCGACCTGGCCGACGACGAGCGCGCGCGCGCCAAGGCGCCCTGGCTGCCGGCGGCGTACGGCGGCGCGGCGGCCGTCACGCTCGGCGCGGTGCTGCTGCGCTGGTTCCTCGATCCGTGGCTGGGCGAGGCGGTGCCCTACATCACGCTCTACGGCGCCGTGTCGATCGCGGTGTGGTTCGGCGGCGTCGGCCCGGCGGTGCTCGCGACCGTGCTCGGCTACGCGATCGCCAACGTGCGCTACATCGCTCCGGAGGGCGCCCTCGAGATCGCGGCGCCCGCCGACGCCATCGCGCTCGGGCTGTTCTCGCTTTCGTGCTCGCTCATCATCGTGCTTGGCGAGGCGATGCGCCGAGCGCGCGACCGCTACCGCGCCTCCGAGGTCGAGCTCAAGGAGCATGCGCGGCAGCTGCAGCGCGCCGACTCCAACAAGAGCCGGTTCCTCGCCGTCATGGCGCACGAGCTGCGCAACCCGCTCGCGCCGCTGCGCACCGGCGTGGCGCTGCTCAGGCTCAAGCACCAGGATCCCGCGGCGCGCGAGACGCACGACATGATGGAGCGGCAGATCGCGCAGCTCACCCGGCTGATCGACGACCTGCTCGATGTGAGCCGCATCGACCGGGGCAAGCTCGAGCTGCGCTCCGAGCGGGTGCCGATCGAGTCGGTCATGCGCACGGCGCTCGACACCGCGAGGCCCAACCTCGATGCCAAGGGCCATACCCTGACCGTGCGCGCTCCGCCGGCGCCGCTCTTCGTGCAGGGCGATGCGGTGCGCCTGTCGCAGGTGCTGTCGAACCTGCTCAACAACGCCGCCAAGTTCACGCCCGCGAACGGTCGTATCGAGCTTTCCGCCGGCGAGGAGGCGGGGCGCGTGGTGGTGACCGTCGCCGACAACGGCGTCGGCATCGCGCCAGAGGATCTGAAGGAAGTGTTCGACATGTTCGTTCAGCTCGAGAACCCCAACCCTGCGTCGGCGGGCGGCCTCGGCCTGGGCCTGACGCTCGCGCGCTCGATCGTCGAGCGCCACGGGGGCAGCATCGAGGCGAGAAGCGCGGGGCGTGGCCAGGGCGCGCAGTTCATCGTGCGCCTGCCGGTCGCGCCGCCGCCGCCGCCGCGCAAGGCGAATCAGGAGACGCCGCGCGCGCAGCCGGCGCGCCGGCGCGTGCTGGTCGTCGACGACAACGTCGACGCGGCGCAAACGCTCGCGCAATATCTACGGCTCGATGGGCATCGCGTCGAGAGCGCGCTCGATGGCGAGGGAGCGCTACGCATCGCCGAGGTGCTGCATCCCGACATTGCGTTCATCGACCTCAACATGCCCGGCATGGACGGGCTCGAGGTGGCGAAGCGGCTGCGCGTGACCTCTTGGGGACGCGGCGCGCGCCTCGTCGCGCTGACCGGCATGGGCCAGCAGGCCGACGTCGCGCGCACGCGCGAAGCGGGCTTCGACGAGCACTTGACGAAGCCCGCGGACCTGCACCGGGTGTCGCGCATCGCCGCAGGGATGAACGGCGAGGCGCGCTAAGCGTCGCTACTTGTCGGCTTGCTTCTGCTCCTTCGTCTCGTCGGCGAGGTCTTCGGCCTTGTCCTTGGCCTCGCCGTAGCCCTTCTGCACCTTACCTTCCGCCTGCTTGGCCATGCCCTTGGCCTGCTGCGAACGGTTGTCCGTCGCTTGCCCGAGCTTTTCCTGGGCTTTGCCGGCCACGTCCTTCGCTTCGCCTTTCACCTGGTCCTTGTTCATTGCGATCTCCTTTCGAAAAGACTTTGGCTACGAAGCAAATTACGATCCTGCCCATGAAGATCGCCATCCTCGACGACTACCAGGACACCGTGCGCAGCCTCCAGTGCTTCGGCAAGCTCGCGGGGCACGAAGTCACCATATGGAACGACCACTTGCAGGACACCGAGCGCCTCGCCGAGCGACTGCGCGAGAGCGAAGCGCTGGTGCTCATCCGCGAGCGTACTCAGATCCGCGCGGCGCTCCTCGAGCGGCTGCCCAGGCTGCGCCTGATCAGCCAGCGCAGCGTCTGGCCGCACATCGACGTGGCGGCCTGCTCGCGCCTCGGGATCGTCGTCTCGTCCAACATGCACGCCGGCACGCCTTCGTATGCCACCGCGGAGATGACCTGGGCGCTGATCCTCGCCGCGGCGCGGCGCATCGCACAGCAGGTCGCGGCGCTCAAGGCCGGCCGCTGGCAGGGCGGCGGCGAGATCGGCAATACGCTGCGCGGCAAGGTTCTCGGCGTCTACGGCTACGGCCGCATCGGCCAGGTGGTCGCGGGCTACGGCCGCGCCTTCGGCATGCAGGTCCAGGTCTGGGGCCGCAACGCGGCGCGCGCCAAGGCGAGCGCCGACGGCTACACGGTCGCGAGCAGCAAGGAGGCGTTTTTTTCCGACTGCGACGTGATCACGCTGCACATGCGGCTCGTCGACGCGACGCGCGGCATTGTCACCGGCGCCGATCTCGCGCGCATGAAGCCCACGGCGATCTTCGTCAATACCAGCCGCGCCGGGCTCGTCGCCCCGGGCACGCTCGCCGAAGCGCTGCGCAAGGGCCGTCCGGGGCGCGCGGCGGTGGACGTGTACGAGGAGGAGCCGGTGCTCGGGGGCGCGCATCCGCTGCTCGCCATGAACGAGGTCGTCTGCACGCCGCACCTCGGCTACGTGACGCGCGAGGAGTACGAGGTGCAGTTCGCCGACATCTTCGATCAGGTCGTCGCTTATGCCGCCGGCCGGCCGATCCACGTCGTCAACCCGGAGGTCCTGAGCAAATGAAGCTTTGAGGCGTGCGTTTCGGACAATGGGAGAAGCGCGGCGTGCGCAGACTCGCTACATTGCCGCTTCATGGCCGATTCCTTGCGCGAAGAGCTGCACGCCGAGATCGAAACTGCGCTCGCGCGTCGATTGCCCGGTCGAGGGTGGGCGATTGGGCGCCATGTCAGCCTCGCGCTAGGCCTGCTGATCGCCGTGCTGCAGTACTACCTGATCGACATCTACGTGCAGATCGTCTCGATGCAGCACGTGCAGTTCCTCACTCCCGAGGCGGTGCCGGTGCTGCGGAAGTCGGCGCTCGAGGTGCTGCGCTTTTTCTCTTGAGCGTTTCGTCCGAGAGGCACTGCTCGCGCAGCGTTCCCTGGAGCTCGTAGCAGCGCTCGCGTGCCTTCGCGCTGCCCCCGGCGGCCGCGCTTTTGCCCTTGTCGACCGTGGGATCGTGCTTCGGCGTGCCACCGGTCTCACCCGGCGCGAGTGAACCGCCCGTGATCGCGCCGTCCGCCGGCGCCGCGCCGCTCCGACTCTCTCCCGGCGGCGTCGACCCGCCGCCGAAGTCGTCCGCGACGACGTCGCCCGCGTTGGTAAGCAGCACGTGCTCGCCGGGTCGGAATTCGGCGCGGTCGATGTCGCGGTACTGCACGCTGCCGTCGGGCATGCGCACGGCGACGCGATAGGCCGGACGGATCTGGCCCGCCGGGGCTGAGCCCCCCGCCGCGGCCGAGGCGGTCGCGACTCTCACCGGGGTGATGCTCTGCACCACGCCGTAGCCGGGCTGCATGGCCGCCGTCGGCACCGGCTGCACGAGCGGCTGCGCCAGAGCGGCGTTGGCGAGCAGAATGGCGGCGAGGAAAGCGAGCGGCATCGCGAGCGCTTGCAGCAATTTCGGTTCCCGCGTACGGTAGCCCGGTGGAGCGCATGGGCATGTCTTCGATGCGTGAGCGCGTGAGCGCCGAGGAGTGGGCGCTGCGCGTCGACCTCGCGGCGTGCTATCGGCTGGTCGCCCGCTACGGGATGACCGACCTCGTCTACAACCACATTACCGCACGCGTGCCCGGGCCCGCGCACCACATCCTCATCAATGCCTACGGCATGCTCTATGAAGAGGTCACGGCTTCGAGCCTGATCAAGGTGGACCTCGCCGGAAACATCGTCGACAAGGCCGACCACGGCTACTCGGTGAATGCGGCGGGCTACATCATCCACAGCGCGGTTCACGAGGCGCGCGAGGACGCGCAGTGCGTGATCCACACGCACACGCGCGCCGGGATCGCGGTGTCGGCGCTCGAGGAAGGGCTGCTGCCGCTCTCGCAGACGGCGATGCGCTTCCATGGCCGCCTCGCGTATCACGATTACGAGGGGCCGGCGTTCAACCGCGGCGAAAAGCAGCGCCTGGTGGAGCATCTCGGCCGGCACAACGCGATGATCCTGCGCAACCACGGGCTGCTCGTGTGCGCGCCGAGCATCGCGCAGGCGTTCAATCTGATCTACTGGCTCGAGCAGGCCTGCCGCATCCAGGTCGAGACGCTCGCCTGCCAGCGGCCGCTGCACCTCGCCGGTGGGGAGGTCGTCGCGCGCACCGCCGAGGCGCTCTCCGGCATGGAGATCACTCTCGATAACGAGGCGGCGACCAATCCGCACCTCAGGCAGGGCGCGCAGAAGGCGGGCAGCGGTTACGGCCTGCTGGAGTGGCCGGCGCTGCTGCGTGCGCTCGATCGCCAGGACCCGTCCTATCGCGACTGAACGGCTGGGCTTCATAGGCGCGGGACGCGTCGGCCGCGGACTTTCGCTCGCGCTGTCGGAACGCGGCTATGCGATCGCCGGCGTCGCGAGCCGCGAACGCGGCGACGCGCAAGCCGTGCTCGACGCCTCCGATATCGTCTTCCTCACCGTGCCCGACGACGCGATCGCTTCTGCGTGCGCTTCGCTTCGCTGGAACAAGGGAAAGGCGGCCGTGCACTGCAGCGGCGCGGCCGAGCTGTCGGTGTTGCACGCGGCGGCCGAGGCGGGCGCGCAGGTCGGCGGCTTCCATCCGCTGCAGATGTTCGCCGATCCGCAGGTTGCGGCGCGCGGGCTCGCGGGTTGCGCCATTGCGGTGGAGGCGGCGCCGCCGCTCGCTGCGAAGCTCGAGGCGATGGTCGCCGCGCTCGGCGCGCGGCTGCTGTCCGTGCCCCCCGGCGCGCGCGGCGCGTACCACGCCGGCGCGCATTACGCGGCCGCCTTCGTGTGCGCGCTGCTCGACGAGGCGATCGAGATCTGGCGCCGTATCGGCATCGCGCCCGAGGATGCGCTCGCCGCGCTGCTGCCGCTGCTGCGCGGCGCGACCGACGCGCTCGCCCATGCCGGCCCGGCGCGCGCCATGGCCGGGGCGATCGCGCGCGGGGATATCGACACCGTGCGGCGCCACCTCGCCGCGCTCGAGAAGCTCGGCCCGGAGCGGCAACGCCTCTATCGCACGCTCGCGCTGCGCTGCGTGCCGCTCGCGCTCGCCGCCGGCGGCATGGACGCGTCGCGCGCGGCGGAGATTCGCCGCTTGCTCGACGAGTAGGCTAAGGGTGGCGGAAGGTTTCCCAGGTCGCTTCCTGCTCGGCCAGGAAGCGCGCGATGCGCGCGCGCTCGAGGCTCGGCACGACGAACTCCAGCCAGCCGAGCGAAGGGTGCCGGAACTCGAAGAGCGTGCCGCCCGAGAACTCGTGCAGCTGCGTGACGTAGCGCGGATCGTGCAGCGGCTCGACCTCGTGCGCCGCCGGCGGCCGCTCCGGCACCGCCGGGCGCATTTCGGCGCGGATCTCGGACAGTACGTTGATCAGAGCGCTAACGTGCTCGGCGCGCCATTCCTGCCGGCCGGGAAGCATGAAGCGGGCGCGCGACTTGTCTTCATCCAGCCATTCCACGACGACGTTGAACATGATGGGGGCCTCCTCGGCGCCATCAATGACGCTTTCATTTTCCGCTCAATCGGGCTGCCAGGGCGAGGAGCCCCGGCGCGGGCGAAAGCACGCGCTCGGCCCAGGCGCCGGCGCGGGGAAGCATGGCGAGCTGCGCGAGGCGCGCCGAGCTCCAGAGGCGCAGCGCGAAACGCCGTCGCCACTCGAGCGAGTAGCGCCCGGCGACCTGGCGTGCTTCGGCGTCGCCGAAGCGCGCCGCGAGGGCGGGCGCCAGGTGCCGGCAGAGGAGCGCCGCCGAGCCGAGCGCCATGGCGATGCCTTCGCCGACGATCGGATGGGCTTCCGCCGCCGCGTTGCCGACGGCGAAAACGCCATCGCGGTAGAGCGGCCGACGGCCGGGACGCAGCGGCCCGGCGGCGAGCCAGGAGCCTTCCCTGTGCGCGTGCGCGAGCGCGCGCTCGAGCGCGGGGGCGTGATCGAGAAGCAACGACTGAAGCGCTTCGCCGGCGCCGGTGCGCGGCGGGCGCACCCGCTCGAGCGCCTCGCGCCGTACGGAGCAGGCGAGGGTGGCCCGGCCGCCGGCGCGCTCGACGAGGCCGGCATAACCGCCCGGGAAAGGCACGAGGGCGATCGTCGCCTCCGGCATGCGCACGCCTGCGAAGTGCGCCTGAAAGCCGAGCAGCTCGCCCGGCGGCTCCCACGAGCCGTGGGCGGCGACCACGGCGCGGGCCTCGATCTCGAGGGGCGCACCTTCGCGCGAAGCGCGCGCGCGGCAGAGATGCCCGCCGGCGATTCTCTCCAGCGAAAGCGCGCGCATCGGCTGCAGCACCTCGGCGCCGCAAGCGCGCGCCTGCTCGAGGAGCAGGGTATCGAGCGTGTCGCGCTCGAGCGCGCGCGGCGCACCGTGGCGCTGCGGCAGCGGCGCGTCGAGGGCCGCGCGCAAGGTCCAGAGCGCGAGCCGCCGCACCGCGGGACCGGCGCGCGCTGCGAAGCGCTCGCCCAGACCGAGCGCGGCGAGCTCGCGGATTCCGGAGGCGGCGACGAATTCCCCGCACACCTTGCGCCGCGGGTAGCGTGCCTTCTCGAGGACGATGACGCGGCGACCGGCGCGCGCGAGCGCGATCGCGCACGCCGCGCCGGCGGGCCCGCCGCCGATCACGAGCGCGTCGCAGCGCATGCAACGAAGAGGTGGCTGAAGGGCGGCGCCCAGCGTTCCTCGATCTTCCAGCCGGTGGCTTTCGGCCACAGCGCAGTCAATTCGCCGGCGGCAAATCCGGCGCGCACACTCGCCGCCGCATCGTGCCGCGTCACGTCGTTGCAGCCGAGCGCCCACAGCAGCCGGCTCCCGGCGAGCGCGAGGCCCGAGCGGCGCGGCTCGCAGGCGACGAGCAGGCGTGCGCGCGAGGCGACGAGCGCGAGCAGCCGGGCGAGCCGCGCGTCGTCGAAGTGGTGCAGGAAGAGATTGGCGAACAGCGCGTCGAAGGACTCGCGCGAGCCCTCGAGGAAATCGAACACGTCGCGCGCGACGATGCTCGCGCGCCAGCCGAGGGCGGCGAAGCGCTCCAGGGTGATGCCGTGCACCACGGGGGCGCGGTCGACGAGGGAGAGCTGGCCGCGCGAGCGGCGCAAGCGGCGCGCGACCGCCAGGGCGAGGCAGCCGTCGCCGGCGCCGAGATCGGCGAGCCGCAGCCGTTTCGTCTCGGCGGCGAATTGCTTTTTCAAGACGGCGGCGATGAGACGGGCATTGCCCATCACCGCATTGACCCGCCTCAGATCCGCGCGCGAACGCAGCGCACGCGGGTCGCCAGCGGGCAGCTCGTCGAGCCACTCCGCTTCGAGCGCTCTAGGCCGCACGCAACAGCGCGCCGTGACAGCTGAACCCGGCGCCGAAGGACGACATCCACCACCAGCCGGGCGCCGCACGCTCCTCGAGCGCGCGCGCGAGCACGAAGAGCACGAACGGGCTCGACAGGTTGCCGAAGCGCTCGAGCACCTGCGCGCTGCACCGCGTGTCGTGCTCGCCCAGCCCCGTGAGTGCGCGCAGCCGCTCGAGCACGGTGCGTCCGCCGGCGTGCCAGATCCACTGCGTAATGTCGCGCTTCTGCAAGCCATGCTTCGCTAGCGCGCTCTCGAGCAGGACGTTCGCGCGCTCGGCGGCGAGGTTCGGCACCTCGCGCGAGAGGATGTTGCGCAACAGGCCGCCGCGCGTCTCCATGCGCAACCGATCGCGCTCGGCCGGATCCGTATGCGACACGGTGTCCACCCACTCCAGGCGGCGCGCGCGCGGAGCGGGCTGCGCGGAAACGAGCGCTGCCGCCGCACCGTCGCCGAACAGGCAGCCGCTCACGAGCACGCCCGGATCGTCGTCGATGTAGAGCGCGGCGCTGCAGACTTCGACGCAGATGCACAGCACGTGGGCCGCGCGCCCGGCGGCGAGCAGCGCCTCGGCCGCACGCAAATTGGGCAGCGCCGCTCCGCAGCCTTGCCCGACGAGATCGAGCCCGAGCGTATCGGCGCGCAGGCCGAGGCGCTCGCTGACGTGGCTCGTCAGCCCCGGGCAGAGATAGCCGGTGCAGGTGCTGATCACGAGCGCGTCGACATCGGCGGCATTTCGCCCCGCCTTCTCGAGCGCGTGTCGCGCCGCCTCGGTCGCGAGCTGCGGCGCGTGCCGCGAGAAGCGCGCGGCGAGCACGTCCGCCTCGAGGGTGAAGGCGTCGCTCAGGCGCTCGAGCGCGAGATGCCGGCTGCGCACGCCCTGCTCGCCGGTCAGCACGCGCTCGAGCAGCAGGCGCGCCGGCGCGCTCAGGGCGGCGAACCGCGGGGTGGCCCGCAGGGCGTCCCAGCAATCGCGCTGCGTATAGCGGGTTGCGGGAACGGCGGTGGCGACGGCATCGATGAACATGGGCTAGGAGATAATGCTGGCGTGATGCGTTTTATTCCGTTGCCCTCGTTTCTTTCAATCCCCGTGCCATGAGCCCGGCCGACGCTGTTTCCCTTACCCGGTCGCTGCTGCGCTACGAGACGGTCAATCCGCCGGGCCGCGAGCGCGAGTGCGCCCGCTATGCCGGCCGGCTGCTCGAGGACTGGGGCTTCCGCGTCGACTATCATGAATACGACGACCAGCGCACCAGCGTGGTCGCGCGCGCGGGTGGCAAGGAGGACCGCCTGCCGCTGTGCCTCACCGGGCACATCGACACGGTCGCGCTCGGCGCGGCGCCCTGGACGCGCGACGCGTTCGCCGGCGAGACCGAGGGCGACCGGCTCTACGGCCGCGGGGCTTCGGACATGAAGGCGGGCGTCGCCGCGCTGCTGCTCGCGGCGAAGCGCTTCGCGCCGCGCCTCGCCGGCTCGCCCGGCGTGGTCATCGTGCTCACCGCCGGCGAGGAGGGCGGCTGCGTCGGCTCGGCGCACCTCGCGCGCTCGCCGCTGCTCGGCCGCGCCGGCGCGATCGTCGTCGGCGAGCCCACGGCAAACCAGCCCTACGTCGGGCACAAGGGATCGATCAAGTTCCACGCGCGCTTCCGCGGCGTCTCCGCGCACGGCTCGATGCCCGAGCTCGGCGTCAACGCCGTGTACAAGGCCGCGCGGGCCATCGCCCGGCTCGAAGCCTTCGATTTCGCCGCCGCGGCTCACCCGCTGATGGGCGCGCCGACCCTCAACGTCGGCACCGTTCAGGGCGGCGACGGCATCAACATGGTCCCAGATTGGGCCGCGGTCGGCGTCGACGTGCGCACGGTGCCCGGCATGGATCACGCGGCGCTGCTCGCGCGCCTCGGCGCGGCGCTCGGCGAAGCCGAGGTGGAGATGCTCTCGGACCTGCCGCCGGTGTGGACGCCGCCCGAGCAGGAATGGATGCAGCGCGTGTTCGAGATCTGCGCGCGCCACCTCGGTACCGCGCCGGCGCCACGGACCGCAACCTACATGACCGACGCCGCCAACCTGCTCAAGGCCTATGCGGGCGCTCCGACGGTGGTACTCGGGCCCGGCGAGCCGCAGATGGCGCACCAGACCGACGAGTACTGCAGCCAGGAGCGCATCCGCGAGGCCGTAGCGATCTACGAGGCCCTGATCGACGACTGGCTGCGCGTCTAAGTCACGCGCTTCCTCAGCGTCCTTAGAGCGCCCGAATCGTGCGGTCCGGGGTGAGCTCGACGCGCGTGCCGACCCGGATGTCCGCGTTGTCGGTGTCGACGTACTGCGTCGTGCCGTTATCCATGCGGATCGCGAGCCGATACGGCGCGGGCTCGGTGCTGGCTGCGGCGACCGTCCCGCCCGCGACCGAGCTCACCGGCGCCGGGGCGGCGCTCACCGCGACGACGACGCCTTGTCCGGCGTAGTAGGGCATCTGCACGGTGGCCACCCGCTGCTCGGCGGCCCCCTGGGGCTGCGAAGCGCAGGCCGTAAGCGCAAGAGCGACGATAGCGAACGATGCGGCGGTACGCGTCATGGGTGCCTCCGTTTGGGCTGTTGAAAGAGCCGCAACGAGCAAGCGCTGTACCGGGTGCGGCCGCGCGCTGCGCGCTAGCGCGGGTTCTGCGGCGGCGGCGCGGCGAGCGGATGCGGCACGGAGGTCGCGCCCGCTGCCGAGCCCTGATGCTCGAGCAGGCACTGCTCGCGCAGCACGCCGCGCAGCTCGCCGCAGCGCTCTTCGCCGCGCCGCGAGCGCAGCGAAGCCGGCGGCCCGCTATCCGGGATTTCCGGCACGCTGCGCGCCGCCGGCTTGTCCGGTGCGACGGCCTCGCGCTCCGGCGGCGCGGGCGGCGCGACGCGCAGCGGCCCGTCGCCGGGTCCCTGCGCGAGCGCGGGAAGGACGATCGGCGCGGCGATCAGCGCGGCGACTGCGGCAAATGTCCGCATCCTCGCCTGCGCGTGCAAAATCCGCGCCTCGTCGACAGCGTGTAGCGTTTCGCCGCTTCGAAATTCGTGACAATAGGACGCGCGGCCCGCCGGCGTTTGCTGCTACGCTCGGCCGGCCACTGGAGAGCAGAGGAGGAACGAAAAGATGAGCGCCGCGATGAACCTGTCGGTCGTTTCCCGCATCGTCTCGTCGATCCCAGAGCGCACCCCGCGCAGCCTGAGCGGCACCGCCTTCACCCTGGACGGCGCACGCGCCTGCAGCGACCCGGCCCGCCTGATGAACGTCGCACGGCTCCTGCAGTGGCTCTCACCGCTCAACCCGCTCACCAGCGACGATCAGCGCATGCTCGGCTTGAACGCCAACGCAATGCGCCCAGGCGCCTTCGGCGAGGAAGGCGCGGCGGAAGACGGCGACGAGCTGCGCGGCGCCACGGAGGAGCGGCTCTCCTTCTAGTTCGAAGCCGGCTTTCGCGGCCAGCCTTCCCCCGTGAGGCTCGGCCTGTGGCTGTCGTCGCGCGGCAACGTCGGCCCAACGGAGCATTGCGTCCCCCCGGTCGCCACCGCATAGTCGCGACACCGAATTCCACCCCGGAGAACCTTTCATGAAACTCGCACAAACGCTTTTCTTCCTCGTCGCCGCGGCGCTCGCGCTTGCGGTCGGCTCGGTCAACGCCGCCGACACGAAGGCCAAATCCGAGACCAAGGCCAAGACCGAGCACAAGGCCTCGGCGGGCGCCACCAGCGACAAGATCGGCACCGACAAGAACGACCCGGGCTTCAACAAGCTCGACGCGAACAACGACGGCTACCTGTCGAAGAGCGAAGCGGCGAAAAGTCCGACGGTCACGAAGCGTTTCAAGCAGGCCGACCGCAACCACGACGGCAAGCTTTCGCGCGCCGAATACCTGATGACCATGACCGCGCAGGATGCGAGCACCGCGAAGAAGAAGGCCGAGAACGCGATGGACCGCCACAACGACAACAGCAAGTCCTCGGCGGGCGGCACGAGCAGCAAGAGCAAGTAGCTCGGCCTTTCCTGCAGTAATCTGCGGCGGGTCCGCCCTTTGCGGGGCGGGCCCGTCGTTTTTTGGGGAGGGGCGATGTCGAAGCTGCAGCGGATGAAATGGGTGGCCACTGGACTGCTCGGGTTCGCTGCGCTCGTGTATGCGGCGGCACAGGCGCTCGAGCCCCGCTACCCGTGGCTGCGCACCGTGACGATCGCCGCCGAGGCTGCGATGGTGGGCGCCATCGCCGACTGGTTCGCCGTCACGGCGCTCTTCCACCACCCGCTCGGCCTGCGCTTCATACCGCACACGGCGGTCATCCCGCGCAACAAGGAGCGCATCGCCGCGGGCATCGCGCAGTTCGTCGAGCAGAACTTCCTCAGCGCCGAGGCGGTGGTGCAGCGCATCCGCGCCTTCGGGCCGGCGCGCTCGCTGTGCGGCTGGCTCCTCGCGCCGGGCCACGCGCGCAGCGTCGCCGCGTACGCGGCGCGCCTCGCCGCCTATCTCCTCGAGGCGCTCGACGACGCGCGCGTGCGGCGCTTCCTCCAGGAGAACTTCGCGCGCGCGGCTAGGAACGCCGACGTCGCCGGCGCCGCGGCGCAGCTCATCGACGTGCTGACGGAGAACCGCCGCCACCACGAGCTGCTCGACGCCGCGCTGAAATCGCTCGACGAGGTGCTGTCGCGCGAGGAGACGCGCGCCTTCATCGCCGCCGAGGTGGCGCGCAGCGCGCCGCTGCTCAAGCGCTTCAGCGATCTCTTCCGCCTCGGCCTCGACGAGCGCGCGGCCCTGAAGATCGTCGAGCTTGCGATCGCGAAGATCGGCGAGGTGCGCGCCGCCGAGGACCACGAGCTGCGCCGCCGCTTCGACGCCGCCGTCGCCGCCTTCGTGCAGCGGCTGCAGCGCGACGAAGCGCTGCGCGAGCGCCTCGCGGCGCTGCGCGACGAGGCGCTCGAGAGCCCGGCGCTCGCGCGCTACGTCGGCGGGCTATGGGACGAGCTGCGCGCCTGGCTGAAGCGAGACCTCGCGCGCGAGGCCTCGACGACGGCGGACAAGGCGGAGCAGGCGGTGCTCGCGCTCGGCCGCAGCCTCGCCGCCGACGAGGACATGCAGCGCTGGATCGACGAGCGCATCCTCGCCGCGGCGCCCGCGCTCGTCGAGGAGCATCGCGCGGGCATCGGCCGCTTCATCGAGGAACAGGTGCTGTCGTGGCAGGAGCGGCGGCTGGTCGAGGAGCTCGAGCGCCATCTGGGCGCCGACCTGCAGTACATCCGCATCAACGGCACGGTGGTCGGCGCGCTCGCCGGCCTCGCCATCGCCGCGCTGACCGAGCTCGTGCGCTCGCTGCTGTAGGGCCGGGGCTAGATCTTGAGGAACAGCGTGACCAGCGGCTGCGGCCCGCGCTGCGCGCTCCAGTGCCCGTGCACCGAGCGATCGAAGCTCGCGCCGGGCGGCAGGAGATCGGCGGAGAAGAAGTGCTCTCCAGGGAGAAAGCGGCGCGGCGCGCCGTCGCGCACGCCGATCTCCATCTCGCCCTGGAGAATGAACACCCATTGCGGCTGCGCGGTGCAGTGCCAGTCGCTGCGAAAGCCGACCGGACTCGCGCGCAGCTGGTAGCCCTTCGCCGCGAGCACTTCGGAGAGCATCGCCTGCGGGGTGCCCTGGTCGAGCGGAATCGCCTCCTCGCGAAAGCGCGCGCGGCCGTCGTGGTCGGTGAAAAGGACCAGTTTGGTGAAAACCTTCATTTGCCGTACTTCGCGAGCGCGCCGCGCGCGAGCGAGATGCCGTGGCCCGGCCGGTCGGGGATCTGCAACACACCGTCCTTGCACTCGGGAAGCTCCTCGAAGAGGTCGGGGGGCGCCCAGTCCATGTACTCGACGAGAAAGCCGTTGCTGCAGGCGCCCACTACGTGGATGGAGATCTCGTGGATCAGGTGCGGCGTGACGGGCACGCCGTGCGCCGCGGCGAGGCGCGCGATGCGCAGCGTCTCGGAGAAGCCGTTGGCGCGGCACACGTCGGGCATGGCATAGGCGATCGCCTTGCGCTCGAGGAGCTCGCGGAACTCCCAGCGCGTATAGTGGTTCTCGCCCGCCGCGACCGGGATGCGGATGCGACTCGCCACCTCGGCGAGCCCGGCGTAGTCGTCGGCCAGCATCGGCTCCTCGTACCAGAGGAGGTCGAACTCCTCGAGCAGCGCCGCCTGGCGCACGTTGCCGAGCACGTCGCGCGTCTGGTTCACGTCGACCATCATGCGCACCGACGGCCCGAGCGCCTTCTTCACGGCCGCGACCCGCTCGCGGTTCACCCTCTCGTCCGGATGGTGGATCTTCATCTTGTAGTGCTTGCAGCCAAGCGCGGCGTACTTCTCGGCCTCGCCGACCAAATCGGCGATCGAGTACTTGGCCCAGCCGCCGCTGCCATAGGCGCCCGCCCGGTCGGTTACCGCGCCCCAGAGCTTGTAGAGCGGCAGCCCCGCGCGCTTGCCGGCGATGTCCCAGAGGCCGATGTCGAGCGCCGAGAGGGCGTACGCCGCGACCCCCTGCTTGCGGATGCCCATGTCGACGCGGAACATCTTCTCCCAGAGGCGCTCGACGAAGCTCGGGTCCTCGCCGAGGAGCGCGGGCTTGAGCCGGGTCTCGAGATAGGTGAGCACCGCTTCCGCTCCCCCGCCGTTGAAAACCAGGCTGTAGCCGAGGCCGCGCACGCCCTCGTCGGTGGCGATCTCGGCGACCACCAGCTTGTGCTGGGGGTACTGTAGGGCCATCGGCCTGGGGGTGGGGACCGTAAGGAGGGCGGTATCGATGGCGGAGATTTTCATGGCCCAATGTTTGCTCGGTGCGAGTACCACGTAAAGGAGGTTCCATGAAACTACTCGCCATTCTCGCCGCGTCCCTCGCCCTGGTACTCGCCGGTTGCAACCGTCCGCAGAATGCAGGCGCGGGCGGCACGAGCCCGGGCAACAGCAGCTCTTACAAGAGCCCCTCGTCCCCGGGCAGCTCCTCGACCGGCAGCGCGGGGAGCGGCGCTTCGTCCGCGCCCAGGAGCCCGAGCAGCACGGGTCGCTGACGGCGCCAAAACCGGTTTCGCACACGTCGCCGCCAACCGACGTGCGCGGAACCGGCGCAGGTGTCGTGGCGATGCCTACGCAAGATTCAGGACGCAGCCACGCACCTTCAGCGTATAAAGGGAGCAATGAAATGCTGCGAAATTTTCCATGTGCCGCACAAGAAGAACGGATTCCGATGGAAGTGGCGCCATACCGCCGACGACGGCCGCACCGTCGAATCCAAGGAGAGCTACGCGCTCTATTACGAATGCATCAGCGCTGCACGTGAAGCCGGCTACGAGCCGCGCCCGCAGCGCGCCCGCGAGGCGCAGGACGTCTCCTAATCGGCGGTACGACGTTTGCAGAGCCGCCGCCGTACACCTACAGGAGGCCTTATGAAAGTTTGGACGCTGGCGATGGTGGCCGCACTGGCCGTCGTCGCCGCCGGATGTGACCGCAATTCTTCTCCACGCACGACCTCGCCTGCCGCGGGCGCAAGCGACCGCTCGGACGGCGCCGCGGGCTCGGCGAGCGTAGGCTCGTCCGCCAATGCCGGCGCGGGCAACCGCGAAGATAACCGCAACGGAGCGAATCCCCAGCAGGGGCAGGTGGATCCGAACCATGCCGAGCAGCGGCGCGACTTCCAGCGCGAGGGCGATGCTTCCGGCCCGCAAAGTGCGGATGCCCAGCCGCGCACGGGCAATCGGTAGCTCGCCTCGGCCCGATCCTTGCTCAATTCAGATACCCCAACCACGGAGGACATATGAGACTACAGACTATTGCTGTTGCGGTTTCCCTGGCGCTTGGCGCCACCCTGCTCACCGCCTGCGATCGCGCGGGCAACAATGACCGCGCCGCCACCGGCGCCTCGTCGAGCAGCACGACGACCCCCTCGACGTCGCCATCCACGACGCCGGGCGCCTCGTCGTCGGCCGGCTCGAGCAGCTCCTCGCCCAGCTCCTCGACTGCGACCCCGTCGGGCAGCGCGTCGGGAAGCGCCTCGATGAATTCGTCCACGAGCGAGAAGAAGGACCAGGCGAGCGGCGGATCCTCGTCGAGCAGCACGCCGAGCTCTAGCTCGCCGAGCTCCTCGTCTTCGGGCGGCGCGGCAGGCAGCGGGTCGAGCAGCCCCTCGGGCACCACGAAGTAACTCGCGAGGCGTCTCGCCAGAAGCCGTTGCGGCCGCGCGCCGCAGCGGCTTTTTCTCGCCTACGCGGCGAAAACCGGGACCCGCATCGCGCCGATGCGCTCGATGCTTGCCGTCATCACGTCGCCCGCGCGCACCGGGCCCACGCCCTGCGGCGTGCCGGTGAGCAGAACGTCTCCAGGGTGCAGCGTGTAGAACGACGAGGCCCATTCGATGAGCTGAGGCACGCCGAGGATCAGCTCGCTGGTGTGCGCCGCCTGACGCAGCTCGCCGTTCACCTCGATGCGCAGGGAGAGATTCGCCGGGTCGGCGATCTCGTCGCGCGTGACGAGCCACGGTCCGAGCACGCAATAGGAGTCGGGCGACTTGCGCAGGCTGCGCTCTTCGGGGCCGCGGATGGTGATGTCGAGCCCGATGCAATAGCCCGCGACGTGCGCCATCGCCTCGTCGCGGGAAATGTTCCTTCCCCGCTTGCCGATGATGACGGCGAGCTCGACTTCATGATCGTTGCGCCGGTCGGTGTGCACCAGCCGCACTCCTTCGCCGGGCCCGGCGAGGGAGCTGGTGGCCTTCAGGAAGAGGCCCGCCTTCTGGATCTCCAGGACGAGGTTGCCGTGGTGGATGCCCTTGTCGGCGAGCGCTTCTTCGAGGTGCCGCTTGTAGTTCACCGGCGCCGCCATGATCTTTCCCGGATTCGCCACGGGCGAGAGCAGCTTCACGCGTTCGAGGGGAATCGCCGGACGATTCTTCGCCAGGGCATCGAGGTGCGCTCGCAGCTCCTCGAGGTGCGCGATGAGTGCGTCGTGGCGGGGGAACGGGTAGCGCACCTGAGGCAGCCGCTCGAGCGCCGCGCTCACGTCGTGAATCGTCTCTCCGTCCACCAGGCCCAGGCGGTCGTCGTCGAAGCGGCAGATGCGCATGGCCGCCGATTCTATCGGCGATCGCTGCGCACAAAGCCGCAGCGTAGGGACTCCGCGTGGCATAGAATCGGCGCGCCATGCCGGAGGCCAAAACGAGAGCCGAGCGCAGGGCCGCGTCCCGGGGGGAGCCCGCGCAAGCCTCGCCGCTCGAGGCGGCTTTCCGGCTGGTGGCGTCCCTGCCGGTCCCGGTGTTCTTCAAGAGCCGCGACGGCCGCTATCTCGGCGTCAACCGTGCGTGGGAGCGTTTCTTCGGCGTCTCCGCGAAGGCGTTCGTCGGCAAGAAGGTCGGCGAGCTCTATCCGCAGGATCCCTCGATCGGCGAGCGCCACGCGCGCATGGACGAGGAGCTCTATGCGCGCGGCGACGGCCAGAGCTACGAGATCCGCGTACGCACCCCCGCCGGCGAGGCGCGCGACACGATCTACTACAAGGCCACGTATCCCGGGCCGACCGGCGAGGCCGCGGGGCTGGTCGGCGCGATCGTCGACATCACCGAGCGCAAGCATGCCGAGGCGGCGCTGCGCGCGAGCGAAGAGCGCTATCGCCGGACGTTCGAGCTCGCCGGCTCGGGGGTCGCGCACATCGGCCTCGACCGGCGCTTCATACGGGTCAATCGCCGCCTGTGCGAGATCCTGGGCTACGACGAGGCGGAGCTCCTGCAACTCACCGGGCGACAGATCTCGCATCCCGACGACCTCGACGTGATCAACGCGCAGCGGCCGCTGCTTTATGAAGGCAAGATCGACCGCGTGCAAGTCGAGAAGCGCTACCTGCGCAAGGACGGCGCGGAAATCTGGGTGGCTTTCAGCATGGTGGTCGAGCGCGACGCCGAGGGCCGTCCGCTCTACGAGATCGCCATCTTCGACGACATCAGCGCGCGCAAGCGCGACGAGAAGCTGCTGCACCTCGAGCACGGCGTGGCGCGCAGCCTCGCCGAGGCGATCGATCGCACGGCGGGCCTGCAGGGCGTGCTGCGCGCGGTCTGCGAGACCGAGAGCTGGGATTGCGGGCGCTATTTCCGCCGCGACGCGGACGACGTGTTCCGCTTCGGCGAGGCGTGGCACGTGCCGAGCCCGGCGCTCGAGCGCTTCATCGTCTATTCGCGCGAGCGCGCCTTCCCGCGCGGCCGCGGCATCGTCGGCCTGGCCGGCGCGGGCGAGGTGATCTGGGTGGCGGACGTCGGCACGGATCCCCGCATGGTCTCGCCGGCAATGGCGACCGAGCACGGCATGCGCGGCGCCTTCATGTTCCCGGTCGCGAGCGAGGGCGAGGTGCTCGGCGTGCTGTCGTTCACCAGCCGCGAGATGCGCAAGCCCGACGAGCGGCTGCTGCGCACGACGAGCGTGATCGGCAGCCTGGTCGGCCAGTTCCTGCGCCGCAAGCAGGCCGAGGACGTGGTGCGCGAGAGCGAGGTCCGCTTCCGCGAGACCTTCGAGCTCGCCGGCTCCGGCATGGCGCACGTCGGCCTCGACGGGCGCTTCCTGCGCGTCAACCGCCGCCTGTGCGAGATCCTCGGGCGTAGCGCCGCAGAGCTGATCGGCAGGTCGGTGAAGGAGATCTCGCACCCCGAGGATCGCGACCTGACCGATGCCGAGCGCGCGCGCGTGCGCGACGGCGAGCGGGAGGTCGCGCACTTCGAGAAGCGCTACCTGCGCCCCGACGCCCGCACGGTATGGGTCGACCTCGCGGTGGCGCTTGCGCGCAGCGCCGGTGGCGAGCCGCTCTACGAGATCGCCGTCTTCGACGACATCACCGAGCGCAAGAACGCGGAAGCCGCGCTGCGGGCGGCGCACGAGGAGCTGAAGCGCTCCAACGCCGAGCTCGAGCAGTTCGCCTACGTCGCCTCGCACGACCTGCAGGAGCCGCTGCGCATGGTCTCCTCGTACACCCAGCTCATCGAGCGCCGCTACGGCGATCGCCTGGACGGCGACGCCCGGGAGTTCATGCACTACGTAGTCGACGGGGCGGCGCGCATGAAGCAGCTGATCGAGGACCTGCTCGCCTATTCGCGCGTCGGCACCAAGCGCGGCGAATTCAGGGAGATCGCGCTCGAAGCGGCCCTCAAGCGCGCCCTCGGCAACCTGCGCGCGGCGATCGAGGAGTCGGGCGCGGCGGTCACCTGGGACGCGCTCCCGCAGGTGCGCGGCGACGAGATGCAGCTCGCGCAGCTCTTCCAGAACCTGATCGGCAACGCGCTCAAGTTCCGCGGCGCGAGCGTGCCGCGCGTGCACGTCTGCGCTCTCGACAAAGGCTCCGAGTGGGAAATCTCGGTGAGCGACAACGGCATCGGCATCGAGCCGCAGTACTTCGAGCGTATCTTCATGGTCTTCCAGCGGCTGCACACGATGGGCGACTATCCGGGCACCGGCATCGGGCTCGCCATCTGCAAGAAGGTGGTCGAGCGCCACGGCGGGCGCATCGGCGTGAGCTCGCGGCCGGGCGAAGGCAGCCGCTTCCATTTCACCTTACCCAAGCACAGGAATTCCCCATGACGCGAGGCGGAGCGCCGGTCGAGATCCTGCTCGTCGAGGACAACCCCGGCGACGAGCGCCTGACGCGCGAGGCGCTGAAGGAAGGCAAGGTCTACAACAACCTGCACTGGGTGAAGGACGGCGTCGAGGCGATGGAGTTCCTGCGCCGGCGCGGCAAGTACCGCGACGCGCCGCGGCCCGACATCATCCTGCTCGACCTCAACCTGCCGAAGAAGGACGGGCGCGAGGTGCTGCAGGAGATCAAGGGCGACGGAGAGCTCAAGCGCATTCCCGTCGTCGTGCTCACCACCTCGAAAGCCGAGGAGGACGTGCTCAAGACCTACGACCTGCACGCCAACTGCTACGTCACCAAGCCGGTCGACCTGGAGAAGTTCATCGTCGTCGTGCGCTCGATCGACGTGTTCTGGCTGACGGTCGTGACGCTGCCGCCCAATGGGCATTAGAAGAATCCGGGGACGGAGCCCGAACTAGATGCACAAGGTGCTCCTGATCGAGGACAACTTCGTGCGCGACATCGGCACCGGCGCGCGCGCCGAGGAGGGCGTCCTTGCGCAGGCCATCATCTCGCTCGGCCACGCCATGCACGGAGTTCGCGCGCTTGCTCGAGCGCGCGCGGTGCCGCGACAAGCGGGCATGAAGAAGTGAGCGGGAAGGAAAAACCGGTCGTCCTCGCGGTCGACGACGACGCCGACCTGCTCGCCCTGATGGCGCGGGCGCTCGCCTCGGACTACCAGGTCCTCACGGCCGGCAATCCCGGCGACGCGATCGCGCTCGCCGGCGGCGAGCCGAGGCCCGAGCTGATCCTTCTCGACATCGAGATGCCGGACGTCTCGGGCTTCGAGGTCTGCCAGGCGCTCAAGTCGGAGGCGCTCACCGCCGACATCCCGATCGTTTTCCTCACGGCAAGGGCCGAGCCGCAGGCGCAGGTGGAGGCTTTCGGCCTCGGCGCGCTCGACTATATCCTCAAGCCGATCAACGCGGCGGTGCTCAAGGCGCGGGTGAAGATGCACCTCGCCCTCGCCGATCAGCGCCGCGCGCTCGAGCAGCTGGTGAGGGAGCGCACCGCCGAGCTCGAGCGCACGCGCGCCGAGGTGATCCGCCGGCTCGCCCGCGCGCTCGAGCTGCACGAGAGCGCCGCGGTGGGCAACCGGGTCGTGCGCCTCGGCCACTACGCGCGCCTCCTCGCCGAGGCGGCGGGCGCGAAGCCGCAGGTGGTCGAGCTCATGGCGCAGGCGGCGCCGCTGCACGACATCGGCAAGCTCGGCGTGCCGGCCGAGATCCTGAAGAAGCGCGAGAAGCTCTCGGCGCCCGACCTCGAGCGCATCCGCCGCCATCCGCAGCTCGGCGCCGAGATCATCGGCGAGCACAACGAGCCGCTGCTCAAGCTTGCCCGCCAGATTGCGCTCACCCACCACGAGCACTGGGACGGCAGCGGCTATCCGCAGAAGCTCAAGGGCGAGCAGATTCCCTGGCCGGGGCGGGTGATGGCGGTGGTCGACGCCTTCGAGGCGATGACCACCACGCAGTTCTACCGCGAGCCGCGTAGCCCCGACGACGCGGCGATCGAGATCGAGATCGGCGCGGGCAAGAAATACGATCCCCAGGTGGTCGCGGCGTTCAAGAAGGCGCTGCCGGCCATGAAAAAGGTGCACGCCACCTACTCGGACGCGCTCGGCGACATGATCAACCTGGATTTCGCTCGCAAGCCGGGGAAGGCGAGCTGAGCCGGTAGGCGCTCTGAGAAGGCCTCATTTGCATTTTGTGCGGTGCGGCGTTAGCTTGCGCCCTCCTTGCGTCAAGACACAGCCTCCCGCCGCTCGTCGCTTCCCGCGCTGACGCTTGCCGCGCTCGGCGTCGTCTTCGGCGACATCGGCACCAGTCCGCTGTACGCCGTCAAGGAGACGTTTTCGTCCGAGCACGGCATCGCCCTCACGCCGGAGAACGTGCTCGGCGGCCTGTCGACCATCTTCTGGGCGCTGATGCTCGTCGTCTCGCTCAAGTACGTGCTGCTCATCATGCGCGCCGACAACAAGGGCGAGGGCGGCATCATGGCGCTGATCGCCCTCGCGCAGACGGCGATCCGCGACCATCCCGGCTGGCGGATTCCGCTCCTCCTCATCGGCGTCTTCGGCGCCTCGCTTTTCTACGGCGACGCGGTGCTGACCCCGGCGATCTCCGTGCTTTCCGCGGTCGAGGGCCTCGAGGTCGGCACCTCTACCTTCAAAGCGTACGTGGTGCCGATCGCCGTGGTGGTGCTGGTCGCGCTCTTCGCCCTGCAGGCGCGCGGTACCGCGACCGTCGGGCGCCTGTTCGGGCCGGTGACGATGCTGTGGTTCCTGGCGATCGGCGCCGCCGGCCTCTACGGCATCGCGCGCGAGCCGCGGATCCTGGAAGCGCTCAATCCGCTGTATGCCGCCGGCTTCCTGACGAGCCATGGCACGGCGTCCTTCGTCGTGCTCGGCTCGGTGGTGCTCGCCGTCACCGGCGCCGAGGCGCTCTATGCCGACATGGGCCACTTCGGCAAGGGGGCGGTGCGCATCGCCTGGTTCAGCCTGGTGGCGCCTGCGCTCGTGCTCAACTACTTCGGCCAGGGGGCGCTCCTCCTCGCCGACCCGCGCGGGCAGCAGAACCCGTTCTATCTCCTGCTGCCGCCGTGGGCGCTCTACCCGATGGTGGCGCTCGCCACGGTGGCAACGGTGATCGCCTCGCAGGCGGTGATCTCCGGCACCTATTCGCTTACCAAGCAGGCGGTGCAGCTCGGCTTCCTGCCGAGGATCAGCGTGGTGAACACCTCGGCAAAGGAAATGGGCCAGATCTATATCCCGTCGGTGAACTGGGGACTGTGCGCCATCGTGATCGCCGCGGTGATCGGCTTCGGCTCCTCCTCGCAACTCGCCGGCGCGTACGGCGTCGCGGTCACGGCGACGATGCTGGTCGACACGCTGCTCACCTTCTTCGTCATTCGCTACATTTGGCATTACCCGCTCGTGCTGTGCGTGCTCGCCACGGGCTTCTTCGCCACGATCGACCTCTCGTTCTTCTCCGCGACGCTGCTGAAGATCGCCGACGGCGGCTGGTTCCCGCTCGCCATCGGCGGCTGCGTGTTCGTCGCCATGACGACCTGGCGGCGTGGGCGCGAGATCCTGTTCCAGCGCCTCGCCGAGGCCTCGGTGCCGCTGCAGCCCTTCCTCGAGTCGCTGTTCCGCGACCCCCCGCTGCGCGTGCCCGGAACCGCCGTCTTCCTCACCGCGACCCCCTACGCCACGCCGCATGCGCTGCTGCACAACCTCAACCACAACAAGGTGCTGCACGAGCGCGTGGTGTTCCTCACCGTGGAGGTGGAGGACGTGCCGTGGATTCCCTTCAGCGAGCGCATCGTCTGCGACTCGCTCGGCCACGGCTGCTGGCGCGTGCGCGTGCGCTACGGCTTCATGGACCGCCCGGACGTGACGCGCGCGCTCGAGCTCTGCAGCGCCCTCGGCCTCGAGTTCGAGAACATGGAGACCTCGTTCTTCCTCTCGCG